>JALYJW010000009.1:35968-76689 GCA_030775085.1 Acidobacteriota bacterium | reverse complement strand
GCCTACTGCCTACTGCAAACTGCCTACTGCCTACTGCAAACTGCCTACTCGGTTATCGTTGAGCATGCACATCGCCATCCTCTGCCGCGGCCTCGGCGCACCGGGTGCGGTGGCCTCGATCGCGTTGCGGCAGGCTCGCGAGCTGACGCGCCATGCGCGGATCACGCTCGTCTCCGACTCGTTTCCTGATGACGCGTCCTGGGCCGAACAAAAGCTCGTGCGTGTGCCGAACCTGAACGTGTTGCGGCGCTTTCGGCACGTGCCGGACGAGATCGCATTCGCGCGCGTCGCTCGGCGCGTGTTGCGGTCGCTGCCTTCCGTCGATTTCATTCTTGCCCACGCACACAGCGCGTCTCACCTCGGCGCGCGAGGACTCGGCATTCCATTCGGGTTCTTCGTCCACGGCGACATCTTCGCGCGGCCGAAGGGGACGTACGACGCGCGGCTGACCGCGTTCTATCGCTGGATCGCGCCGCGTGCGTATGCGTCGGCGGACGTCGTCTTCGCGCTCGCGCCGTATCTCGCGGAGATGGCCCGGGAGCGAGGCGCTCGCAATGTGGCAGTCGTGCCGAATGGAATCGATCTGCACGACCTCGGCATCGAAGCCGCGCCGAGTCCGCGCCCACGATCGGGAGCGTTGCGCATGATCAGCGTCGGGAGGCTGTCCGTCGAGAAAGGGATCGAGCATCTCCTCGCCGCGTGCCGGCTGCTCGATTCCGATGTCGACTACGAGCTCACGATCGCCGGAAGCGGCCCGCTGGAAGCAGACCTGCGCGCCGCCGCCGCGGATCTTCCGCGCGTTCGTTTCCCGGGCGCTGTTCCGCGCGCATCGCTCGGAGCGCTCTATGGCGATCACGACCTCTTCGTCACGGCCACGCTGAATGAAGCGTTCGCGCTGGTCGTGCTCGAGGCGCTGGCGTGCGGACTGCCCGTCATCGGAACGAGCATCGATGCTCTGCGTGCCGTCGTTCATGACGGCGAGAACGGATTGCTCGTTCCGCCTACCGGTCCGCGCGCGCTCGCGGATGCGATCACAAGGCTGGCGCGCGATGAGTCGTTCCGGATGTCGCTGGCGTCGCGTGCGCACGACTCCGTCCTTCCGCGTTACGGATGGACCGCGATCGGCGACGAAATCGCAAGCATCATCAGTAGAATGCGCGCGTGAAACGGCACAGCGATCTCGCCATTGCGATCGGGTTGTTCCTTGCGTCCGCGATCGTGCGCATTCCGTTCCGGCCCACGCAGATTTTTCATGGCGACTCGTACGGACTTGCGGCGGGCGCGCTCTACACCTTGACCGCGCATCCGCCCGGCTTCATCGGCTTCTGCACGCTGTCGCGGATCGCGTACTACTTCGCCGGGAACGTCGCACTCGCATTCGCGGTGGTGAACATCCTCAGCACGGGCGCGGCCACGGCGCTCACGTATCTCGCCGGCCGGACGATGTTCGATCGGCGGACGGGCATCATCGCCGCGGTGCTCTACGCGACCAGCCTCGATGCAACGTATTTCTCCACGCTCGCGCTCAGCTACGCTGCCGAGGGTGCGTTTGCGACCGGAGCGGCGCTGACGGGATGGATGGCGGTGCAGCGTCGCTCGTTCCGCTGGTTGCTCTTTCACACGATCGTTTACGCCATCGGCGGATCGGTGCGGCAGACCACGCTCACCTTCCTGTTTCCGCTCTGGCTCTTCATCGTCTGGCGCGCGGCGCCGCGCTGGTGGCAGCGCGGCGTGGCCATCGTGGTGCTCGCGCTCACGGTCTCGATCTGGTCGGTGCCGAACGCGGACCGCCTGGCGAAATACTGGGATCAGCATCGCCGGGGCTACATCGAGAGCGTGTACAAGCTGGCGGGAGCGATGGATCAGTACTACGACTCGAGCGTGTTCGGGAAAGTGCAGTACGAGGAGTCGGCGGCGCGCTTTCACTTCCCGTTGTTCGAGCTCGCGGTGGCCATGTGGAACGAAGTGTCTCCGCCTGCGCCCGACGCACCGATCGAGGTGCAAAAGGCGTCCGCGACGAACGCGCTGCGGATGATTTGGTACCAGACCGTGAAGCTCGGGTTCTATGCGACCCTGGCTGTGGGACTGGCTACGCCTTTCGTGCTCCTGGCGCTGAGAAAACGCGTCCGAGAAAGTATCGACAAAGAACGCTGGATCTTTCTCGGACTATGGATTCTCCCGGCCGCCCTCTTCTTCGCGCTCAACCACCTCGGGGCGTGGGGCTACCTGCTGATCTTCCTGGCCGCGCTGATGACGATCGCCGCGCGCTCGATCACGATCCTGCTCGCGCCGCGAGCCCAGGTTTACGCGACCGCCACGATCGCGCTCGCCAGCGTGGCGGTGTTCCTCTTCATGCGTCCCCTTCCCGAGACCAACGATCGGAATCGGGTGATGAACGTGGCCCTGCTGCAATACGGCGCCCCTTCCATCCGCGCGCACTACGCCCGCTCGCGCGCCAAGGCATTCACCGAAGATCCGCGGCAGCTCGATCTCGACTGCGTGACCGACGAATGTCTGATCCAGTCCATCCCCATCGACTTCCATCTCCCACCCGATCTGCGGCCGTTCCGGCCACTTCGATGAGACGGGGTCGTTCTTAGTCTCCGCGCCGCGCGCTTTGGAGTGCGGTCGGCTTGCCACCGCTTTCGGTAACGTGCGACGGAGCCGTACTTGCCCGCGCTACCGAAAGCGGCAGCAGAGCCGCCGCACTCCAAAGCGCTGCGGCGCGGAGCGACATGCGACTACCGCACTCCAAGTAGCGACAGCCACGCGCGCCAGTGCAGGGGATCGCGTCGAATCGTTTCTCGCAGGTAGCGACGGCCTTTGGGATTGCGTTGCTGCAACAGGCATTTGCCGATGAAGTAGAGCGCCGCGGCTTCGCCGCGCGGGGTGATCGGCAGGGGAGTGACCGCGGCGGCCTCGGCGAGCGAGCCATGTCCGTCGCGCAAGGAGACGGCAATCGCGGTCAATCGTACCTGTGCATCTCGCGCGCTGCCGCTGATGCTGCGCGGTTCGACCGTGGCGTCGTACAGCACTTCATCCGCTATGGCGAACGTCCCTCCGTCGCGCGCGATGCGGATCCAGAGATCGAGATCCTGCGCCACGCGAAACTCGGCGCGGTAGCCGCCCGCTGTTTCATACGCATCGCGCCGGAACATCGCCGAGCCGTGATGCGGCAGCGCGTGGATGCGCGACGCGTCGTCAGAGAGCAGGCTGCGCCGCACCTCCTCGCCGTCCGCACCCGAGACGTACAACAAATCGCCGTCCGGATCGACAAAGCGCGCGGCACACGAAACCACCGCCGCACCGTTCGCCAGCAGCGCGAGCTGCCGCGCGAATCGCTCCGGATGCGAGTGGTCGCCGCAGTCGTGGCGCGCGATGATGTCCGCACGCGCCTCGGAACAGCCGCGGATCAGCGCGCGCGTGAGGCCGGCATTCTCTTGTGCGATCACACGGATTCGCGCATCGCGTGCGGCATATTCGGCGAGGATGGAAGGAGTGGCATCAGTCGAGCCGTCGTCGACGACGATGAGCTCGAAGTCGCGCTCGGTCTGTCCGAGAATGCTATCGAGAGTGGCAGCGAGCGCGTCCGCTCCGTTGAGCACCGCCATCACGACGGAGAGCTTCATCGCAGGTGGTCCGAGAGACACGAGATCCTGCCCATGAGCGTCCATCCGAGAACGCGCGTCGCCGCGGCATAGAGGCGGAACTGGATGCGATCGCGATCCGGCCCCGAGGCGTCGCGCGCCAGGAGAAACAGCATCTTCGATTCCTCCGGCAGACCGGCATCGCCGCACTGCCGGGCCAGCAGAAAAAGCTCGCGCGCGAAGTGCTTCATCTCCGGCGCATCCGCACCGATGCCTGCGCGCCAGGCATGTTCGAGGATGAGCGCGTGCGCGCGGGCGCGGTCGCGGAGTACCTCCGGCTTCATGCTGAAATCGGAGAGGCGCCCGCGGCGATGGTGGCGCATCTCGGAGACCCAGTCCTGGCAAAAGTGCAGTGGTACGCTGAGGGACGCGATGCGCGCGTCGTACTCCCAGTCCTCCTCGTTGCGCAGCGGCAGCCAGGCGCCGGCGCGATGAATGACGGACGCGCGATAGAGCGGCGTCGTCGTTTGCCACCACCGCGACTGCAGCATGGCCGGAAACATCGTCTCGATGCGCTCGCCGGTGCGCCGTCCCGGCGTGTCGATCAATCGCCCGTCCGGCAGATGTTCGCGCGTCCATCCGTACGACGCACCGCATTCAGGATGGGCGCGCAAGCCCGCCACCTGCATTTCGAATTTGCGGGGACAGAGCAGGTCATCGCTGTCGAGATGCTGGATGAACTCGCCGCTTGCCGCCAGCCGCCCCGCCTCGCGTGCCGGCCCGACGCCCGCGTTTTCCTGATGGATCACGCGAACGATGTCGGGATGTTCCGCGGCGATGGTGTCAGCAACAGCGCCCGTGTCATCCGTCGAGCCGTCGTCGACGATGATCAGCTCGATCGGCCGATACGTTTGCGCGAGAGCGCTGGCCACCGCCTCGCGCAGCATCGGTGCGCGATTGAAGACGGGGATGATCGTTGTGACGAGGCCGGGCTCCACAGTAGAAGGATACTTTGCGGAGCCTGAAGGCTGTCCACCATCTCATTCGAGGACCTTCCGTCGCGTCGTGCTCACACGAAGTCCATTCCACCTCGATCGGTCGTTACACTTGGCGTCGATGAACCTTCGTACGCGCCTCGGCGCAATCGTCCATGACTGGCCGCGGTACGAGCTGGCGCTGCGCGGTTGGGGTGCGTACAGGAAGTTGAACAGGCCCTGGATTGCCATGCGCAACCGTGATGAGAGGCTGAGCATCGACGGACGCGGTGCGCGTTGCGAGTGGCGATTCACCACCGATCTGCACATCACCAAAGTCTTTCCCAGCACCTCGGCGCGGTTGATGCGTCGCGCGTTTTCCGACTGGCCGATCGCGTTGCGTGACGCGCCGGAACATTCGTCGAGTCCTGATGTGTCGTTCGTGATCGGTCACCGCGGTCTCTCGCGTCTCCCGCATCTCCTGGCGACCTTAAGGAGCCTCGCCGGGCAACGCGACGCGGCAGTGGAATGCATCGTCGTGGAGCAGTCGAGCGAAAGAGAGATCGAGACGCTGCTACCGCGATGGGTGCGCTATGTCCACACTTCCATCCCGTCGGCCGGATACGACTACAACCGCTCGTGGACGCTGAATGTCGGAGCACGGCTGGCGCGCGGAACGGTGCTCGTGCTTCACGACAATGACATGCTCTGCCCGACAGGCTATGCGGCCGAGGCGCTGCAGCGCGTGCGGGAGGGATCGTCGTTCCTCGAGCTCAAGCGCTTCACGTTCTATCTTGGCGAGGAGGACACGGCTGCATTTTTCTCCTCCGGAGAGCTGTCGATGCAACGCCAGTGCAGAATCGTTCAGAACTTACAGGGCGCCTCGGTTGTTGTGGCCCGCGACGCTTTCCTCGATATCGGTGGCTTCGACGAGTCATTTGTCGGCTGGGGTGGCGAGGACAACGAATTCTGGGAGCGCGCGGAAGCGAGAGGTCTCGTCTATGCCTTCGGTTACTTGCCTTTCATTCATCTCTGGCATGCTCCGCAAAGCGGGAAGCTGATCGGAAATGCCGCGCCCGGATTGCAGAGATACCAGGCGCTCTTGAGCATTCCTGCGGAGACGAGGATCGAGCGGTTGCGAACGATGGAGTGGGGCAATCCGTTGCAGCCGGCCACGCACTTGCCGGCGGATTGAAAGCCATGCGCACGGTTCTATTCACGATGAGGACAGCCAATGTGGTGGGTGGCGTGGAAACTCGTCAGGCGCGGCTGGCGCCTCTGTTGGCGGCGCACGGGTGGCGAGCCGTCTTCGGATTGGCCTGGGGAGCGCGGTTCCACGATCCGGGAGCATTCACCGCGGCCTACCCGCATCTGGAGACGATCATTCTCGACGGTCGCAGCGGAACCAGCGACGGGCGCCAACTGGCGATCCGCCGCGCCATCAAGAAGACCGGCGCCAGTGTGGTGGTGCCGGGCATGATGATCGACACGTTCGAGGCAGTCGTTGGCCTGAAATCGCGTGGCTCGGACGTACGCCTGCTCGGCGGGCTTTACGGGATCAATACGCAGGTGCTGCTCCCATTGAGATACTACGCGCCGGTGCTCGATCAGACATTCGCGGTCAGTAAGCTCACTGCGCATGTGCTCCATGACGTTTGTGAAATCCCGGAGGAGCGCATTCACTATGTGCCTTCGGGCATTCCTCGGGCACGCGAGATTGCAGTGAGCAACCCGGCCGCACCTTTGCGGATCGGACTCATTGGACGGCTCGACAGCGTCAAGCGGCCGCTCGACCTCATCGATCTGTTGATCGAGCTCGACGCGCGAAGCGTCGATTACAGCGTCACGGTGGTCGGTGAGGGTGAGCTTGCGGAGCCCATGATGCGAGGCCTCGAGCCCTGGCGGACGCGCGTGACCGTCGTTCCTGCCGTGACGACCGATCAGTTGTACGAACGCATCTATCCTCGTCTCGATGTGTGTCTCCTGTTTTCTCCTTCGGAAGGTGTTCCCAACGTGTTGATGGAAGCGATGGTGCATGGCGTCGTACCGGTGACCTCGGATTTTCGCGGACGATCTTTGCAAGGCCTGCTTCGGCACGAGGAGACGGCCCTTGTGTTTCCGACGGGCAACGTCAGTGCGGCCGCGGACTCGATCGCGTGGCTGGACAGGAATCGCAGCGCGATGGAGAGTCTGGCCCGGAGCGCACGAAGCGCGGCGGAGACGGAGCACAGCCTGGAGGGCATGGGTAACGCGTTCGCGCGCGTCCTGGAACAAACGATCGCAGGCAGTCCGCTCCGCGCCTCGGTGCCGCCGCTCACGCCCGTTGCGGGACGGCTGACGAGGTTGATCGGTCCGACCGCCGCGGAGCGTTTGCGCGCGTTGCTCGGCCGCCGCTTCCCGCACACCGACGCAAGCGAATGGCCGCTTCACTACTCCTGGCCGGATGCTCTCGTTGCCAGCGTGGAGGACGCAACCGCGGAAGCGATTCCGCGACGCGAGAAAGAACAGCTGTCGAGAGGTGTCGCTTGGGCCTGAAAGATCTGCTGCGCGGTATTTGGTTGCTTCGGCATCCACACCTGGTGCGCCGGCTGGGTGAGCTGCGTACAGCCGAGATGGCACTGCAGGAGGTTCGGACCCGTTATCCGGGCGCGCGCATTCACGAGGATGCGCAGATTCTGGACTGGCGCGCCGGCGAACTGCAGCTTGGCGACGGCGTGACCATCGAGAAAGGAACGATTGTCACTCTCGGCGATCCGCATAACGGTTACGGCGCGATTGCGATTGGCGCTGGTACCTGGATCGGGCAATACAACAATCTGCGCGTCACCGGCGGAACGCGATTGTCGATCGGATCGAACTGCCTCATCTCGCAGTTCTGTACGATCGTGACGAGCAATCACCAAACGCAGAAGAACCGGCTGATCCAATCCATGCCGTCCACTGCCAGCACGCCGGAGGTGATCCTGGGCAACGACGTCTGGATCGGCGCCGGAACGTGTGTGCTCCCCGGTGTCGTCGTGCATGACGGGGCGGTCATCGGTGCGAACAGCGTCGTCACAGGTGACGTCCCCGCGTACGAGATCTGGGCGGGCAATCCGGCCCGCAAGCTCGGTGAGCGAACGTGATGACAGAGACGGTCGAAGATCGTCAGCTCTGGATTTGGTACACGCCGTTCGGACTCGGCGGCGTCGAGACGTTCCTCCTCAATCTGGCGCGAACCACCGTTCAGCGCGGCAGCACGGTTTGCGTAGCCGCCGTGCAATCCTTCTCCGGACCGCTGAAGGCAGCGTTCGAGCAGGAATCGATTCAACTGCTCGACTGGACCGATTTCTATCCGGCCTACATGAACGACAGTCCTGGCGAAGAGGTTTGTCGACGGCTGACGCGCGACGTTGCTGCGTTACGCCCGACTGTCTTATCGATCAATGGCTGCACGGATTTCGCAACCGGCGCCGCTCCGCTGCTGCGCAGGTTGAAACCGTACTGCACGATCACCGACACGTTCCACATCAACCCGCCCGATGATCGTTTTTTTCACCTGCGAGCACCGTATGCCGGATTGCTCGACGGGATCAGCTCGTCGAATGACGCCGCGCTGGATCGATTCAAGACGGCTCTGCCGTCGGCCCGAACACTTCCGGTTCGCTACATCCCTTATGGCGCTGCAGTACACGCGCGAGAGCGCCGTCCGCCCGATTCCGAGCTGCGCCTCCTGTACGTCGGGCGTCTCGTGCAGGAACAGAAGAGAATCCTCGAGCTTCCGGCGCTCTTGTCCAGGCTGAAGTCTTCGGGCCGCCGCTTCACGTTGACGATCGTCGGAGAGGGGGCGCAGGAGTCCGAGCTGAGAGACGCCCTCGCGCGCCTTGACCTTCTCGCGCATGTTCGTTTCGCGGGTTACGTGCAGGCGGATGAGGTCATCGACTTCTATTTCGAGCACGATGTACTCCTGAACATCTCGACCTACGAAGGTTTCTCGATCAGCGTGATCGAGGCGCTCGCCGCCGGGTGCGTTCCGGTCTGTACAGATCTTCCCGGACTCGATCGCTCCGCGTTCATCGACGGCGTGACCTGCCGGCTGTGTCCCGTCGATGACCTGCCGAGGATGGCGGAGATTCTGAGCGTGCTCACGCCGGAAGAGATCATCAGGATGAGCGCAGCCGCTTCGGAGGTGGGAAGCGCGCTGACCATTCCTCGGATGGTGGACCGATACGAAACGTTCTTCGCCGAGCTGCGCTCCTTGCGGCCACTGCGACTTTGGACCGAGGATACGGAGAGTGCTCTGGAAGGAGTCTGGGACCTTTCACGGCACAATCCCTGGTTGCCTCATCCTCACCCGGTCAGGAAGTGGGCGCGCCGTGCGCTGGCGTGGATGAGAAGCTGATGGAAAGCATGTCGAGAATCTCTGTCCGCTTGGTCATCGACTCCGCCAACCGGCAATGGATCGTTGGAAAGATCGCCGCCCGGCTGGCCGAGAATCTGGGAGCTTTTGGTGTCGACGCAGAGATCGGAGATGGTCCCAGCGATGACGCCGACGTCAATCACTGGATGATCTTCACCCACCCGTGGAGCTATCTCCATCGCGCGCCGGGATTCTTCAATGCGGAGTGGACCCCCGGTCCGACCCTGAATACCGCGCTGATCACGCACGTCGACGATCCCGTCAAGGTTCAGATTCTCCGCGAGAGCATCCCGAGGATATTGGACGCCGGCATCTGCATGTCGCGCATGACGAAGGCGGAGCTCGTGGCGCACGGGATCGATCCTGCACGTCTCACCTTCATCCTGCCCGGCCACGACGGTCTGGTACAGCCGCGACGCGTGGTGATCGGAATCACGAGCAAGACGTTTGCGGATGGCCGCAAGAATGAGAACACGCTCGTGAAAGCCGCCGAGGCGATGCGCCTCGATGCATTTCGATTCGAGATCATCGGCCAAGGATGGGAGGAGACCGCGAGGGTTCTCCGGCAGTCCGGTGCGGAAGTGGATCTACCGGGTCCGTCCGATGGGCTCGAGAGTGGATATGCCTACATTCTCGGGCGACTGCCTGTGTTCGATTACTACCTCTATCTCGGCTGGGACGAGGGCTCGATGGGCACCTTGGACGCACTGGCCGCCGGCGTGAAGACGATCATCACGCCCCAGGGCTTTCACCTCGACCTGGCAGGTGCAATCACGCACCCCGTGTGCAATGCAGACGATCTCATTCAGATCCTGGGGGGGATCGCAGCCGGCAGGCAGATTCGTCTGGATAGCGTGAAGGACCTCACGTGGAGCGCTTACGCGAGGAAGCACGCCTCGGTTTGGCATGCACTGCTCGAAGAGCGCCTCGCCGATGTTCCCGACGCGGCAGGTGAGCTCGAGGTCTCGGGCGACGGGTCAGTCACGAGCGGCGATATCGCCGGCGCGAGATCGCGGATGCGAGCGCGTCTGCACCGAAGCATGTTCCTGAGCAAGTTTCTGGAGAGTCGCAAATTCTGGATTCGGGCAAAGCTGTCCCGAATCAAACGTTGGGTTTTGCGGCGCGCTACGAATCCACGGTCGGATGGCCCTGACTCGTAGAACTTCAAGTCGCCCTGGCCACACAGAATGCACTCCATGCCGACTCGTCCAAAGGCTGATCGAGAGATGGAAATGCTGTGAGGGACAGAAGCTCGAACCCCGCCGCCTGTAGTGAAGACTGTATGTCGGATGCAGAAAAATAGCGGACGGCATGAACCTCGGAAATAGAAGACTGCGTTGGACCCTCCATCTCGTACCGCACGTGACAGGTCTGTTGTGCAGGAAAGAGGGTCGAGGTCGACCGGCGGGTGAGCGGGCCTTGCGGCGTGGATAGCGTGGCGGTTCGATCGGATGGGCCGATTGCAAGAACTGCCGGGCCATACCAGAAGTCGAAGCAGAGAAGGCCCCCTTCGCGGAGATGGCGGCGAATGTTCGCGAATGCCCGGATGACGTCTTCGTCCGTCGTGAAGTATCCGATCACCGCGAACATCAGCAGTGCCGCGTCGAACGTCTCGCCGAGGCCCATGGCGCTGATGTCCGCGCAGATCCACTGGACCGAACCTTGGGAGGAAGCAGCCTTGGATGCTGACTTTGCTCTGGCGATCTCCAGCATCTCGCGCGATTGGTCGACCGCTGTGATGCGATATCCGCGGCTGGCCAGCAAACGAGCGTGGCCGCCGGTACCGCATCCGAGGTCGAGCAGTGACTCGGGGCGAGCGCCGAGGTATCGGTCGAAGCACATCTCGACGAGGTCGCACTCGATTGCGTAGTCCTTTTGCGAATAGAGATGGTCATAGGCCGCAGCGTATGTCTCGCCGAACGTGCGGCTCTTCACCCGACAATCCTCTTTACGGCATCGCAAACGCGCGACATCTGGTCCTCTGTGAGGGTCAGGCCGGTTGGAAGGTAGAGGCCACGACGGGCCAGACGTTCCGCGATCGGGTAGTGCTCATCACGAAACAGACCGCGCTCGAGGAGCACCGGTTGCTCGTGCATTCCCAGAAAGAACGGTCGGGTATCGATCCCTGCCTCGCGAAGCCGGTCACCGAATTCCCTGGCATCCATCGGTACTGAATCACTGAGCACGACTCCGTACATCCAGAAGACGTTGCTGACGTGGGGAAGCTCTACGGGAAGCTGAAGAGCAGGCAGCCCTCCGAGCTGGCTGGTGTAATAGCTCGCGATGGCCTTCTTCCTGGCCACATGTTCGTCGATTTTTTCGACCTGTGCGAGGCCAACGGCTGCCTGCAGATTCGTCAACCTGAAATTGTGCCCGAGCTCCGTATGCCAGAACCGGCGCTCTTTACGAAAGCAGAGATTCCTGAGAGTCCTGAGACGCTCTGCGTCGGCCTCGCTCCGGCACAACACCATCCCGCCTTCGCCTGTCGTAATGATCTTGTTGGCGTAGAAGCTGAAGCAACTGAGCCGGCCGAAGGCGCCCACGCGGCGGCCCTTGTATGTGGCGCCGTGTGCTTCGGCTGCGTCCTCGACGACGTCGAGACCGTGTCGATCGGCCAGATCCAGGATCGTATCCATCTCGGCGGGATGACCGTACATGTGGACCGGCAGGATTGCCCGAGTCCGCGGTGTGATGCGATCGGCCAGTTGATCGATGTCCAGGCACCACGTCAGAGGGTCGCTGTCGACGAGTACGGGGGTTCCGCCCGCTTCGAGAATGGCCAACAAGCACGAGATGATCGTGAACGTGGGAACGATCACTTCATCCCCGGGCTGCAGATCGAGCGCCTGCACGGCGATCTCGAGCGCGGCGGTGCCGTTCGAGACTGCGACGCCGTACTCGGC
The DNA here is from genome assembly GCA_030775085.1 of Acidobacteriota bacterium. Classification (GTDB taxonomy): domain Bacteria; phylum Acidobacteriota; class Thermoanaerobaculia; order Gp7-AA8; family Gp7-AA8; genus QHVT01. The sequence goes on along the minus strand of JALYJW010000009.1, from coordinate 64,826 downwards.
TCCGCAGTACGCGGCCCATCGCTTCTCGAACTCCAGAAGGAATGGACCTTCGGAAGAGATCCATCCCGAGGAAACACACTCCATGACATATCGCGCGGTGGCAGCGCCGATGAGGGGCTCACTCACCGGGACGAACTGACTGAGGTCCGGGGACTTGCTCATTCGTTTCCGCTCGTCGCCGGTATCTGGCCGGGGCGCTGGAGGGGCGTTTCGAGCCGGAATGTATCGAGCTCGTAGTCGTCTCCGCTGCGCGGCCCGCGGGTCAGGACGATGAACGTCGAGTCGTCGAGGGCGGTGACGGAATGCGCCTCGAGCGGGTCGTGCCGAACCAACTCCCCCACGCCGACTTCCCTTTCCTCGAGCGGAGAGCCTTCCCGTTGCGCGGCTACGAGTACTCTTCCGGAGAGGATATAGATCCACTGGATGGTGTCCTTATGCAGATGGTTTCCGCGCACGGCACCGCGCCGGCTGTGGATGACGGTGGCGGCGTCAAATGGCTCGTGGATGAGAATGTCCGCAATACTTCCGCGGTCATCCTTGCTGACAGGCTCAATTCTGGTGATTTGCATGCATCCTCTTCTTGATGTTTTCGTTAGCGGCACCGCTCAGTCGAGGATGCGCGGATGAGGAATCGGAATGATGAACCGTCCTCCTCTTTGATGATAAGCGTCGAGGTTCTTCATGATCTCGGTCGCAAAGTTCCAGGCCAGCAACAGCCCATATCCTGGCTGACGAGCGAGGAGCTCGTCGTCGGAGACGACGGGTATGTGCGTTCCCGGAGTGAAGCGACCGATCTTGAGAGTCGACTTCTCGGTGACGAAATCGATCGACTCCGTGCCGATGCGGCAGTAGTTCAGGAGGGTCATGCCCTTGGCCGGTGCCCCGATGGCCGCGACGCGATGCCCATCGCTCCTGAGTGAGAACACGAGGTTGCGGAGCGCAGTTCGATTGTCCTCGACGGCGGCGGCGAACTCGGCCAGGCGCGCGACATCGCGCACTCCGGCCTGCTCTTCGCGAGCGATGGCCGCCTGAACACGCGGGTCCACCGGGTGCGCATTGCGACGACCCACAAATATGCGGATGGATCCGCCGTGGATGTCCCGCTCGATGACATCAAACAGCTCGAACCCGATTCTTTCGAGGAAGGCTGCCATCGGCGCCACCGAAAGATAGGAAAGATGTTCGTGGTAGATCGTGTCGTATTCACAAGCCGCCAGTAGATTGACGAAATACGGCGCTTCGACCACAAAGACGCCCGAGGCGTCGAGCAGGTTGTCGATGCCGGCCATGAATGCGTCCAGATCGTCGACGTGAGCAAAGACGTTCGTCGCGGTGATCACCGCGGCCCGCCCGCGGGTGCGCTCGATTTGCCGGGCTACGTCAGGACTGAACAGCTCGTCGAGAGTCTCGACGCCGCGCCGCTCCGCCAGCCGGACGATGTTGCTGGCGGGATCAACGCCCAGAATCTTGTATCCGTGCGTCGCAAACTCACTGAGGAGCACTCCGACGTTGCTCCCAATATCTACGGCCAGAGAGCCTGCGGGGAAGTCGAAACGCTCAGCGACGCTCTTTGCGAACTCGGCCCAGTGCTCGCGGCCGGTTCTTGTGGTGGAGGCCTCATAGGGATAGTCGTGACGGTAAAGAACCTCTGGCGAAACGACATGTCCAAGCTGCGACAAGCCGCATTGTTCACAGAGAAAGACCTGCAGTGGGTAGTGTGTCTCCGGCTCTGACAGTTGCTCGCGCCGGAGAAACGAGTCTGCGGGCGGGGTAAAGCCAAGGTCGAGAAATCTCGTCAACCTGGTGCTCTTGCACATTCGACAGATCAATGCCATCAGTCCTCGATTCTAGCGCCTCGCGGACGCAGGCCCCGGGTTGCGAGCCTTGAGAAGCAAGCCCTCGTTGTGGCCGACGGACATGGAACGGATGAGTTGGTAGTCTCTTGCCCAGAGAGCTTGCAATGCATCACGGGTTCTCATGTAACCGGCGAAACGAAGCGGTTTTCCCGCCAGGCGTCCTCTGATCCGTTGTGAGATCTCGCTGAACAACCGGGAGCGGGTCAGATAGTTGTTCGGCACCATCAGCACGTACTCCGCGCCCTGTTCGGAAAGCCGGCGAAAGACAGCTTTCCAACGCGGATTTGAAAACTCTGTTTCGATTCGACTCAACAGATACAGCATGCCCTCGCGGACCGGCAAGGCGTCCTTCTCGAGATCGAGGCACCTGATCTCGTCGCATTCGGTAAAGACTTGCTGAAGTCGCTCAATGGATCCGCAGGTGTAGTCACTGCACGAGAGGAAGAGGTCCGGTGCTTCCTTCTTGATGTTGTATTCGAGGTAGGCGCCGCCCACGCCGAACGAACAGACTCCTTTGAGGCCAAGGTCTCGAACGATGGCGATGATGTCTCGTGCCCTCTCAGCGGGCATCCCGGCACCATCCCTCGAGTACGTCCCGGCACACAAGCGAAGCCAGTCAGGCCGGGAAATGGGGATGGAGAAATGAGTTTCGCGTTCGTCCAGCCTCAGACGGTCCCACGAGTCCTGGCTGCTGATGCCACTGCTGCCGAGCAATTCGTCTGAACTGCCGAAAGCAAAAAAATGGCGCGCTGTGAATCTCAACCGGTGACCTCCTCGATCTTCCAGGGAAACAGCGGGGCGAGCCTGGCCGGAGTGGTGTAGCCAGGATAGAGGGCGTTGACGCTGCCGGAAGCCGTGACGTCGAGCCGGACGACGTAGGGCTCCGGCAGCAAATACCGCCCGTGGGCTATGGCCAGCCCCACGTGAAGAGCGTAGCGACGCGGGGCGAGGATGTCGGCGGGGATCTGCCCCGAGATCCGCCAGGTCCCCGCCTTCAGAGGGTGCATGTCTGTGTCCGCGCCGTTGTGAATCGATTCGATCAGCATCGTCCCGTCGTTATCGAACAGCCGGATGTAGACATGCACCCCTGTGGATTCCTGACAGGTTTCGAACTCCGCCTCGATGTCGATCGGCCTTCCACTGAGAACGGACGTCGCCGGCATGCCCTGCTGTCGGACGGACAGGTTGAGGAGCTTGAACAGGGGATCGGGCGGGACGCGGGCGATGAACTTCTGGATGTCCTCGGCTGACTGCTCCTCGTCGCCAGCCATGATGTAGTGCTCGGTAACGGCGTCACTCGTTCCTTCTTCCCGTACGCGTCCATTTTCGAGCCAGATCGCCGACTGGCACAAGGTGCGGATGGCCTGCATGTTGTGGCTGACAAAGAGAATCGTCCGGCCACCGTGGGAGACATCCTCCATCTTGCGGAGGCACTTCTTCTGGAACGCGTGGTCGCCCACGGCGAGCACTTCATCGACGATCAGGATGTCTGGAGTGAGGTGAGCGGCGACCGCGAATGCGAGACGGACGTACATCCCGCTCGAGTAGCGTTTGACCGGCGTGTCCAGAAACTTGTCCAACTCCGCGAACGCCACGATGGCGTCGAGATCCCGCGTCACTTCCGCACGCTTCATTCCCAGAATCGCTCCGCTGAGAAAGATGTTCTCGCGGCCCGTCAACTCCGGGTGGAATCCGGTCCCGATCTCGAGCAACGATGCGACCGGGCCGCGCAACCGCGCGCGACCGCCAGTCGGTTCCGTGATCCGTGACAGGATCTTGAGCAATGTGGACTTTCCCGCGCCGTTGCGGCCGATGATCCCAAGCGCCTGCCCCTCGGCGACGTTGAACGACACGTCGCGAAGAGCCCAGAGATCCGCTCTGGTCTTCCGACGTTCGGAACGACTCCAGATTCTGGCGATCGTGTCGCGCAGTGTTCGGTAGCCGAGCTCCGCCTCGCCGAGCTGATAGCGCTTGGATAGCGACTCCACTGCGACTGCGTTTCCCGCATCCACTAGAGCACGTCCGCGAACTGCCGTTCCATCCGGCGAAAGTACAAGGTTCCCGAAATCAGCAGCACGATCGAAACCAGAATCGATCGGCCGAGCATCTCCCATGGAACCGGCCCGCCGACTACTCCGGCGCGAAAGGTTTCGACGATGGCGGTCATCGGGTTCCACAGCGCAAGGGAGCGAAGGGTGGGCGGCAGCGAATGGAGCGGGTAGGCAATTGGTGTTCCGAAGAATCCAATCTGTATCAGGAAGGGAATGACCACACGGATGTCCCGGTACTCGACGTTCAACGCCGCCAGCCAGAGAGCGATGCCTAACGCGAGGAAGAACGTCAGCAGCATCACGAAAGGCAGCAGCGCCAGTCCGATTCCGGGGATGACTCCCATCCAAACCATGAGCGCGACCAGCAGCAGCAGCGCAACGCCGAAGTCGGCGAAGCCAACGAGAACCGACGCCAGCGGCACGATTAGTCTCGGGAAGTAAACCTTGGAGATCAGATGAGCGTTGCCGATCAGGCTATTGCCGGCATTCTGGACTCCGGCGCTGAAGAAGTTCCACGGCAGCAGCCCGCAAAGAACGAACACCGAGTAAGGCACCGCGACGCCCGCGTCCAGCTTCGCGATCCGATGAAACAGCAGCGTGAACATCACCATGGAGGTCAGCGGCTGGACCAATGCCCACAAGCCTCCGAGTACCGTCTGCCGATAACGGACTTTGATGTCGCGCTGAACGAAAATCCAAAGCAGCTCGCGATAGCGCCAGATCTCTTTGAAGTCGACGGCACGCCAGGCCGGCGACGGCGCAATCTCGATCACGGTCTTGGCTGGTGCTGCTTCAAGCGGAGAGGGAGAGAGGTTCATCAGGTGCCAATCATCCCCGATCTGGCTTCAGAAGCCATGCGACTTGCCCGATCGCCTGTCATACCGCGCCAGCCGCATCCATCCATCTCTCATTTCGTAGGTCACGGCAGCACCCGCGGGCAAGACGCGAATGGAGTCGCTTTCAGGCAGGAAGGTCCAGTACGTGGTGACCTCGGGTGGCAACCTGACCTCGGCGACGCCGGGCTTGACCACGATCGCGTCGCGGTCTGGGATCGGCACGTAGTGTAGCAAGGGCCGGACGGTGAAGGAGCGGATGATGACCGGCGTGCCCGGTTGCCGTTGCACCTCGAGATGCTCGTAGGCTTTGCGCAGGTTGCCCACGTGCATGTACGTCGAGTTGTAGGGGTCATCCCGCACGCCCTGCACGATGAACATCGTCAGCAACACGGCTACCGCCGCGCCCATTGGAATCGCTAAGGATTTGCGCTGGTCGATCAGCCACTGCGTCGCCAGTGCGAAGACCAGGCTGATCCCCGGCAGGAGAAAGATCATCAGCCGGACTTCGCCATACGGATAGAGTCGGACTGCGCTGGCGAAGAGGACGATCGCCACGGGCGCGAGCGCGACTATGGCCAGCACCGCGTCGTTCCGGTCGCGACGCCGGATGACGCTGAAGAGCCACGCCAGTCCCGCCACACAAAAAAATATTGCAAAGCCGCGCGTGAGATTCAGCAGTTGCGCGAGCCAGAGCCGCGTCTGAGCCCGGACAAAGGAAAACGAGCCATCCCAGAAAGCAGGCAAATCGATCGTGAAGTAGTCAGCGAGGTCACCGAAGTAGCGGGTGACCTCGGGGCCCGGCCGCATGTATCCGAAGTAGGCAATGCCGAAGACGGCGGCCAGCGCGACATGCATCCCAAACAGCTTCCATCGCTCGGATTTTGGATTGTCGATGACCAGCACCGCGATCCCTGTTGCCGCCAGCACGAACACGGGTGCGTGCATCGTGGCCAGGAGAAACGCAGAGACGATCGCAAAGGTTTTCCACCGCCGCCGATCCTCCACGGCGCGCTGGAACAACCAGATCAGCACCGCACAGCCGAGGGCCTCGAGCGGGTATTGCTTTGTTCGAGCGGCATAGAACGAGACGGGACTCGAGAACGCCAGGATTGCAGTCCAGACGATGACGCCCGCTGGCCGCAACAGGCGCGTCGTCCGCCACATCAGCAGTGGCATCAGCGTCAGCAGCACCGCCGCGATCTCGGCAGGAGCGCGCAAACACCCTTCGCTCATTCCGCACAGTCGCGACGCCGCCACGGCGCTGAAGAAGTACAGCGGCGGTTGCGGCACGGCGTGCGGTGTGTACCGTCCATTCCCGACGAACTCCAGCACCCAGATCTCGTCGGCGAAGAACGTATGGTTCCGTGCCGCGATTCGATCGGCCGCGCCGCCGATCACGAGAGCGAGAACGACGGCAGTGGTCCAGGTGCGAATCGCGTTCGAGCTCAGGTTCGAGCTCATGTTCGAGCTCATGCGCGAACATCCTCCACGATCGCGGCGGCGCGCCGCGTGAAGTTCTCGAACGAAAAGTGCTCCAGCCCCTCGGGAATCGCGCGCGGGCGCTGGAGTGATTCGAGAATCGCGGCGCGGATCTCGGCGCGGTTGGTGGGTTCGACGAGCAGGCCGAGCTTGCCGTCCAGCAGCGCCTCGCGTCCGCCATCGAGCTTGCTGGCGATCACCGGGACGCCGCAGGCCATCGCTTCGAGAAAGACGAATCCGAAGCCTTCTCCTCGGCTGGGCATGACGTACGCGCCGGCGAGATTGTAGAGGTCCTGTTTCTCTTCGTCCGCGAAGAGGCCGGTGAAGACGACGCGCGAGGCTACGCCGAGCTCGCGCGCACGCAATTGCAATCGCGCGGCATCGTTGCCTCCGCCGGCGATCATGTAAACGATGTCTTCCGGCAGTTCGGGCAGTACTTCGAGGACCTGGTCGAATCCCTTCGATCGCTCCGCGGTTTCGAGACGCCCGACCGTGAGCAGCACGCGTTTTCCTTCCAGCCCGTAGCGCTCGACGAAGTCGGAACGCTTCGCGCGGATGCCGTACTGCTCGAGATGGACGGCATTCGGGAGCACGAACGTCGGACCGTCGTAACCCGACCAGCCCACGAGCCGGTCGCGCGTCAATGCACTGACAGAGAGAATCGCGCGACAACGCGACAGCCGAAGCCGCCGCCGCTTCCACGCCTCGATGCCATGCACCACCAGCAGCGGATGCCCGAACGCGATCGGCAGCAGGTTGATGTGCCCGCAGATCACGAGATCGGGTTTCGCGCGGCGAGCCGCCGCAACCGCGCGCAGATACGCCACCGGACCGCTGGCTGCCTCCGCCACGAAATGAACATGCGGCGGCGGATCCTGCACCAGCCCGCGGATCACGCGCGGAATGACAGTGATCCGCGCATCGCTCAACGCCGCGCAAAGCTCGCGATTGAACAGCGCGATGCCACCATGGCCGCCGTACGCGTCGGTGACGAGGAAGAGGATGTTCACTGTTTTTGAGTTTATCCCGAGCGTAGCGAGGGATCTCCGGCGGCACCGGCAGGGAGTTGCCTATGACAGATCATCGCGGTGCCACCCGAGATCCCTCGCTAACGCTCGGGATAAATTCGAGAAACACACGCCGCGCCCAACTGCGCATCCGCGTGGTCGTTCCGTCCGGCGGCAGGTCGAGCCATTCCTTCATCGGGACGAAGAAGCCGGTCTTTTCGCGGTCCCGCAGATAGTCAGGGAGGTTCGCGGCGAGCGCGGATTTGTCGCGTTGCGCCGGCAGCATGTGGGCGAGCTGCCGCAGCAGGTACGCATCGACGAGCGGCGTGCGCACTTCCACCGAGTGGGCCATGCTGGCCCAGTCCGCATCGCGCAGCAGTTGATTCCGCATGTAGAGCGAGGCTTCCATCGCCGCCACGCGGCCGAACGGCGTTTCCGGATCGGGCGTCAGCGCACGCTCGATGTTGGCCAACAGCTGCAGACGATCCAACCCTTCGCGCGCGAGATCTTCGCCGAGGATCGAGGGGAGCTCGTCGGGGAGAAAGAGCCCGCGCTGCAGAAGGTAGGCGCCCGCGTACGACCGGCCGTATTCGGCGATGAGTCGCGCTTTCGGATGGCGCCGCAACGCTCCGGCGGCGCGCGCCAGCCGCGGGAAGCGCACCATTCGCGGGATGTTCGCGAACGACGGATAGCCGCCGAGGAGCTCGTCGCCCCCGACGCCGGAGAGGGCTACCTTGATGCCCGCCTCGTGGACCGCCTTGCTGATGAACCAGGTGTTCACGCCATCGATCGTCGGCTGGTCCATTCGTTCGAAGATGCGTGGCAGGTCGGCCAGAAACTCTTCGCGCGCCACGACGCGCGTGGTCTGGTGCGTCCCGAGCTCACGCGCGAAACGCTCCGCCAGCGGCGCCTCGCTGAACTCGGTGAACGACAGTGTGAAGGTGTGCAGCGCAGTTTTGCGCGCGGCGATTCGCGCGATCGCGGACGAGTCGATGCCCGCGGAGAGAAACACACCCACCGGCACGTCGCTCACGAGATGGTGCGCCACCGATTCCTCGACGCGCTCCCGCACGAAGACAGCGGCGTCCACGAGCAGCTCATCCTTCGCATCGCGGAACACTTCCGCGATCGAGAAGAAACGGCGCTCGTCCACGATGCCGCGATCGTCATCGACGAAAAACGACGTCCCCGGCTCGATGGCCCGCACGTCGCGGCGGATCGTGAATGGCTCGGGAACCGATCCCATGAGAAAGAACCCGGCCGCGGCCGCCGGATCGATCACTGACGAAACGCGGCCTCCGGCCAGAAGCGCCTTCACTTCCGAGGCGATGCGGATCGTGGAGCCGTCATCGGCGAGATAGAGCGGCTTGATGCCGTACGGATCGCGCGCCACGAACATCCGCCGCGCACGCGTGTCCCAGATCGCGAACGCGAACATGCCGCGCAGCAGCCCCGTCATCCGCGCGCCGTCGCGTCGATACAACGCCAGCAGAACTTCGGTATCGCTATGCGAGTGAAACTTCGCGCCGCCGCGCTCGAGCGACGCGCGCAGCTCCGCGTAGTTGTAGATCTCTCCGTTGAACACGATCACGAGCTCGCCCGCCACATCCCACATCGGCTGCGTGCCCTCGGCGGACAGGTCGATGATCGCCAGCCGCCTGCTCCCCAACCCCACCCGCCCGTCCGGGGAGATCCACGTTCCCCCGGCGTCGGGACCTCGCGGAATCATCCGCGCCGTGATCGCCTCCAGCTCCTCCCGCTCGATCGCGCCGGAGCGATACGCGAACAACGCCGTGATGCCGCACATGCGGCGGTGATTCTACGTGCTCCGCTCGAAAGCGCTTGGGAGCGGAGCACGTCTCACGTCTGGCTTGCGGGTTCGTCCTCCTTCAATCCCAAACTGGCGCCCATCCAGGACACGACGTCCGAGACGTTCGTGATCGGCATGTCGCCCACCGGAGGCTCGGCGCCGTTTACGTAGGCCCAGGCGTTTGCGAAGAAGGTGGGGACGTTTGGCGCGACTCCGCCGCGCTCCTCGAGTTTGTCGCCGCAGATCCTTCCGATGACGTGGCGGCCGAGGGCGCGGTAGCTTTCGAATTGCGATTCGGAGAAGAACTGGTCGGCGGTCGTTTCGTGCGGGAAGGACGCGCTTTCGTTTGCGTAGTTGCGTACATCGGCCGGGCTATCGGAGTAGATGGCCGGTTTGATGTAGACGAGATAGCCGACGGCGGTGCCTCCGTCGACGTTGCGATAGTGGATCTTCCCGAGCGCGCAGTAGCGGCCATAGCGCTCGTCTTTCTGCGGTCCGATGTATTTGGTGACCAGCGGCTCGATGGGGACGCCGAGGTCGATGCGGATTTTACGGACCGCATTGGCGAGATCGCCGAAGCCGTATCGGCCGTCGGCCGAGGCATCGCAGACGATGATGTATTTGCAGCGACGCAGGACCATCTCGTACAGGCCGAGGTTCTCGAAGTGGCCGCCATCGGAGAGGAAGACGTAGTCGTGCGACGCGTTGGTCTTCCCGAGAGCTTCCATGAGCAGGCTGGCGAGGCTCATTCGCGGCGAGTCGTGATCGTACGTTTTGCGTGCGGGATTGCCGATCCACCACCCGAGCCGGGCGTTGAAGAGCGTCATGAGAAACGTGAAGGCCGGGGAGGAGAGAGCGCCCATGTTCGGACTGACGGCGGCGCCGGAGATGGCCATGGCCGTGCCGAGGGTGATCTTGTCTCCGTATTCGGCGGTGTCGCGATATGCCTCCAGCGCGCGGCTGCCGGAGTGAAGCGGCGTGACGGTGAACGAGGCCGCCTTGCGCTCCTGCCAGGCCAGTTTGTCTCCGCCCACGAGATTCAGGGAAGCATTGACGACGTGCAGCGGCGGCACATGGAGCAGGCGTTCTTTCTCGCGGTCGTTCTCCTCGGCGTCTCTCTGGAGCTCCTCCGGAATCTCTTTGCCCTTGGGCATTTTCGCTTTCGGGTATTTGAGCGCCGGGATGCCGCGGTCGAGGCGAGGCGCCGTGTGACGATGTTTCTTGAGCGTCGCGTCGAACTCCCGTTCGAGATAGGTGCGGTTGTTCTCGAGCAGGCGCACGGTTCGCGGCGCCGCGACGTTGTTCTTGAGGTCGTAGCAGCGCATCAGATTGTTCAGCGTGTAGACGACGGCGGCCATGGCCTCGTTTCCCTGCTCTTCCTTCTCCTTCTCGTCTTCGGTGCCATTGAATTTCGTGATGATGGCGCGTGCCCACTCCACGTCGAGCAGCATGCTCTCTTCGTCTTTCTGTTCCCGATCGAGTTTGGGATCGGTCCACCACGGCTTGTGGGCAAGGTCCTCGGCGAACTTTTCGAAGTTGATGAACGACGTTGGCCAGAGACATTGCGGCCGCAGGTTCCACATCTCGATGTTGTCCTGCGGATCGAAGCCGGTGAAGGGATCGGGGGTGCGGCTCCATCGCGATGCGCCGAGGTACGCGCGGATGAGCCGGTTTCGATACATCCCGTGCATTGAATAGATGTTCACGTTCAGCACCACGGCCATGATCCAGGCCACCGCCACCGCGGCGATCAGGAAGGCAAACAGCATCGGCAGACGCGTGCTCCGCAGCTCATTGAAGTAGCGGCCCGAAAATTCGAAAAGAGAGTGACCGGCGGGAATGTCCGGCGGGAAGGGCTTGAAACCCAGGACGGTCGATTCGATCAACACCTCCGACCATGACGCCGCTTGCGGAGCCTTCAGGTTGGAGACCTCCCGGTTGGCCCAGCCGATGAGACCGGAAGTCAGCATGGCGATCGCGGCCACCACGAAGAGCACGCTGATCGTTGCCGCGAGGCGCAGCAGCGGCATCAGCTTCGGCGCGGCCTCCTTTCCGCCCACGGCCTTCGACTTTCTGGAAAGGAGCCATGACCCGAGGCCCGACAGCCCGCCGATCGGCGTCAGCAGCCTGGGGAACTCATAGACCAGGATCGGCAGCAGCAGAACGGCGAAGGACGCGCCCGCGTGCAGCACGCAGAAGACGATCACCGCCGCCGCGCTGCGTGCCCACCATTCACGATCGTAGTCGGGGGACCTTTTCGTCGTGAAACCGACAAGCAGCGTCGATTGCGCAAAGAAAACGAGCAGATAGAGCGGTACGGACAGGCAGATGTAAATTTCGAGATTTCTTCCAATCGTCAGTTGCCCCGGCGGAAAGAGACGGCTGAACGCGAACATGAGCAGCCAGCCTGCAAACGCTCCGGAGATGACCGCGGCGATCACCTCGCTTCGGATGCGTTTGACCGCGTCCGCCCTATCCTCCGCGGATTGCTTGGCGTAGCGGCGGCCGAAGATCACCGCGCCGATGAGGCTTCCGCTCGCGAATGCCAGCGGAAGAATCCACCACCGCTCGCTGAAGATGTCCTTCGGGCCCGCCCAGTACGTGCAGAAGAAAAACGCGCTGACGATGAGCGTGCCGAGCCATGCCCAGATGGCCCGGCGTCGCCACGATCGCGCCGTTTCAGCCGCCGGCAGCTCGCTGGCCGGACGCATCACGCCGATGATGCTGACGGCAATCGCAGCCATGATCAGCGATCCCCAGCCCCACCGCGCCGTCGTGTTGGACTTGATAGAAGAGATGATGAACGCCTCCAGCAGCCGCGGGACCGCGAGCGCCGCGGCCAGCGCCGGAATCAGCATCGTCCAGTTGAGGAGCAGGTTGCGGAGGTAGGTGGCCACGAGCGTCCAACTGTCGAGCGAGAAGGCAGTGGCGCGCGGCGCGAGATACGAGCTGTACTCGCGCAGGTGGCGAATCGGCTCGACCTCCGGCTGCAACGGGTCGGTCGGTGCGCGCGAGAGGTCTTTGGCCACGCCGACCATTCCTTCCGCGTGCCGGCGAATCCATGACGAGAGCCAGCTTCCGATGTACCCGCCGCCGGAGACGGTGGAAATGTAGTGGAAGCGGTTCAGCATCCGATGGTCGGCCATTCCCTGCAGCACGCCGAGGTTGAAGGTGGCGCTGCGGATGCCGCCTCCCGACAGACAAAGCGCCGCCGGCTCCTTTTCATGGATGGCCGCGTAGATCGCGCGCATGCCCTGACCGTCGCAGACGTAGTCCGAGTAGGCGATCTCGATGAGGATGGCGTTGAAGCGGGAAAGCTCCGCGGCGGGAATGGTGATGTGCGGCGGCGGATCGTTGTCCCTTGTCGTGAAGCCGAGCTCCTCGCGGAGCGTGGCGGGGTCGATTCGCGCAGCGGTGACCAGGCGTTGTGCCGCCTTGACGCGATCCCGCGCCACTTCTCTCTGGATCACGTCATCGTCGGTGATGTAAGCCAGCAGCGCGGGCCTGGAGGCGAAAATCTGCGGAGCGTGCGCTTTCAGGATGCGGATCGCTGCGGACTCCGCGCAGAAGTCGTTGATGAGATCGGGATCGCGCGCGATCTCCGCGCTGATCTTCGCGTTCTCGAAGAGCATCCGCCGGGCGATCGGCACGCGCATCAGAGCGCGCCGGAATTGCGGCTGCCGGAGCTCTTTCGGAAAGGCGTGATCGGGCTCGGCCAGCAACTCATCGAGGAGTGTTTTTTTGGTGAGAAGCCGGTTGAGCCCGCCCACGACCGCGTCGGTGCGATCGCCGTCGGAGGAAACCGCCTCAGCGAGCGTTTTCCATCGCGACGCCTTGTCGGCGCCGCGATGAAAGTTCAGCTTCCTGTCCAGATCTTCGATCTCGCGAACGTGCTTCGCTTCGAACCGGACCACGCTGTATCGGAGCTGGCCATGAAAGTACCGATACTCGTCCTCGAGCACTTCGGAAAACGACAGCGGGTGCGCACCCATCGATTCACCTCGTGTCGAAACTTTGGTTGTGTAATGAGGAGTGACGCAAACGATGCTTTCCCTACCAGAGAGGTGTAAGGATCGCGCCGCTCGTGCGTCGTAGGACGCAGACAACGCCTCACTCAAGGTATACAAGACATATTGAATCGAGACCAACGCCATGACGCATGACCATCAGCAGCACAAGCACGACCGCGCCGCCGCGCACATCGATCCTGTCTGCGGCATGACCGTCGATCCCGCACACGCAGCCGGCTCCTCGGAGCACGGCGGCCGGACGATTTACTTCTGCTCGAAAGGTTGCAAGGCGAAGTTCGACGCCAACCCGGCGGCGTTCCTCGGCGAGAAGAAGGAACCGCCACCAACCACCGCGAAGGGCGGCGACACCTCGAAGGGCGCTGAATGGACGTGCCCCATGCATCCCGAGATCGTGCGCGACGGGCCCGGCTCCTGCCCGATCTGCGGGATGGCACTCGAGCCGCGCACGGTGTCGCTCGACGATGATCAGAATCCCGAGCTCGCTGACATGTCGCGGCGCTTCTGGGTGAGCGTCGTGCTGACCGTGCCGCTCGTGCTCTTCGCGATGCTGCGGCACGTGCCGGGGCTCGATCTTTTTCCGCACACTCTCATCAATTGGGCGACCTGGATCGAGCTCGGGCTGGCCACGCCGGTCGTGCTCTGGTGCGGCTGGCCATTCTTTCAGCGCGCGTGGGATTCGATCCGAACCTGGCACCTCAACATGTTCACGCTGATCGGTCTCGGCGTGGCGGTGGCCTATCTCTACAGCATCATCGCCACGGTCCTGCCGATGATCTTCCCACCGGCATTCCGCGACGATCACGGTCTCGTCGGTGTCTACTTCGAAGCTGCGGCCGCGATCGTTGCGCTGGTGCTGCTCGGGCAGGTGATGGAGTTGCGTGCTCGCAGCCGCACTGGCGCCGCGATCCGCGCGCTGCTCGGTCTCGCGCCGAAAACAGCGCGCCGCGTCGATGCGAAAGGCAACGAGCGCGATGTGCCGCTCGACGAAGTCCATCCGGGCGATCTGTTGCGCGTCCGTCCGGGCGAGAAGATTCCGGTGGACGGTGTCGTCACCGAAGGAACGACGAACGTCGACGAATCGATGGTGACGGGCGAGCCGTTGCCCGTGGAGAAAGCATCGGGCGATCGAATGATCGGCGCGACTGTAAACACCACAGGCTCTGTGCTGATGCGCGCCGAGCGCGTCGGCGCCGATACGCTCCTCGCGCAGATCGTACAAATGGTCGCGCAGGCGCAACGCAGCCGTGCTCCCATCCAGAAGCTCGCCGATCAGGTTTCGGCGTGGTTCGTGCCGGCAGTCATCGCCGTTGCCATCGCTACGTTCGCGATCTGGATGTTTGTGGGCCCCGAACCGCGGTTCGTGTATGCCATCGTCAACGCGGTGGCCGTGCTGATCATCGCCTGCCCCTGCGCGCTCGGGCTGGCCACGCCGATGTCGATCATGGTCGCGGCAGGGAAGGGCGCGAGCGCGGGAGTGTTGTTCCGCAATGCCGAAGCGATCGAGATTTTGCGCAAAGTGGACACGCTCGTCGTCGACAAGACCGGAACGCTGACGCTCGGAAGTCCGCGCCTCTTCTCCGTCGTGACCTCGGGGGATTTCGATGAGCAGGAGTTGCTCCGTCTCGCCGCGAGTGTGGAGCGCGCCAGCGAGCATCCGTTGGCCGCCGCGATCATCGCCGGCGCGGAGGCGCGCGGCATCGAAGTGCGTGCGGCCACCGAGTTCGCGTCAATCACCGGCAAGGGTGTGCGCGGCGTCGTCGACGGAAAGCGCGTGGCCCTCGGCAATCGCGCCATGCTGACCGAGCTCGGCGTAGAAGCCTATGCGCCGGTCGAGCTCGCGGAGAGCCTCCGCGCCGATGGACAAACCGTGATGTACGCGGTGGTCGACGGCAAGATTGCGGGCGTGATCGGCGTCGCCGATCCGATCAAGGAATCGACCGCCGAAGCGATCCGCGAGCTGCGCGCGCAAGGGCTGCGCATCGTGATGCTCACCGGCGACAGCGAGACCACCGGCAAAGCCGTAGCGAAGAAGCTCGGCATCGACGAAGTGATCGCTGAGGTTTTACCGGATCAGAAAGCGGACGCGGTGAAGCGACTGCAGAAAGAAGGACGCGTCGTGGCCATGGCCGGCGACGGGATCAACGACGCGCCCGCACTGGCCCAGGCCGAAGTGGGCATCGCCATGGGCACCGGTACCGACGTGGCGATGGAAGCCGCGGACGTGACGCTCGTGAAAGGCGACCTCCGCGGCATCCTCCGCGCACGCCGGCTCAGCGACGCCACGATGCGCAACATCCGCCAGAACCTTTTCTTCGCCTTCATCTACAACGCCCTCGGCGTCCCCATCGCCGCCGGCGTGCTCTACCCGATCTTCGGCATTCTCCTCAGCCCAATGATCGCCGCCGCCGCCATGAGCTTCAGCTCCGTGTCGGTGATCATGAACGCGTTGCGATTGCGGCGCGTGGAGATTTGAATCTCCGCGCGGCGCGCTTTGGAGTGCGGCTGGCTTGCCACCGCTTTCGGTAGCGTGGCACGAGCCGCTCCGTTGCACGTTACCGAAAGCGGCAGCAAGCCGACCGCACTCCAAAGCGCGCCGCGCGGAGAAAACGCGGCGCGGAGAGAGTCATCCAAACCGGTCGGGTCGTAGCGCGCTGACGTCGATCGACGTCTTGCCGTCGACGATCAGTTCGGCCATCGACTCGCCGAGGGCTGGGGCGTGCATGACGCCGTGTCCGGAGCAGCCGGTGGCGAGGTAGACGTTGTCGTAGAGCGGCGAGCGGCCGAGCAGCGCGCGGCCATCAGGGGACATTTCGTAGAAGCCGGTCCAGACGTCGTCGATCGGTACGTTTAGAAGACAAGGCACGCGTTCGTGCGTCAGGCGTAGCACCCACGCCAGCCAATGTTCGTAGGGCGGATCGTCCGGCCAGACCAGCAGCACGCGGCCGTCGCGCACGCGCAGGTGATACCAGTCGCCGGCCCAGATCGTCATCGGCATCGACTCGTCGAGAATCGACGTCGGCACCGTCGCGGCGATGTTTCTGCGCACGGGCACGACCGGCGCGCCGGACCACGCGCCCATGGCGTTGATGAAGATCCCGGCCTGCACATCGCCGGTCGAGGTATGCGCGGCTATGACGCGGTTTTCGTCGCTTCGCCATCCGCGATGCTCGACGTTGAACGCGAAGCGAACGCCGAGGCGCTGTGCCGCGTCCGCATAACCGCGCAGGATGTTCATCGGCCGCACGAAGCCGTCGATGGGACAGAACGTACCGCCGACGATCGACGCGTCGCCGATGGCCGGATTGATCGACCGCGCCTCATCGGCTGACACCATGCGCGCCTCGGTGACGCCGCACGCATGCTGCACGGCCTGCGCGATGCGCATCGTTTGGAGCTCTTCTTCGTTGCACGCGAGAAAGAGATATCCCTGCGGCCGGTATCCGGAGTCGCATCCGATCTCGTCCCGAAAGGCGATGAGCTTTTCGCGCGACCGCATCGACAGCCGCACCTCGGTCTCGTTGTCGAATTGCGCGCGAAATCCTCCCGTGGCCTTCGACGTGCTCCCGCCGCCGAAATCCGCCGCACGATCGAGCACGAGGATGTTCGAGCATCCGCGTTGTGCCAGGTGATAGGCCACGCTCGCCCCGATGATGCCCGCGCCGAGAATCACGATGTCGGGATGCATGCGCGCGCAGTCTACATTTTGGAGTGCGGTGGCCGCAGCCGCCGCTTTCGTATGCCACGAGCAGCGCGCGAACATACAAAAGCGGCAGCTGCGGCTGCCGCACTCCAAAACGCTAAACTGCGCGCAATGCGGAAACTTGCTCTTCTCTTGTTGCTCGCCGGGTGCGCAACTGCGCCGCCTGCGCTGCCACCTCCCGCTTCGCTCCCCACCGCACCCGCCCCGCAGATCTCCGCGGAGGCTCGCGCGCTCTTCGAGAAGAACCTTGCCGAGGCGCGTATCGCGTATGAGAAGAATCCCAATGATGCCGGCGCCATCATCTGGCTTGGGCGCCGCATCGCTTACCTCGGCAATTACGCGGAGGCCATCGAGATCTTCACGGAAGGCGCGCGCAGGCATCCGAAAGATGCGCGGATGCTCCGCCATCGCGGACATCGCTGGATCACGCTGCGGCAGTTCGATCACGCCATTGCGGATCTCACGAAGGCCGCCAGTCTCGAGCGCGGGAAGCGCGACACGATCGAGCCGGACGGGCTCCCGAACGCGCGCAACATCCCGTTGACGACGCTGCAGTCGAACGTCTGGTATCACCTCGCGCTCGCGCACTATCTGCGCGGCGATTTCGAGAAGGCACTGCCTGCGTGGCGCACCTGTCTCGGCCTCTCGAAGAATCCCGACGGCGTCGTGGCGGCGTCGCACTGGTTGTACATGACGCTGCGACGCCTCGGTCGTCCCGACGATGCGGAGCGTGTGCTCGAAGCGATCAGCACCGATATGGAGATCATCGAGAACGCCGCGTACCACAAGCTCCTGCTCATGTATCGCGGTGAGATCGCTCCGGAGGAACTGGGCAATGAGAATCCCGCCACCGTCGACGGCGCCACGACCCTCTACGGCATCGGCAACTGGTGGCTCTACGGCGGCCAACCGGAGCGTGCTCGTCCGATCTTCGAGCGCGTGACGGCCGGTCCTCAGTGGAGCTCGTTCGGGTTCATCGCAGCCGAATCCGATCTCTCTCGCCTACAATGACCGCGCTTCAGGCAAACTCACACCACACTAGTCATGTCCGCGGTGTTCACATTCACTCCGGCTGCGATTCCGTTCGCGCTCACGGCGATGCTCATCCTCGCCTTCGGTGTGCGCGTGGTGTCGCGCCGTTTCACGAGCGTCTCGGCCGCGTTCTTCACCATGACCGGCGTGGTGGCGATCTGGATGGCGGCGTTCACGTTCATGTACAGCACGCGCGACGCCGCCACCGCGTTGCTTTGGGCGCGCCGGGCATACCTCGGCGTTCCATTCATCGCTCCCGCCGTCTACTGGTTCACCGTCGAGATCCTGCGCATCGAGCGACGGCGCCGCCTGGCGCACGTCTTCGCATGGAGCGGCGCGGCATTCTTCAGCACGACCGCCGTGCTCACCGAGAACCTCATTCCGAGCGTGCAGCTCTACTGGTGGGGCTTCTATCCGCGCTACTCGGTTGGCGTCGGAGCCGCCTTCCTCGTCTTTTTCTTCGGCTATCTCATCGCCGCTCTCGTCGAGCTCGTTCGCGCCTATCCGCATGCGCGCGGCACCGAGCGGCTGCGCATGCGCGCGCTCATTCTGGCGCTGGGCATCGCCTATCTCGGCAGCGTCGACTATCTGCCGAAGTACGGCGTCGCCGTGTATCCGTTCGGCTACATGGCCATCCTCGGTTTCGTGATCGTGGCCGGCCGCGCCATCCGCCGCTACGACCTCGTGCCGCTCACCCCGTCGCTGGCCGCGCAGGAGATCATCGGAACGATGGCGGACGTGCTCTTCGTGTGCGATCGCGAGGGCCGCATCGAGTTCGCCAATCGCGCCGCCGCCACGACGCTCGGCTACTCCGAGACCGAGCTGGCCGGCAAGAGCATTAACGACCTTCTGGCGCGTGAAGACGATCTCTCAGCGAAGCTGCACCGCCGATCATTACGCAACGACGAGCATGTTTTCGCCACCGCCACCGGCGAGCGTGTCAATCTGACGCTCTCGATCGCTCCGGTCATTCATGACGGAGCGCCCGCGGGCGCCGTGATCATCGGCCGCGACATGCGCGACCGCAAACGCGCCGAGCGCGAAGTGTTGCAGGCGGTGACGCTGCTGCAGACGACGCTCGACTCCACCGCCGACGGCATTCTCGTCATCGGCGATGGCAACCGCATCGTTTCGTACAACCAGCGCTTCCTGGAGATGTGGCACATCCCGCAGCAGGTGATGGACGGCGGCGATGATCGCGTCGCGATGCAGTACATCGTCCAACAACTGGTGTTGCCCGACGAGTTCATCAGCTCCGTCGACGCGCTGAGCGCGCAGCCGGAAGCGGAGAGCTTCGATTTGCTGGCCATGAAGGACGGGCGGCGTTTCGAGCGCTATTCGATCGGCCGGCGCGTGGAAGACATCGAGACCATCCGCGTCTGGAGCTTCCGCGACGTCACGGCCCGTTTTTCCGCTGAAGCGGCGCTGCGCGAGTCGGAGATCCGCTATCGCCTGCTGTTCGAACAGAACGCCGCCGGCGTGGTGGTCAGTCAGCTCGACGGCACCATCATCGATTGCAATCAGACCTTCGCGGAGATGGTCGGCTTCAGCCGCGTGGAGCTCGCCGGCCGCTCCAGCGCGTCGCTCTACGCGAATGCCAGCGAATCCGATGAGCTGACGATGCTCCTGCGCAGCGCCGGCACGCTCAACAGCGTCGAAGTGGAACTGCGGCGCGCCGACAACCGCGTCGTGTGGGTCCTCTCGAATCTCGTGCTCGTCGGCGACGCGATCACCGGAGTGGTCCACGCCACGGTCGTCGACATCAGCGACCGGAAGCGCGCGGAAGAACAGATCGAGTTCCACGCATACCACGATGTCCTGACGCACTTGCCCAACCGCAAGCTGTTCACCGACCGGCTGCGCCACAGCCTCACGCGCGCCAAGCGCAACAACCGCCCCGTGGCGGTGATGTTCATCGACGTCGATCACTTCAAGAACATCAACGACACACTCGGTCACACCGCCGGCGACGAATTGCTGCTGGAGATGGCGCGTCGTCTTCGCGAATGCGTACGCGACGACGACACCGTGGCCCGGCTGGGCGGCGATGAGTTCACCATCATCCTCTCCGAGCTGCGCCATCCCGACGACGCAGTCGGTGTGGCGCAGAAGATCCTGGAAGCGGTGCAGGAGCCGCTGGATATCAACGGCACGCCGATCGTCGTTTCCGCAAGCATCGGCATCGCGCTGTATCCCGAAGACGGTCTCGATCCGGAATCGCTGCTGCGCAACGCGGACAGCGCCATGTATCGCGCCAAGGAAGAGGGCCGCAACACCTATCAGCTCTGCACCAATGAGATGAAGAGCCGCGCGGTGGAGCGTCTGGGCGTGGAAGGACGCCTGCGCAACGCGGTCCACGGCGATCAACTGATGGTTTTCTATCAGCCGCAGATCAATCTCATTACCGGCCGCACGATCGGGGTGGAAGCGCTGGTGCGCTGGAACGATCCGCTGCGCGGGATCGTGGAGCCTGCGTCGTTCATCCCCATCGCCGAGGAGACTCGACTCATTCTTCCCCTCGGCGAATGGGTGCTGCGCACCGCCTGCCGTCAGATGAAGGATTGGCAGGATCGCGGCGCCGGTCCGATGCGCGTGGCCGTAAATCTCTCCGCGCGGCAGTTCCTGCAGCAGGATCTCGTGGAGATGGTGCGCAACACGCTCGCGGAGACCGGCCTCGGGCCGTCCTCGCTGGATCTGGAGATCACCGAGACTACTGCGATGCAGAACGCCGAGGTCACGGTGGAGACGTTGCGCGCGCTGCGTGCCCTCGGCGTCGGTATCTCCATCGACGACTTCGGCATGGGCTATTCGTCCCTCAACTATCTCAAACGCTTCCCGCTCAACGCCGTCAAGATCGACCGCACCTTCGTCAGCGACATCACCTCGAACAACGGCGACGCGGCGATCGTCGCCGCAGTCATCGGCATGGCTCGCAGTTTACGGTTGCGCGTCCTGGCCGAAGGCGTCGAGACCGCCGAACAGCTCGCGTTTCTCCGCAGCAAAGAATGCGACGAAGCCCAGGGCTACTACTTCAGCCGGCCGATCAACGTGGAAGAGATGACGCGCATGCTCATGGAGAGACGAACGTTTGCCGTGCGCGAGCCGCGGATGATGGTGTGACGTTGGATTTTACGCAGCGCGAAAGACTTCATGAAGCGCCATCGCACGCGTGTATTCACCACAGAGTTCACAGAGAACACAGAGGGGTGACGGAGAAAAGCAATTCTGACAATTCGTTCCTGCCTTTCTCCGCTGCCCCTCTGTGTCCTCTGTGAACTCTGTGGTGAATACACGCGTGCCATGAAACGCAACCGACCAATCTGGCGCGATCTCAGGCAACGCGACTCTAACTGGCCGCGTCCAGCGTCACCGGATACTTCCCGGTGAAACACGCCGTGCAGTAGAGAGAGCGCGGATCGTCGCCATTCTTGATCGCTTCGAGCATCCCGTCTTCGCTCAGATAGCCGAGGGAATCGGCCTCGATGAACGTGCGGATCTCCTCGAGACTGTGCGTCGCGCCGATGAGCTGTGTGCGTTCGGGAGTATCGATGCCGTAGAAACAGGGCCACGCCGTCGGCGGTGACGAGATGCGCATGTGCACTTCGGCCGCGCCGGAATCCTTGAGCATGCGCACGATCTTCTTTGACGTCGTACCGCGCACGATTGAGTCGTCGATCAGAATCACGCGTTTGCCGCGGACGAGGTGCTGCACCGGATTCAGCTTCACCTTCACGCCGAAACTGCGGATGGCCTGCTTCGGCTCGATGAACGTCCGCCCGACGTAGTGATTGCGCACCAGCCCGTACTGGAACGGGATGCCGCTCTCCAGCGAATAGCCGAGCGCCGCGAATACGCCCGAGTCCGGAACCGGGACGACGATGGCATTCTCGGCATCGATGGGATGCTCCAGCGCCAGTTGCGCCCCGAACTTCTGCCGCGTCGCCGCCACGCTGCTCCCGAACACCACCGAATCAGGCCGAGCGAAGTAAACATGCTCGAAAATGCAACGCGCCTCGCGAGGAGCGGCGCCCTCGCGCACCACGCGCACGACCGGCACGCCTTCCGGCCTCTCGATGACCAGCACCTCACCCGCGCCGACTTCGCGCACCGTCTCCGCGCTGATCAGATCGAACGCGCACGTCTCCGACGAAACCGTGAACGCATCCTCCAGCCGCCCGAGGACGAGCGGCCGGAACCCATACGGATCGCGCGCCGCGAAGATCCGTCCCGGCGCCAAAAGCGCCATCGCATACGCGCCCTGAAGCTGCGAAAGCGCATCGAGAAACGCACTCTCCAGATCCGGCTTCTTCGACCGCGCGATCAGATGAACGATCACCTCGCTATCCGCCGTCGAGTTGAAAATCGCCCCCTCCGCCTCGAGCTGACTGCGGAGCTCCCCCCCATTGATCAGATTCCCGTTATGCGCAACCGCGATCGGCCCCTTGCTCGTGAACGCCACGATCGGCTGCGCGTTACACAGCATCGACCCGCCGGCGGTCGAGTACCGCACATGCCCGATCGCCGTATCCCCCGGCAACCGAGCCAGCCGAGCCGGAGTAAACACATCCGCCACGTACCCCATCTCCCTCTCGGAAACGATTCGGTTGTCCTCGGTGACGGAGGCGATGCCGGCGGATTCCTGCCCCCGATGCTGCAACGCATACAACCCGAGATACACGAGATTCGCGGCGTCCTGCCTGCCGAGGACGCCGAAAACACCGCATTCATCGTGGAACTTGTCGAACATTCGAAGGTGATGGTAACGCGGGATGGGGGTCGGAAATTTTCGGCGAGCTTCTCAGGGCAGAACGGAGAATCCTTCAGCGCGCGCAGCAGCGGCGAGATTCCTGTCCAACGTGACGAATGCGACGTTGGATGGCGTGGCGCTGAGTACGATCGCAGCAGCAAGCTGCATCGCATCGAGCGTTCGGAGCGGATGCTTCGTTACGACATCGAGCGCTGTCTGGACGACGAGATTCGTGTGCGCGATTTCGTTCCACCGCGCGCACAGTTCGGCGAACATGACGTCCGCCTCGTGATGGGCTGCGACATCCAGCTTGCCTTCGTGCCGCCGCCGCCACAAGACGCTGGCGATCTCGATGGAGTGATCGAAGCGATCGAACCATCTTCGGCCAGCAACTGTCGCATGCGGCCGGACTCCGGCTCATCGAGCATCAACGGGATCAGCGCCGACGTGTCCCAGAGCCGCATCAGCCTTCGTCGCGGTCGGCCAGCAACTGCTCCAGCACCCTGCCATCCGCTTTCGGAAGCGGCCGAGTGAAGAAGTCATCGGGCCACGGCTCGCCACTGCCCAACCGAACGAGCCCCTGCGACGCAAGCTGCTGCACCCGTTCCTCGAGCCGCGCCTGATGCAGAGGGATGAGCGTGGCAACGAGCCGGTTGCCGTCACGAACCTCGACCGTCTCACCATTCTTCACATCAGCGGCGACCGGTCCCAGCTCGGAGAGCTGCACGCTTTTCATGTGAACGAGTTTACGTCTGGATCGTGCCAGACGCCATCAATGGTCGCGACGCGCGCGATCGCACACTCGAACATGATCCGAAGCCTGACGTAGCGGCAAGCGATTCGGGAAAGCATCAAGGGTAGTCGGTCGGACCGCAGTCGCCGTTAGGAGCGCGCAAGGAAACGGTTTTGCGCCGATGCTTCTCAGTTTCGCGCCGATGCCTCTCAGTTTCGCGCTCATCCATTACCCTCCCGTCTTTGTCGCAGTCCTGACTCGTGATTTCGCTGACGAAACCCAGTCTCCCTCCAGACTCGAGCAGGCTTTCGAACCTGTTGTAGTGATTCCCCGGATGTCGCGTCGTGTTCTCGATTGTGAGTTCATAGGTGAGGTCGAGAGTCCGAGTGAGCGGCCTGCGCGGCGGTCGTCCTTCGATCGTGACGCGAACTGGCTCGGTCGGCTCGGGAGTCATCGTGAAACGAACGATTCTCGCGGGACAGCGAATTTCCTTCGTTCCATTCTTCTTCGTGAACTGTGCCGGATGCTTGAGCGTGTCCTCTGCGGACAACGTGCCGTTTGGGAGCTCGACGTAACTCAGCACGACGTCACCGAGCAGGATGTTCGGCAGTGGTTCCTTGCGCTTGACTCGCGCGTCCAGATCGCCGGACCGAATGTAGTCGCTCATCGTGGGAACGCGTTCATCGAACGACGTGTCCGTTGCCGCTATGCCGGAGCCCACGCTGAATGCTATCCGGTCCCCTTCTTTCAGCTTGATGGCCTTGGGACTGTCCCCTGGTTCCTTAAGCGTCATGATGGCCGCGTGGTGCCGGGCGGTCACGATGGCGACGTGTGTCTTGTTTTCCTTGCCGCCGGAGTCAGGACCGATGAAAGCCACGAGTCCCTCGAAAACGATCGTCAAGGTAGCTGCAATCAAGCCTGTATTCATCTGGAGACTCCTCTCTGGTCTGGCCGGTATGCGATGGCTTCGGATTCGTACCTCATGGATGGCCGGTTGCGCCGCAATCGCCGTTTGGGATGCGTTCTTTGCGATCGGAGAGGGCTTCGACGACATCTGGGTCCAGTCCGGGCGGAATTGGCTGGGGGGCGCCGACATAGCAGGGCCGATCTTTGAGGAATGTCGCAGTTTCGAGGAACGCGAATGCGCCGAGCATTTGACGGTATTCGTGAAAGTGTGAGTACGGCTCCTCCTCGTCCTGTGGTCCGCCGTTCGAGATGACCACGATGCCGTTATCGTCGATTGGGTAAGGAGGATGGGCAGGATGGCCGGTTTCATCCTGGTGCTTGATCGTCATGGTTACGGGATCGCCCGTCACACCAGTGAGCAGCACGTATCGTGGGAAGCAGTGTGTCGATGAGAAGGTCAACCAGCTATCGAGTTCCACGCGCTCGGGGAACGTGAAAAGGATTGTGAGGTTTCCATCTGGGAGTTCAACCATGGCTAGTGTCCCCGAGTGATTGGCATCTTTCAAGACCACTGCTGGGTCGACATTTCCAAAAGCGACGTGCTCCTTCAGCCGGACCACGTACCGATCGAACCAATGGCCTGTGTATCCGATACCCGGCCTGCCGAAAGAGATATGATCTCCTTTTTTCAAGTGAATGCGCGGGTAGGAATGCGAGTCAATCACTTCGATGTAGGGCTTGTGATTGTGTGCGTTCACAATGGCGACGTGAGTTTTCTCTGATCGTGAAGGACCTTGAAACAGCATCAAACCTTCGAATGCGATTGTGATCGTCGCTGCCAGTATCTGAGTCGCTGCCATTGCATCCTCCAGGAGGCCGTGTGACGGTGTCTTACTGAGTTAGAGAAACAAGCGTCGAGTTTTCCTGCGCCATGCTTACGCCAAGATGGAGTTGGAATCCCGCCCATTCGCGTGGCGGCCGAGAGTGCATTGCGCGAAGTTGCGACTCGCGGAGCGCGGATGACATCGTCATTCCGCGCGCGAGACCTTCGTAGAAATGGGAGGTCATCGTGCTCCCCGCCTGGTCGTCGACGTTCCACAGAGTTGCCATGACGGCCCTACTACCCGCGGAGAGGAAGGCATTGGCCAGCGTGCGGATGCTGCCTTTGCCACCGCCAAGAGAGCCGGTCTCGCAACCCGCGAGCACTACCAGTGGGCGGCGCAGGAGCGAGAGCGACTGCACGTCTTTCAGGTACAGAATGCCGGAATCGTTAGCGGAGTCGGCAAGCGCTATGAGTGACAGTGACGCATCGCGCATGCTCGTTAAGGCGTGCGCTGCGATGTGAATGATGTCGCTCCTTGGTGCGGCGTCTGACAATGCGCGCGGCGTGGCGTCTTCTCCAGCCAATATGACGCTGCGAGCGAATTGCGTCTGCACGCCGGTCGGGTCGCGCCGTGCCGCAGGCAGGCGCTCGAGACCGGGAAATAAGCTTGCCGAGAACGCGGGATCGGCGATGACCGTCACTTGCGATTCACTAGGAGCAACCACGCTCTGTTCCGCTGAGATCGCTGCGGCAGTCGGCGCGATTGCGATCGCAGTCTCATCCACCAGGAACCTTCCTCCGGCGCCCCGCAGCGCCGCGAAGGGGATGCCGTAGGTTGATTCATCGGGGATCACGACCAACAGGTTGCCGGCGCGCAAATCATTCCTGAAGGGAGCGATGAGAATGTCGTGCAGGTTGCGCGACAATCGCGCCGTCTCGGCCGCGTCGTCGAGCGAGATGGCAGCAGCGAGCTTGTCGCGCAATGACTGCAGTTCCGCTTCACCGACACCGATCACATGGTGCGTTGCTTTTCCGTGCTCGATGACCACAAGGAGCGTCCGGGCGGCAAACGTCGTGTAATGGGCGGCGACGACATCCCTCGGTGTCGTTGCGACGATGTCCGCAAGCCGCACCGCGGAGCGATCGGCCTGATCGACAAGTATTCGCGCACGCGTGCGCTCGGCGATCTCGAACGCCTGTTCCCACTCTCCGCGCTCGACGAGCAGGTCCGAGAGCTCGCCATACGCGTCTTCCGATTGGCCGAGAAATGCGTCTCGAAGTGTTTCGCTGCGAATCGAGTCCCGGCGTGACTCCGTGAGTTCGATCGCGCTGAGAAAATCACGCGCTGCCTCGTCAACACGCGACATGGCTCGCAATGCCCGACCTCGATGAAGATAGATCGCGGGCAAATGCGACCACATTTGATTCGGTGTTCGGTAGTCGATCACCCTGGTGAACAGGCTTTCTGCCACGGCGGGATCTTTCTTCTCAATGGCAAGCGCCTGCGCGAGCCGAAGCTCATCCATGGCATCGGCTCGCTGCTTCTTGTCGGGAATTCGCGTCGCGGCGTCGTGAGCGTTCGTCGTATCCAGCGCTCCACCTGTCGAGTTGGCGTCGAGGAACGATCGCCAAAGCAAGGCATTGAAGCGCATCAGCGGCAACGCGGACGGTGCCGAAACCTGTACGTTGAGCAGCGCCCGGGCGACCTCGGGATTTGGGCCTTCGAGCTCATCACGCGCAATCGCGTCGATCGATGTTTCGACGAGAGTCCATTTTCCCGATTCTGCCGCTTCCGCCAGCGCGGCTCGGCGGGCCTGCCACGCGTCGTAGTCGCGGCCGAGTCGGGCAAGCATCGCCGCTACGCCTGTATGCAGGCGTGCCGCGTTATCGGCTTCTCGCATCTGCATGAAAATGTCGCGTGCGCGCGCCGCGGTCATGAGCGTTTCATAGTGACGTCCCTCGCCATTTACGAGGCGCGCCTGGAGCCAGAGAAGGTATGCATGCAGCGACCGGTACGAAGGCTCGAGGTTACGCTCGATGTGCGTGGCCAGTGTCGCCGCGCCATCCTTGTCGCCGCCGTCCACGAGCGCGTTGGCACGATAGTAGGCGGCGACCAGCTCCATGGGGTGCCCGGTCGCGGCGAATCCCCGCTCGGCAGCGCTGAAGCGCGGCACCGACTCGGCGATTTTCCGCGCGGCGTAGTCCTTTCGCGCGTGACCATATTGGACGTATGCCTCAGCGATGAGCTTTGATCGATCGCCGCTGGCGCGATCGATCACCTCCACTGCTTCGTCTAGCAGCCCTTCACCGTTCACTTTGCGCAGCGCAGCGCCGATATGGCGGGCGAGGGCGAGCGACTGTTGTGCGGACGTTGTGTCGCCGCTTACGAATGTTTCTGCCCAACGCGGCAGGTAAGTTGCTTCACCCGATGCTCGGGTGTCTTGCGGGAAGGTGCGGACGATCCGTTCAACCGCCGCCACGTCGCCGCGCTTGCTCGCATCTGCGAGATCGATTTCAGCGACCTTCCACGTCTTGTCGCGCGTAGGCATTTCCGCTACCTGAAGTCGCTCCCGCGCTTCGACCGCCCATGACGAGCTTTGATCTTCGTGCAGGTAACGTCGCCAGGCGTCCGCTGCTGCGAAACGAAGCCCCAACGCTTCGAGCGCCAGTGCGCGGTTGAACAGTGCTTCCGGTTGCGCCGATTGAAGCGTTAATGCCTGGTCGGCAGCGGCCAGTGCAAGGGCGGACATTCGCGCGTCATTTGAGTTGGCGCCGTCTTCCATGCGTGCTGCCGAGAGATCGCTCCAGTACAACGCGTTCCTCGGGTCACGCTTGACGAGCGATTCGAGCGCACGTACCGCCTCCGTCGCTTTTCCATCCAGAAGCGTGGCAACCGCGGTCATGTGCGGATCGCCATTCGGATCCGCCCGCACCGCGGCGGCGGCTGCATGCAATCCTATGGGTCTGTCGCCCGTGGCGATGGGCTTCCCGCGAGGGACGTATGCGAAGCCAGCAAGACGCGCCTCGATCGGGCGCCATGGTTGGGACGCCGCAGAACGGAGCAGGCGCGCCGCGGGCAAACGGCGTTCGTGAAACCATACGGATGCAGCGGCGACTGCTGCAACGCCGGAGGCTACGGCGAGCCATCTCTTGAGGCGCACCTTTTGAAGCAACATGGTGGAGTGACGGCAGAATACATGGACAACCGTGTGTTGTGGGATTTATCCGCAGTCCGGCATTGCCTGCCCACGTTCCACCTGTGCTAAAAACCCATCCCAACAAGGAGCGCCATCCAATGACCGTCACCACCCCCACTACCCCCTCCCTTCGCGAAGTCGCTGAGTCCGGCGGGAATCCGCTGCGGCTGCAGCGGGTGCATCACCTCGAGTTTTGGGTCGGGAATGCGAAGCAGGCGGCGTTTTTCTATCGGAAGGCGTTTGGGTTTTCGCAGGTGGCTTATTCGGGGCTGGAGACGGGGAATCGGGAGTTTGCTTCGTACGTGCTGGGGCAGCAGAAGGTGCGGTTCGTGCTCTCGACGCCGTTCGGTCCGGAGCATCCGGCCTCCGAGCACATCCGGCGGCATGGGGATGGGGTTCGAGATATCGCGCTCCTGGTGGAGGATGCGGATTTTGCGTATCACGAGGCGGTGCGTCGCGGCGCGATCGGCGTGGTGGAGCCGCATGATCTGACGGATGAGAGGGGGACGGTGCGGCGGGCTTCGGTGCGGACGTACGGGGACACGATTCATTCATTTCTGAGCTACTCGAATTACGACGGGGCGTTTCTGCCGGGGTACACGGCGGCGGAAGTGGCGGGGGAGGCGGTGGGGATCGCGGCGGTGGATCAT
>JALYJW010000009.1:0-35958 GCA_030775085.1 Acidobacteriota bacterium | reverse complement strand
GGATCATGTGGTCGGGAACGTCGAGCTGGGGGCGATGTCGGCGTGGTGCGAGTGGTACTCGAACGTGATGGGCTTTTCGCGCTACATCACGTTCGACGACAAGGACATCAACACGGAGTATTCGGCGCTGATGTCGATCGTGATGAGCGATGACAAGCGCGTGGTGAAGTTCCCGATCAACGAGCCGGCGGCGGGGAAGCGGAAGAGTCAGATCCAGGAGTATCTGGAGTGGTACTACGGTCCCGGCGTGCAGCACGTGGCGCTGCTGTGCGGCGATGTGATCGGGACGGTGACGAAGCTGAAAAACAACGGCGTGGAGTTCCTCACCATCCCCGACAGCTACTACGCCGATCTCTCCGCGCGCGTCGGGACGATCGATGAGCCGATGGCGGAGTTGCAGAAGCTGGGCATCCTCGTCGATCGCGACGAAGAGGGTTACCTGCTGCAGATTTTCACGAAGCCGGTGCAGGATCGCCCGACCGTATTCTTCGAGATCCTGCAGCGCAAGGGTGCGCGCGGATTCGGCAAAGGGAACTTCAAGGCGCTCTTCGAATCGATCGAGCGGGAGCAGGCGCGGCGGGGGAATCTGTAGCCTCCTCTGCGCGAGGTTGGTTAGGTGAGTTTCATGGCATGCGTGTATTCACCACAGAGACACAGAGGGGACGGAGGAGGACGGAGTAAGGCAGATGTTGATCGAGACCATTTGCCTTCCTCTGTGTCCCCTCCGTGCCCTCTGTGTCTCTGTGGTGAGGGGCGAGCGAGCTTACGGCGAGGAGCGCCGCACTGGCGATAACCATGTACCAATCCGGCTTTCATAACGAGTTCGCCACGGAGGCGATCGAAGGCGCGCTGCCGGTGGGGCAGAATGCGCCGCAGCAGGTGAAGTTCGGCTTGTATGCGGAGCAGTTCAGCGGCTCGGCGTTCACGGTGCCGCGGGGGATGCAGAAGCGGTCGTGGTTGTATCGCATCCGGCCGAGCGTGATGCATGAGCCGTTCGCGCCGATGGATGCGAGGCTGCTGCGCGGTTCGCCGTTCGATGAAGTCGTCACTCCTCCGAATCAGTTGCGCTGGAATCCGTTGCCGATTCCGGCGGAGCCGGCGGATTTCATCGATGGGCTGGTGACGATCGCCGGCAATGGCGACTCGATGCAGAACACGGGCGTCGGGATTCACCTCTACGCCGCCAATCGGTCGATGCAGGGTCGCTACTTTTATGACGCCGACGGCGAGCTGCTTTTCGTTCCCGAGCGCGGCGCGTTGACGCTGCGCACGGAGCTCGGCGTCATCGAGGTGAAGCCGGGCGAGATCGCGGTGATCCCGCGCGGGACGAAGTTCCGCGTGGAGCTCGATGGGGATGATGCCCGCGGCTATCTCTGCGAGAATTTCGGCGCGCCGTTCCGTCTCCCGGACCTCGGGCCGATCGGCTCGAATGGTCTCGCCAATCCACGCGATTTTCTCACGCCCGTCGCGGCGTTCGAAGACGTCGAAGGCGATTTCGAGCTCGTCGCTAAATTCGGCGGACGGCTCTGGTCGGCGAAGATCGATCATTCGCCGCTCGACGTCGTGGCGTGGCACGGCAACTACGCGCCGTACAAGTACGATCTGGCGCGCTTCAACGCCATCGGCACGGTCTCGTTCGATCATCCCGATCCGTCGATCTTCACGGTGCTGACTTCGCCGTCCGACACTCCCGGCGTCGCGAACTGTGACTTCGTGATTTTCCCGCCGCGTTGGATGGTGGCGGAGCACACGTTCCGGCCGCCGTACTTTCATCGCAATGTGATGAACGAGTACATGGGGCTGATCCGCGGGACGTACGACGCCAAGGCGGAGGGTTTCGCGCCCGGCGGCGGCAGTCTGCACAACTGCATGTCCGGCCACGGACCCGACGCGGCCACGTTCGATGCTGCGTCCGCCGCCACGCTGGAGCCGCGCTTTCTCGACGACACGCTGGCGTTCATGTTCGAGACGCGTTTCGTGATCCGGCCGACCCGGTTCGCGCTCGAAACGCCGCTCCTGCAGCGCGACTATTGGCAATGCTGGAAGGGTCTGCGCCGGAACTTCAATCCCGCATGATCACCCAGTCGCTGCGCGCGTTGCTCGAAGGTCTGATCGACTACGCCGGGCTCTTTCCGCCGGCCGCACTGTCGATGCAGGACGCGGTGCGCAACTACGCGCGCTATCGTGAAGGAGAGCACGCGTGGGCGCTCGGGCGGTTTGTCGTGCCCGCCGATCGCGCCCACGAAGTGCCTTCCGAGTTTCCGCTCAGCGTTCTCGGCGTCGATGAAGTGAAGGCGGCGACCGCGGACGATGTGGAGCGCATCGCGCGCGATGCCGCCGGTCACAATGCGTACGTCGAGATCAGCGACATCGCGTTATTGCCGGAGCTGGCGCGCCACGGTCTGCGCGCGAAGATCCGTACCGGTGGCGTCACCGCGGACGCGTTTCCGCCGATTGCCGATGTGGCGGCGTTCCTCCGCGCGTGCAAAGACGCAGGTGTGGCGTTCAAGGCCACGGCGGGATTGCACCATCCGCTGCGATGCGTGAAAGCGTTGACGTACGCGCCGGACGCACCGACGGGGACGATGCACGGTTTCCTCAACGTCTTTCTCGCCGCTGCGTTTCTCGATCACGCGGACGAGATTCTGCGTGAGGAAGATACGCGCGCGTTTGCGTTCGATGACGACGGCGCGTCATGGCGCGGCCAACGCGTCAGCACCGAGGCGCTGCGTACGATGCGACGAGACTTCGCGACGTCGTTCGGATCGTGCTCGTTCGAAGAGCCGATCGGGGATTTGAGCGCACTTGGTTGGCTGTAAAAAACCTGCGACGCAGCCTGCCGCTCAACATCCGTGACGTGAAGGGAGGGCTTTCTTGCCCGACTGACATCGTTTCGCAACAATTCCTGACGAAGGTGTCACGAACTAATTCCTCGCCCGGCCGTACGATCTTCAGGGTTCGGCACATAGCGAGGAAAAACGATGGCCACGGCGGCGGCAGCAGACTGCATCGGCCCATATCGAGCGATTCGTCAGCTCGGCGCGGGAGGAATGGGCGAGGTCTTTCTCGCGCACGACGATGAGCTGGGACGCAACATCGCCATCAAGCTCCTCCCGGCCGATGTGGCAGCGGACGCCGAGCACCTGACGCGGTTGCGCAACGAAGCGCGCAGCGCGTCGTCGCTCAATCATCCCAACATCGTCACCATCTATGAGATCGGGCGCGACGACTCGGCGCGCGCGTTCATGGCCATGGAGTACGTCGACGGCCAGACGCTGCGCGAGCTGATGCGCGGCGGCGCCATGCCGGTACGCAAGGCATTGCAGATCGCGGCGCAGCTCGCCGACGGATTGGCAGCCGCACACAAGCGGGGTCTCGTCCATCGCGATCTCAAGCCCGAGAACATCATGATCACGTCGGATGGCGTGGTGAAGGTGCTCGACTTCGGCCTGGCCAAATCGATCGACATCAATCCCGACACGAACGTTTCCGAGCCCGGGATGCTGGTCGGGACGTACGGCTACATGTCGCCCGAGCAGGCCCGCGCGGGCGAGATCGACTATCGCTCCGACCAGTTCGCGTTCGGTTCGATCCTCTACGAGATGCTGACCGGAACGCGCGCGTTCGACGGCGCCAGCGGCGTGGAGACGTTGTTCATGGTGGTGCGCGACGAAGCGCCGCCGCTGTCGATCGTCGCGGCGCACGTGCCGGCGCCGCTGCGTTGGATCGTCGATCGCTGCCTCTCCAAAGACCCCGAGGACCGTTATGTGGCCACGCGCGATCTCGCGCGCGACCTGCAGTACATCCGCGATCACTTCAGCGAGGCCGGAGTGGCCACGCCCATTCGCGAGAAGGACACGGTGGCCACGCGTCTCCGCAAGCGCTGGCCGGCGGTTGCTGCGGTCGTGCTAGCGCTCGTGGCGAGCTCGCTGATCACGGCCTGGGCGCGCCGCCCGGAGCCGCGCGTCATCACATCGGAGCGCTATCTCACTTACTCCGGCACCGATTACTCACCAGCCGTTTCGCGCGACGGAAAGCTGATCGCGTTCTCCTCGGCGCGCGACGGCGTGCAGCGCATCTGGCTCAAGCAGGTTGCCGGCGGCGGCGAGGTGGCGATCACTGCCGGCGTCGACGACTTCCCCCGCTTCACTCCCGACGGCTCGGCCATTCTCTACATCCATGGCGATCCGGCCCGCACGGAAACCGGTTCTCTCTGGCGCGTGGCGGTGGTCGGCGGCGAGCCCCGCAGATTGATCGACGAGGTCACCACCGCGGATCTCTCATCGGATGGAACGAAGCTGGCCTTCACGCGGCCGGTGCAGGAGAAAGGCGTGGCACGCGGCGCGCTCTTCGTCGCCGATGCCAACGGCGCGAACGCCCGCGAGCTCACTCGCTCTGACATCGGCGCGTCGCATCCGCGCTGGTCGCCGGACGGCAAGTCGATCGCCATGGTCATCTCGCGCGGCGGACGCGTGACGCAAGCCGTCCTGATCATCGACGCCGCCACCGGCAAGGCGAAGGAGCTGGCGTCGCCTGCCAAAGCGGGCGAAATGTCTTCGGTGGTCTGGTCCGCCGACGGCCGCAGCGTGATCTACATCCGCGCGCAATCGGTAGAAGCGGTCGTCGGCAGCACGGCGCATGTCATTCGCCACAACGTGCGCACGGACGAGATGGAAGCGGTCGGCTGGACCTCGCACAACGGTCTCGTGTTGGACTCTCTCCGGGATGGAACGCTCGTATTCGATGTCCGCAGCCCGCGCGACAACCTCCGCGAGATCGTGATCGACCGCAATACTCAATCCGCAATCCTCACTTCTCAAACCCCAGCGCAGGAGCGCTGGCTCACGCGCGGCAACAGCAGCGATCGTCAGCCGGCCTATTCACCCGACGGCAAGACGGTACTCTTCTCCTCGAACCGCAGCGGAAATCTCGATCTCTGGACCATCAGCACCGACGGCGGCGCCGTGCGTCGCATCACCGACGACAACGCCGAGGATTGGGATCCCTCGTTCACACCGGACGGCAAGAAAATCGTCTGGAGCTCGGGACGCAGCGGCAACCTCGAGATCTGGATCGCCAACGCCGACGGCAGCGGAGCGAAGCAGATCTCGCACGACGGCAACGACGCGGAGAATCCGACTGCCACTCCCGACGGATGGATCGTCTACAACTCGTTCAATCCCGCCAAGGCCGGCATCTGGAAGGTGCGTCTCGATGGGACGCAGGCCACGCACGTGGTGAAGGCGCGCACCTCGCTGCCGGAAGTGTCGCCCGATGGGAAGTACGTTTCGTATCTCTTCGATGCGCGCACGCCGCGCACGCAGGTGCGTGTGGCGCGAGTCTCCGACGGGCAGGATGTCGGGCTCACGATTCCCATCCGCAACATCGCCCGCACCAGCGCCATCCTCGGGCGCACGCGCTGGACTCCGGACGGCAAGTCGATCGCCTTCCTGGCGCAGAACGACGAAGGCGTGAACGGCGTCTTCCTGCAGGACTTCGCGCCCGGCCGCGACACCGCGTCGACGCGTCGTCAGTTCGGCGGATTCGATCGCGAGCGCGCCACCGAGTCGTTCGGCCTCTCGCCGGACGGCAACATCCTCACCGTCGCAGGTTGGGAACAGCTCTTCAGCCTCTTCTCGATCGAAGGCGTCCCCGGCGTATCCAGAAACATCGCACAAAAGGAGAGTTGACCATGTCCGCATCATCCGTCGTACTGAGAGGCATCGACGCCCGCACCTTCACGGAAATGGAGTCGTTCGTGAAGGACCTCGAGGCCCGTCCGGTGGACCGCCTGCTGCGCGACCTTCCTGAGCTGGCCGACCTGCCGCTGACGAAAGTCTCGCTGGTCTCGTACGTCATCGCCGGAAAGTACCGCGCCGCCGAGGGCGACGAGCGCCAGCGCATGCGCGAAAGCATCGCCGCGACATTCGAACAACTGCGCCCGGGCGAAGTGCGCGATCGCGTCGGTGTGATTCTGGATCGTTTGCGGTAGGCAGGGGATGGACTTAGTGGACTTGGTGGACTTGGTGGACGCAGTGGACCTCCGTCCACCAAGTCCACAACGTCCACAACGTCCACAACGTCCACGTAGGTACTAAAGTACAGGGATGTTTCCGATTGAGAACCTTCCCTTCGGCGTCATGCGTCGCAACGGCGCCGCACACATCGGCGTCGCATTCGAACAGCGCATCCTCGACCTCCACGCCTGTGCGCAAGCAGGCCTCATCGACGAACCGTCGCTGCTCGCGCCACAACTCAACGCATTCATGAGCCGAGGCCGTGCGGTCGCCCGCGACGTGCGTGCGCGCATCACCGAATTGCTGACGCGCGGTACGGCCGACGAGCATCTCGTTCCGATGAACGACGCGGAGATGCTGCTGCCGATGGCGATCGGCGACTACACGGACTTCTACGCCAGCGTGCATCACGCCACGAACGTCGGATCGATGTTCCGTCCCGACAATCCATTGCTGCCGAACTACAAATGGATTCCCATCGGCTACCACGGCCGGGCATCCTCGATCGTCGTCAGCGGTACGCCGGTGCGTAGGCCCTATGGTCAGTCGAGAGATATCCAGACGCGCGAGGGTGAGAGTGCGCCGCCGACATTCGGACCGTCGAAACGACTCGACTACGAGATGGAGCTCGGGATGGTCATCGGCAGCGGCAACACGCTCGGCGAGCCGATTCCGGTCGGCGATGCACTCGATCACGTCTTCGGTTTCTGTCTCGTGAATGACTGGTCCGCACGCGATATCCAGACGTGGGAGTACCAGCCGCTGGGACCATTCCTGGCCAAGAACTTCGCCACGTCGATCTCGCCCTGGATCGTGACGATGGATGCGCTCGAACCGTTTCGCACGAACGCGTTCCAGCGCCCCGCGGACGATCCGCAGCCGCTGCCGCATCTGCAGGACGATACCGGCTTCGACATCAACGTCGAGGTCTGGTTACGCACGGCGAAAATGACCGAACCGGTCCGCCTCAGCCGAGGCAACTTCCGCGACATGTACTGGACCGTGGCCCAGCTCGTCGCCCATCACACCTCGAACGGCTGCAACCTCACCGCCGGCGACCTGCTCGCCAGCGGCACGATCTCCGGCACGACCAAAGACTCGCGCGGATCGCTCCTCGAGCTGGCCTGGCGCGGCACCGAACCGATCGAGCTCCCCACCGGCGAAACGCGCAAATTTCTCGAAGACGGAGACGAAGTGATCCTGCGCGGATACTGCGAGCGCGAAGGCCACGCGCGAATCGGGTTTGGGGAGTGCAGAGGAGTGGTGTTGGCGGCGAAGTAGCTACAACGACCCGAAAGCACCGCGTAGCGGTACGGAGACGGTAGCGGGTCGCGCGCCATAGAGTGCTCCGAAGGCAATCATGAATTACGAAGTCATCAAGGGCGAGACAGGGGCACCGATCAAGGCCTGGACGAAGGGCGTTCAGGTGGAGGAGTCGGCCCGTCAGCAGCTTCTCAACGTTGCCCAACTCCCGTTCATCTATCGCTGGATCGCGGCGATGCCGGACGTGCATTGGGGGATGGGCGCCACCGTGGGAAGCGTGATCCCGACGAAGAAGGCCATCATTCCAGCGGCGGTCGGCGTCGACATCGGTTGCGGGATGATGGCGCTGCGCACGACGCTCGAC
Source organism: Acidobacteriota bacterium (assembly GCA_030775085.1). GTDB lineage: Bacteria > Acidobacteriota > Thermoanaerobaculia > Gp7-AA8 > Gp7-AA8 > QHVT01. Next base: position 28,314 of record JALYJW010000009.1, on the reverse strand, counting down.
GCCTCGGATCTTCCCGATGATCTGAAAACTATCCGTTCCGCGATCGAGCGCGCGGTGCCGCATGGCCGCACCGACAACGGCGGGCGCAACGATCGCGGGGCGTGGAAGAATGCGCCGTCGCGTCAGCTCGAAGTGTGGAGCGATCTGAAGCCGCGCTACGACGCGATCGTGGAGAAGCACCCAAAGCTTGGACGCGGCAACGATCTGAATCACCTCGGCACGCTCGGCACTGGCAATCACTTCATCGAGGTTTGTCTCGATGAGGACGCGCACGTGTGGTTCCTGCTGCACAGCGGATCGCGCGGCGTCGGCAATCGCATCGGAACGTACTTCATCGAGCTGGCCAAGAAGGACATGGCCCGCTACCACATCGATCTGCCGGACGCGAACCTCGCCTACCTTCCGCATGGAACGAAGCACTTCGATGATTACGTCGAGGCCGTGCATTGGGCGCAGGACTTCGCGATGTGGAACCGCAAGCTGATGATGGATTCGGTCGTGGCCGCGGTCCGCGAGAGCGGCGTGCTGCCACCGTTCAGTGCGACTGAGGATGTCGTGAACTGCCATCACAACTACGTGGCCATCGAGCATCACTACGGCGAGAACGTGTTCGTCACGCGCAAGGGCGCGGTGCGCGCGAAGGAAGGCGATCTCGGCATCATCCCGGGGAGCATGGGCGCGAAGTCGTTCATCGTGCGCGGCAAGGGAAATCCGGAGAGCTTCCATAGCTGCAGCCACGGCGCGGGACGCAGCATGTCGCGCACCGAGGCCAAGCGCCGCTTCACGGTCGCGGACCATGTCAAGGCCACAGAAGGCGTGGAGTGCCGCAAGGATCACGACGTGATCGATGAGACGCCCGCGGCGTACAAGCCGATCGAAGCGGTGATGGCGGCGCAGAGCGATCTCGTCGACATCGTGCACACGCTGCGTCAGGTCATCTGCGTGAAGGGGTGAGGGGTCATCTTTCGTGCCGGCGTGGCTTCGAATGGAACATCGCGTTGAGTAGCTGCCCGCGCGACAAGATGGCAGCCGGCGTGACGAAGTGACTGCGTCACGCCGGCCTGTCAAAGCGCGCTATGTGGGACCGACCTGGAGCGCGTACGAGTACAGACCCCGGCCCGATTCGCAGTTCCAGTTCGTGCAGGTGACGATCGCGGCGAAGAAGCCGGTACCGAATGGGTAGGTCGTCTGGAGGCTCTTGCTCCCGGCCAGATAGAACCACGCATTGGAGAGGTAGCCGGCGTTCGGATTCGACGGCGGCATGCCCGGGTACAGCGCGACCCACGTGTTGGTCGGCAGCGGCCCGTCCGTCGTGTAGGCGGTGAGCACGCAACAGCCGTTCAGCTCAGTGATGCTCAGGAAGTAGGTAACCCCACTCTGTGTGATCTGCACGGGCGTGCCCTGGGAACTTCCAAGGTTCGCCACTTCGCCCTGGAAGGCAGTGCCCGGTTCTGGTTTCGCATTGGGTGTCATGGTCGATCTCCTCAATCGTTGATGGTTGTCGGTACTTCGTTGCGGCTCGTCAGGTGGATGGGCGCAGGCAGGTGAGGTTTCTCGTTCGCTGTCTCTCTGCCTTCAGCTCGTTAGGACTGATGGCCGCGCACTTTTTCCAACCGACAGGCAGAAAAAATGGCGAGCGTCGCGATGGCCTCCCGAAAATTCGAAAAACGTGTTCGAGAATTCGAGAAACGACTGACGCAGCGCAGTGAGCACATCACGGTCTAAACGACTCTGACCGATGCAGTTGCGCGCTTGCCGACGTTCAGTTTCGTCGTGGTCTCGTCGTTGCGATGAACGACAGGTATGGATCGATACGCCTGCTTCAGGACCTGCCCATGCGCGCCCTGATTCGAATCTTCCGGCGCCTGTTCCGCCGCACGCGCCGACGCAGAAGGGTGACGCTGCTGTTGTGAGGTTTGAAGCCGCTACGCGGCTTCGCACGCTCTGCGGGCTTCGTACCGCGGAGCGGTACGGAGAGGGTAGCCGTGGGTTGCGCGCGCAGACGCGCTACCCACGGACAAGAACGTATTTGATTTCGCACCGCGTAGCCGGTGCGGAGAAACGAAACAAAACGATCAGCTCTCCGCACCACTGACGCGGTGCGACTCGAGAATGCAAACCTTTCCGGGGGTAGCGCGTCTGCGCGCGCAACCCCCGGCTACCGTCTCCGTACCGCTAACGCGGTACATACACCACGCTCGTTCGAGAGTGTCCAAACTCCCGAGCCGCTAACGGCTCCGTGCGCCGTTCTGCGCCTCACGCTCAAATCAGCGCACGCCAAACACTTCCGGCGCTTCTTCGCCGACTCCGCGCAGGACTTCGTCGACAGTGTCGCCGCCGAGGAGGAGGGCGAAGGAGGAGCGCCAGATGCGGTTGAGCTCGGGGGCGCTGATGCGGATGAGCGGGACTCCGTTGCGCTCGATGAGGAAGGTGCCGTGGGCGGTGTAGCCAATTCGTCGGGCGGCGACGCCGGCGGCGGATGCGGCGGCGAGAACGCGTTCGCGATCTTCGGCGCGACAAGCGACGATGGCGCGTGCTTGTGATTCGCTGAAGAGCAAACCTGTTGCATCGAGATCGTCAGCGTATCCGCCGAGGTCCCCGCCAAGGTCAACATGGCAGCCGATGCCGTCCATCGACATCTCCGCGAGCGCTACGGCGAGGCCGCCGTTGGCGATGTCGTGTGCGCTGAGTAGGGTGTGGGTTGCGTGCAGTGAAAGTAGGAGCTCGATGAGCGCTTTCTCGCGATCGAGATCGACGCGTGGCGGTGCGGCCATGGCGTCAGGTGCGAAGGTCTGCTGCCATTCGCTGCCGCCCAGTTCATCGGCTGTTTCGCCGAGGAGGATCACGTCGAGATCTCGGTCAGTGAAGGCGAGACCGCAACCGTCGCGATCGCTGTCCATGATGCCGACCATGCCCACCGTGGGCGTCGGATAGACCGCGCGTCCCTCGGTCTCGTTGTAGAAAGACACATTGCCGGAGACGACGGGCGTCTCGAGTGCGCGGCACGCATCGCTGATACCGCGGATGCACTCGGCGAACTGCCACATGATCTCGGCGCGCTCCGGCGATCCGAAGTTGAGGCAGTCCGTGATGGCCACCGGTCGCGCGCCGCTCACGGCGACGTTGCGCGCCGCTTCGGCCACGGCCTGTTTGCCGCCTTCGTACGGATCCAAGTAGCAGTAAACCGGATTCACATCCGACGTCATGGCCAGGCCGCGTCCGGTTTCCTTCACGCGCACCACGGCGGCGTCGCGTTTCTCCGGTCCGGCGACGGTGTTCGTGCGCACGGTGGTGTCGTACTGTCCGAAGATCCAATGCTTCGAGCAGAGGTTTGCCGATGCGAGGAGCTGCAGGAGTGTGTTCGTGAGATCGCCGTCGGTGACGCGTTCGCGTTGCAGGACGGGTGCAATCCCGGCGAGATATTCAGGTTTCGCCATCGGACGCTGGTAGACCGGCGCCTCGGTGGAGATCGGGTCGACGGGAATGGCGGCGGCGACTTCGCCGTGCCAGAAGAGGCGCACGAATCCGTCGTCCGTCACTTCGCCGACGACGGCGGCGTTGAGGTCCCATTTCTCGAAAACGCGAATGACCTCCGCCTCGCGACCTTGCTTGGCCACGATGAGCATCCGCTCCTGCGATTCGCTGAGCATGATCTCGTACGGCGTCATGCCGCTCTCGCGCATCGGCACGCGGTCGAGGTGCATGCGAATGCCGGTGCCGGCGCGGCCGGCCATCTCGAACGACGATGACGTGAGGCCCGCGGCGCCCATGTCCTGGATGCCGACGACTGCCCCACCAGAGGCATCGTCCATGATCTCGAGACACGCTTCGAGCAGCAGCTTTTCCGTGAATGGATCGCCGACCTGCACGGTGGGCCGCTTCTCCTCGGAGGCTTCATCGAATTCCGCCGAGGCCATCGTCGCGCCGTGGATGCCATCGCGCCCGGTCTTCGATCCGACGTAGATCACCGGATTGCCGACGCCTTCCGCGGTGCCTTTGAAAATCTTCTCCGCCTTCGCCACGCCCAGCGAGAAGACGTTGACGAGGATGTTCCCGTTGTACGACGAGTGGAACGATGTCTCGCCGCCGATGGTGGGGATGCCGATGCAGTTCCCGTAACCGCTGATGCCGCGCACGACTCCGTCGACGAGATACTTCATGCGCGGTGCATCGAGCTCGCCGAAACGCAAGGAATCGAGCGACGCGATCGGCCGCGCACCCATCGTGAAGATGTCGCGCAGAATGCCGCCGACGCCTGTGGCCGCGCCCTGGTACGGCTCGATGAACGACGGATGGTTGTGCGACTCCATCTTGAACGCCGCCACCCAGCCGTCGCCGATGTCGATCACGCCCGCGTTCTCGCCTGGCCCCTGCACCACACGCGGTCCTGTCGTCGGGAACGTGCGCAAATGCACGCGCGACGATTTGTACGAACAGTGCTCCGACCACATCACGGAGAAAATCCCCAGCTCCGTGTAATTCGGCGCGCGCCCGAGGATCTGCAGGACGCGCTGATACTCGTCCGGAGTGAGGCCGTGGGAGCGGATGACGTCGGGTGTAATTTGCGGGTCCTGCATGCGGGCGCATTCTAGTCTCGGAGGCGCGCGCGGCAACGTTTTGGAGTGCGGTAGCCGCAGCTACCGCTTTGGTATGTTCGTGCAGCGCGGAGACATACAAAAGCGGCGGCTGCGGCCACCGCACTCCAAATGAGTTACGAAACTTCGATCTCTCTCGCCCCATCTTCGCGCACCGTGATCCTCACCTCCACGTGACCATCTTCGAATTCCGTGAAGGCTTCTTTCGGCCACTCGATGAGCTTCACTCCGGGGCCGGCGAGCATTTCGGGGATGCCGATTTCCAGCCATTCGCGGCGGTTGTCGGTGAGGCGGTAGCCGTCGATGTGGATGATCGGGGGCAGTCCGGGTCGCGGGTATTCATGCACGATCGCGAATGACGGCGAGGCCACTTCCTTCGGATCGGCGCCGAGCTCCGCGGCCATGGCGCGCGCCAGGAAGGTCTTGCCCGCGCCGAGGTCGCCGGCGAGATGGACGACTGTGTCGGGCGCGAGCGATCGGGCGATTGCGCGGCCCGCGCGCTCGGTGTCGGCTTCGTCCGGACAAATGAAATGCATCGCCGCATTGTAAGGAACAGTGGTCGTGCGGGCTTTATAGGCGTACATTCTCACCAAGGAGACTTTCCATATGGCCCGCAAATATCCGGATTTGAATGACCTTCGCCTTTGTGTCGACCGGCCCATCGCCGAAGCAGAGCGCATGGGTGCGGCGGTCCTGGCGATGTCCGAGAACGCCGAGAACGAACCGCCGCCCATCGTGATTCGTCCGGGGCAGGTCATCGGGCCGGCCGAGATCGCAGTCTTCGCCACGAAGAAGTGGGCGAATGGCCGCAAGGTCGGAATCAAGTTTCTCGACGGGACGAAGATCCAGAAAGCGAAGACTCAGAAACACGCCGAAGTGTGGGAGCAGTTCGCGAACGTGAACTTCGACTTCAACGCCGGAGCGAAGGCGGAGATCCGTATCTCGTTCAAGGAGAAAGGCGCGTGGTCGGCGCTCGGCACCGATTGCCTGGTCACTGCAGCCTTCGGCAAGACCAAGCCGACGATGAACTACGGCTGGCTCAAGGACGATACCGACGAAAAGGAGTGGCGCCGCGTCGTGCTCCATGAATTCGGTCACGCCCTCGGCGCCATTCACGAGCACCAGAATCCCAGCGGCGGAATCAAGTGGAACCTCAAAGAGGTCTATCGCGTCTTCAGCGGACCGCCGAACAGTTGGACGAAACAGCAGATCGACTTCAACATCGTGCAGAAGTACTCGCTCGATCAGCTCAACGCCACGTCGTACGACAAAAAGTCGATCATGTTGTACGCGTTCCCCGGGTCGCTGATCGTCGGCGGCGTCAGCACGGCCAACAACACCGACCTCTCCGCGATGGACAAACAATTCATCGCCGAGCTCTATCCGAAGAAAGCGGCAAAGAAGGCCCTGGCTGGTCCGCGGTTGCCCGTGGCGAGAGCGCCGGAGGTGGCAGAGACTCTGAGTCTTGCCGCAACCGCCCCGGCGGCAGCAGCCGCAGCGGTCGTCGAAGCATCGCGCGAGCTCAAGGGACGTTCTTTGTCAGGAATCCACAAACGGATTCAGGGCCTGTTGCGCTGAATCGCGGCGGGGATCCGGTCGGCAAGTTCCATCGCCGTAAGACCGGTATCGCAGAGTTGCTCTCTGAGGATGTCGCCTGCCAGACCGTGGAGGTACACGGCGGCGCAGGCGGCATCCACCGCGTCCGTGCCGCGCGCGAGCAGCGCCGCGATCATGCCGGCCAGCACGTCGCCCATCCCGCCACTGGCCATGCCGGGATTGCCGGTGGGGTTCACGGAGACGTGGCCATCGGGCTCGGCGATGAGCGATTGAAATCCCTTCAGTACGACGACGCATTGCGAGATCCGCGCGGCCTCGCGCGCCGCGCCAATGCGATCAGCGTTGATGGTCGCCGCGTCGCTGTCGAGCAAACGCGCCAGCTCGCCGGGATGCGGAGTGATGACGCGTGGCAGTGCTCGAGGATTGAGCTCCGCTGCACGCGATGCGAACGCGTTGAGTGCGGACGCGTCGATCACGAGCGGTAGCTCGATCGCGCCGACCAGCGCGCGCGTGTGTTTCCACGCGTGCTCATCGTCAGCGAGGCCAGGACCGATCAGCGCCGCGGTTTTGTTGGCGAGGAACTCCTGCAGATCGCCGCCTGAATACGTCATCGACTCGATCGAGCCGGCGTGTACCAGCTTCGCCGTTTGCTCATCGGTCATGACCGAAACGAGTCCCGCGCCGATACGAATGGCGCCGCGTGCGCACAACACGGCTGCGCCGCTGCGTCCAGGAGAGCCGGCGATGATGCCCACGTGGCCGTACGTTCCCTTGTGCGTCGAAGAAAGGCGCGGCGCGACGTGCGGCTGCACGTCTTTCGGCGTGATGAGCGCGAGAGTGACCATCTCATCCTCGACCGCTGCCTCGGGGATGGTGATGTCGGCGACGATCACTTCTCCGCAGTACAGCGCGGCCGGCTCGAAGACGTGGCAGAGCTTCGGCGCGCAAAACGTGACCGTGACCTCGGCTTGCACGCACGGATCGAACGGCGTGTGCGAAGAGGCGTCGGCGCCGCTCGGCAGATCGACGGCGAGAATGGGCAGACGCAGCTCGGCGAGATCGCGGATCACATCGGCGTGGATGCCCGCGGGCGCGCGATTGAGGCCGGTGCCGAAGATGGCGTCGACGATCACATCGGCATCGGATGCATGCGCCAGTACCGTCTCGATTTCATCCGTCGCGCGGATGTCATAGATCGGAATGCCGAGCCGCTCGCAGACGGTGAGATTCGTGAGCGAGTCGCCACGGATGGAAGCGCGCTCGCCGACGATCACGACCACCGGCACGACGCCGCGATTCTCCAGATGCCGCGCCACGGCAAACCCATCTCCGCCATTCGCGCCCGTCCCGCAGAAAATCGCCGCGCGACTGCAGTCCGGGTAATGCTCGAACAACGCATCCACCACGGCAATGGCCGCGTTTTCCATCAACACGATCGACGGCACGCCGAAACGCTCGGTGGCGCGCTGATCGATGCTGCGCATCTGGGCGGAGCTCACGATTTTCATAACGCGTCAATACTAGTCGGCAGTGGGCAGTCGGCGGTCGGCAGTAGAAGAAGCGCCGGAGGCCATCCTGCGCTCCGTGGTTTGGGTGGTGGTTCCACTGCCGACTGCCGACTGCCGACCGCCGACTCTCTTCAAATGCCGCTCCAGATCGGCGGCCGTATCGATGTCGTAGTGCTCGGGAAGTAACGCCACGGTGCGGCCGAGATCGGCGATGCGCGCCATGGTCGTGGTCAGCACGGCCGGCGTTCCCCAGTCGATGCCGAGAAAGACGGATGGGTCGTAGGCCAGCGCGCGGCAACCGATGAGGTAATAGCCGCCGTCGGTGGCCGGGCCGAGGACGTACTCGCACGATTCGAGAAGTGAGAAAGCGCGATCGATCAACTCGCGCGTCAGCGATGGATCATCCACGCCGATGACCACGATCTTCTCCGTGCGATGAAAGAAGAAACGCTCCGACAACGCCATCGACAGCCGGTCGCCGAGGTCTGTGCCGGTCTGGATGGCCAGCGAATGCGGACCGAACGCGCGGCGCAGCGTCTCGCCGGTGGCGATTGGCGTCGGCGGCCACATCACCTCGATCTCCAGATCGGACGTGGACGTGCCGATGGCAGCGATGAGATCGCGCAACATCGACTCGTACACTTCCAGCGCCCGCTCCGGGCCGACCTCCGCCGCCAGCCGCGTCTTCACCTTCCCCAGCTCCGGCAGCCGCGCGAACACGAGCAGCCGCTGCGGTGGCGGAGGGACGGTGGGAAACATGGCGCCGCGAGTATAGTCGGCGGTCGGCAGTCGGCGGTCGGCAGTCGGCGGTCGGCAGTAGACGCCACCCAGCCACGACGGTGTGGCCGGTGCTTCTTCCACTGCCGACCGCCGACTGCCGACCGCCGACTTGTTCATGTGCGCCATCGCCCTCCTGACCGATTTCGGTACGCGCGATCCCTACGTCGCGGCGATGAAGGGTGTGATCGCATCGCGTACGAACGCGCCGGTCATCGATCTCACGCATGAGATTGCGCCGTTCGATGTTCTCGAAGCGGCCTGGTTTCTCGGTACGGTCGTCTCGTATTGGCCCGCGGGAACGATCTTTGTCTGCGTCGTTGATCCGGGCGTCGGAACCTCGCGCCGGATCATCGCGGCGGAGAGCGAAGGACGCTTGTTCCTCGCGCCAGACAACGGACTGCTGACGTTCGTCTCGCTGCGTCGCATCTACTCCGTCGAGAACGCATCACTCTTTCTTCCAAACGGCAGCAACACGTTTCACGGGCGCGATCGTTTCGCTCCTGTGGCCGCGGCGCTGGCCAACGGATTGTCGATCGAAGAAGTGGGACCGCGGATCGATCGCATCATCACGCTCGACTACGAACCGCCGTCGTACGGCCAGGACATCGCCGCCGGAACTGTGGTGGCCATCGACCGCTTCGGCAACGTCATCACCGACATCGAGGCATCGCGTGTCGCCTTCGCGCCGATCGTCCTGCGCGTCGGCGAGTGGGCGATCGACCGTCTCGAAATCAACTACGGAGACGCGGCGCCGGGACCGTTTCTCATTGTCGGGTCGTCGGGATGCATCGAGATCTCGATCGCTAATGCGAGCGCCGCGGAAGAGCTGCGCGTGAACCGTCTCCAGCGCGTCGAGCTTCGGCCGCTATAATCGGCAACCGTCTCCACTGCCGACTCAACCATGGCTTCCGCCAAAGACCGCAGACGCTCCGAGCGCTTTCCCACCGCCTCGATCCCGGTGCAGCTCTCGGATGTGAATGGTGAGCTGATCGATCTCAGCCTCACGGGCGCCGCCGTCATCCATCGCTCGCCGGTGAAAGCCGGCGCCGCAGCCACGCTGATCTTCCCGAGCTACGGCGGCATCTACATCCCGTGCGAAGTGCTCCGATCGATCGTACAGGTGCGGCGTGGCGAGAACGACAAAGATCCGGAGTACGTCTTCCGCTCCGCCATCACTTTCTCCCCGCTCGCTCCCGAACAGGAACAACCGCTGCGCGAGTTCCTCTCGATCCAGATCGATCGACTGCTCGAAGCGCGCAGACAGGCTGCGGCGCGCGAATCGTAGGGTTAGGGTCAACGGTCTTCAGTCAAGCTGGAGAGCGCGTGCGTAGCACGCCGAGAGAAAATAGACCCCGGCTTCAGCCGGGGGTCGTCGCGCCCAACCTCCAGCCCGTGTAGCGGGCGGCAGATCTATCGCCCGCTACGCGGGCTCGATTCACGACACGCACATCCCCCGGCTGAAGCCGGGGTCTATTACCTGTTGTCCGCTACGCGGACTCAGATACGCGCCACGGCTTCACTGGGGTTACTGCGCGACCAGGTTCACGGTCTGCAGCGAAGACAATCTCGAGGTCGTGTCGACCACGCCGAGGGCGATGCGGATCTTGCCCTTGGGCACGGTGATGCTTGACGTGTAGCGGTAGCGGATGCGCAGCATCTCGCGGTACTGCTGCTGCGTCAGTTCGATGACCTGATCCTGCCGGCCGTAGGAAACGAATTCTTTTTCCGCCGCGGCGGCGTAATGCACCGTCACTCTGCCCTGATACGAGCCGTTGGAGGAGCGCAGGAATGTGATCTTGTCGATCGGGATGACCACTTCGAGCGGGACGTTGTACTTCTTCCCTTCTTTTTGCGGCGTTTCGGTGCGTACGGCCATCTTGAGTTCGTCGGACGGCAGCGGATAGAGGAGCCCGGCGATGACGCGGCTGGCCATGTCGCTCGTGTATTTCTGCTCGACTTGGGCAGTGGCGGTCGGACGAACGACGGCGGCCAGATCGCCGGGACGCATCGACGCCAGCAGCGTCGCGGCCTGTTTCTTCAGCGTGTTGCGCCTGTGCCTGGATGGCCATCTCGTCGATGAAGAAGACGAAGCGCCGTTGCGGAGGCGCTTCGGCGACTGTCGTCTGCGCCGGCGTGCTCACGAGCTCGTTGGTGCCGTCCGCAGGGCCGTCCGGAGCGAGGGCCATCGTCGAGGATCCGATGTCGTAGAAGGAGAAGTTGCTGATGTCCTGCGGAACGTTGTTCTCGAGGACGATGAAGTCTTCTTTCGTCAACCCGCGGATCGGGGTTTCATGCGAATCCCCTTCAGCGGAACGAACGTCATGATACGCCCGCGTCTCGCGAGCTACATCGTCAGCTCGACATCGGCAAACGGCAGGTGGTTTGCCGGCGTGATGTGTACGTTCTTCACTTTCCGCGACCGGATGGCGGTGGAGGCGCCGTACACGAGCGGAACGAGGATCGCTTCCTGCTCGATCATGTCGGTGATGGCCTTGCGATTCGCCGGTGACGGGTCGGCGCGATAGACCACGAGCGCCGCGTCCATCTCCGGACGGTTCCAGCGCGCCAGATTCGAGAGGTACTGATGCTTGGTCGACACCTGCGCCGAGTGCAGGAGCGATTCGTAGAACTCGGCCGGGTCGGGATTGTCGGCCACCCAGCCGGCCAGGGCCATGTCGTATTCACCGCGCGCGAGTGTGCTGAAAAAGTCCTCGGCGCTTTTGGTCACGATCAACTCCACGACGATTCCATACTCGCGGAGCTGGCGGGCGATCTCTTCGGCCGAGAGTAATGGTTTGAGGATGTAGGGCCGAGGAGTCCAGGGAACGACCAATGTGAGCCGGGAAGGCTTGTTTGGAACCTTGCGCAGCAGCTCGCGATCGCGCGTGTCGAGATTGCCGACGGCCTTCCCCATGAGCGGTGGAATGATGTCGGCGGCAGTGAAGGCGATGTGATTGCGCTCGTAGTTGATCTGCGCGATCGGCGTGGTGTCGATGGCGTGTTGCAGCGCGCGCCGCAGCGCTTTGTCCGTCAGCGGCTCCTTCTGGCTGTTGAAGTAGAGGATGCTCGTGGAGTTGCTCGGCAACTGCATCGGCTGATAGCCGGTGATCCCGTACTTGGCGACTTCGTTGACCGACAGATTCAATGTGAGATCGATCTCGCCACGCTTGGCGGCCTCGATGAGTTTCAGCGGCGTGCCGTCGGCCTCGGCGGGGTAGATCGCGAACAGCAGCTCGTCGACGTGCGCCTTGTTCCAGTAGCGCGCATTGCGCTCGAGGCGAGTCACGCCGGCCTGCTTGATGCTCTGCATCGTCGTTCCCAGCGGAAGGACGTACGGGCCGGTGCCGATGTAGTTGGTGCCGCGCTCGAGGACGATGGCGGTGTTCCATTGCGTGAGCACCATGTCGAAGCGCGGGCTCGGTCCGGACATCGTGAAGACCACGCGATCGTTGACGGCGGCTACCTTGGCGCGGCCGAACAGCGCTTTCGTTTTTGCCAGCGACATCGCCGCGAGATCAGCAGTGAGCGGTGTGCCGTCCGAGAAGACGATGCCCTGCCGAAGCGCCGCCGAAAGGACCGGCTGATCGCCGCCGCGGTCCTGTCGCAGTTTCTCCGCGAAGAGCCAGGGCTCGATGCTTCCCGTCGGAGTGACTGTGTAAGGCGTCTCGAAAATCTGCTCGAGAACCAGCGCCGTGATCGTGTCTCCCGCCTGACGCGGATCCATCGAACCGGGAGCGCTGAGCACTCCCACGCGTAACGACTTCTTTACGGATATTTCGGTCGGCATCGGCGCAGCCTAGCAGCGCCGGTGGGCGCGGGCGGTGAAAGTGCTGTGAGGTTTGGGAAGGGCGAATGGGGAGAGCGCCACAGTGAGGTTGATGACAACCCTTGCGTGTTCTGCCGCGAGGGCGACCCCTCATCCGCCTTCGGCACCTTCTCCCCTCTGCGGAGTGGAGAAGGCTACCCAATCTGGAGTTGCGCGAGATTCAAGTAGCCTTCTCCCCTCCATGAGGGGAGAAGGTGCCGAAGGCGGATGAGGGGAGTGCTCTCGCGATGCATGTCATTAGAAGCCGCCGGCGAACGAAGTGACATCATGCGCACATGCCTGCTTTGATCGTTGTCGACATCGAAGTGCTTGATCCCGTCGTCTACGAGGACTACAAACGCCTTGCCTCCGCCTCGATCGCGGCCCACGGCGGCCGTTATGTCGTGCGCGGAGGCAAGAGCGAAGTTTTCGATGGGGACTGGACGCCGCGCCGGCTGGTCATTCTCGAGTTCGAGTCCTTCGAGAAAGCCAGAGCGTGGCGCGAATCGCCCGAATACGCCGAGGCGAAAAAAGTGCGCGAGCGCTGCGCGCAGGCGAACATGATCGTGGTCGAGAGTCTGTAGGCGTACAGCGGCTCGCCCGCCGATCAGGCGCGCGCAGAAACCGCGCTCTCCATGGACGTGGCGTACCACGGTTCCGGGCGCGCGAGGATCTGCCAGGCGATCAGCGCGAATGTCGCTGCGAGGATCATGTCGGTGGAGACCACTGCCCATGGAAGACCGACGGCGCGGCCGAGCGGGAAGAGCACTCCACCGATGGCCAGCAGCACACCGATGGCGGGATGGACGGGCCGTGTCGCGAAGATCGTCACTCCGAGGATGATCAGACCGATCGGAAACATCAGGCCGACGGGGATGATGCTGACGAAGATGATCGGTGCGGATTGGAAAATCAGCCCGAGTGCCTCGGGCGGAACGCCTTCCACGCCGTTTTGCAGGATCGCGTTGAGTTGGCTGATGACCATGATCCGCGCGCTCACCGCCCAGCCCATGAGCGTCAGCGTGCCTCCGATGAGGCCGGCGCGATCGGCCTTTGTTCGCAGCAACTGAGTGATCGCGAACACGGATCCGATCATGAGGATCATGGTTACGGGCGCGAGAAAACCGATCATCGCGATGGTGCTGATCGATGTAGCACCTGTGCTCGCGCCGCTGCCCAGGATGTGCGTGATCGGATTGATGGCGAAGACGATGGAGATTCCGATGAGGCAGAAGCCGGCGATGAAACGGCGGCGCGTCGTGTCGTTCGATACAGGCGTGGTTCCGGTTGCGGATGACGTCATGGTTTGTTCCTCCACCTGACGAAGCGACATCCGCACGCGAAAGTGTTCACCCCCGCGTAATTTTTTCGAGTGCTACCATCCGTTCATCACTTCATGGGATCCGCCGCGCCATCGGACATCACGCGGCTTCTCGCCGGCTGGGGCCGCGGCGACAGGAGCGCGCTGGAGCAACTGACGCCGCTCGTCTATGCGGAGCTGCGCAGGATTGCCGCGCGGCAGCTCCGGCGTGAGGAGCAGGGCCACACGCTGCAACCGACCGCGCTCGTCAACGAAGCGTTCGTGCGTCTCTGCGGCAGCGGCCCCTCGACCTGGCAGGACCGCGCGCATTTTTTCGGCGTTTGCGCGCAGGTGATGCGTCACATCCTCACCGACCACGCACGCGCGCAACTGCGTGCGAAGCGTGGCGCAGGGGTGAGGCACGTGCCGCTCGATGCGGCGGCGACCGTGGCCCAGGAGCAGACAGTGGATCACGCCGCGCTCGACGATGCGTTGCGCGCACTCGAGTCAGTCGATCCTCGCAAGGGACGCATCGTCGAGCTGCGCTATTTCGCAGGACTGGGCATCGAGGAGACGGCGGAAGCGATGAACATCTCGGCGATGACGGTGCGCCGCGAATGGACGCGTGCGAAGGCGTGGCTCTATCGCGAGCTCGCCGCGGGAGGCAGTCGTTAACACGACGCTCGATCCGGAGCGCTGGCGCCTCGTCGACGAGATCTTCGCCGCGGCCCTGGAGCTGGAGGGAAGCGCTCGGCAGCGCTTTCTCGATGAGCGATGTGTGGGCGACGCGGCGTTGCGTGGCGAGGTCGAATCGATGCTCGGCTTCGCGCGTGCGTCCGAGGACTTTCTGGAGACGCCGGTGATGGCCGCGGCGGACGAGGCGTGGACGCAGCAGGGTCATGCCATCGACAACGCGCGCTTCATTCCGGGCGACGTGGTGGCCGATCGTTATCGCATCGTCGGCCTCCTCGGCCGCGGCGGGATGGGTGAGGTTTATCGCGCCGACGATCTCAAGCTGCGGCAACCGGTGGCGCTGAAGTTTCTCGCGGAATCGTTGTCGACGAACGGGGCCGCGCTGGCGCGATTCCATCGCGAAGTGAGCCTGGCGCGCCAGATCTCGCATCGTCACGTCTGCCGCGTCTATGACATCGGCGAGCACGCCGGGATGCATTTTCTGTCGATGGAGTACGTGCGCGGCGAGGAGCTCTCGTCGCTGCTGAAGCGCATCGGGCGGCTGCCGTTCGACAAGGCTGTGGAGACGGCGCGGCAATTGTGCGCGGGCCTGGCGGCCATTCATGGCGCGGGCGTGCTGCATCGCGATCTCAAGCCGGCCAACGTGATGATCGACGAGCGCGGTGACGTGCGCATCACCGATTTCGGCGTGGCGGCGTTGTCGGTGGGAGTGAGCGGACGCGAGGCGATGGTCGGCACGCCCGTTTACATGGCGCCGGAGCAGCTCGCGGGCGGTGAGCTCACCACGCGCAGCGACATCTACGCACTCGCGCTGGTGATCTATGAGGCTTTCACCGGGAGCCGTCCCTTCGCCGGCACGACGCTTCCCGAAATCATCCGCGACCGCCTAGGCGATACGGCGCCAGGCACTCCTTCATCGTGGGTCGGCGACCTCGATCCGCTCGTGGAGCGCGTGCTGCTCCGCTGCCTCGAGAAAGATCCGGAGCGTCGTCCGGCGACGGCGCTGCAGGTTGCGGCCGCGCTTCCGGGCGGCGATCCGCTGGCGGCCGCGCTCGCAGCGGGAGAAACCCCGTCGCCGCAGATGGTCGCCGCGGCGGCGAGGGTCGGCAGTCTTCGCCCTCTTCCGGCGACGCTGCTGCTTCTTTCGATTTTCGGCGGATTCGTGGTCATGGCGCTGCTGTCGGAGCGGACGGCCTTGCATCGATTCATTCCGCTCGAGCTCTCGCCGGAAATTCTGACTGCGCGCGCGGCAGAGATCGCGAGCGAAGCGGGATACGACACGCCGCCCTCCGATACGGCCACCGGTTTCCGCCACGACGAAGAAGTGCTTCGCTATCTCATGGATCGAGAAGCGGGAAACCGATGGGAGCAGTTCCGTCGCGCGCCGCTGCCGGCTGTAGTTTTCTGGTATCGGACCAGCCCCCGAGCGCTGGTCGCAGATGGTTTCCGCGGGGTCACGCTGGAAAACCCGCCAAACGCACTGGCCGGGATGGTGCGCATGCGCTTCGACACGGCGGGGCGCCTGCTCTTTTTCGAGGCCGCACCTCCGCAGGAAGACTCCGTGCGCAAGAGCGCCGAGGTCGAATGGGTGAAGTTCTTCGAGCGTGCGGGCTTGACGATGGGCGCGTTTCGCAGCGATGTGTCTCGCTGGACGCCGCCGCAGCACGGCGATCAACGTATTTCCTGGGTCGGTGTGCATCCCGCCCTGGCCGGCGTGCCGCTGCGTGTGGAAGCGGTTTCCTTTCGCGGTAAACCGGTCTGGTTCGAGGTGATCGGGCCCTGGCAGAAGCCGAATCGCGAGCCGTCGAGTCTCGAGAGCGCGGGCGATGATTTGTTCGCAGTGGCGCTGGTGATCCTCTATTTCGGCGCCATCGCGCTGGCGGCGCTTCTGGCGTGGAAGAACGTTCGGTTGGGGCGCGGCGATCGTCGAGGTGCGCTCCGCCTCATGATCTTCATCTTCGTCACGCGCCTGATCGACTGGATTTTCGTGACGCATCACGTTGGTGCGATGGAAGAGGTGCAGATTTTCATTGCCGCGCTTCAGTCCGCGCTCTACTGGGCTGCGCTGCTCGGTCTTCTCTACCTCGCACTGGAGCCTTTCGTCCGTCGCCGCTGGCCGGAACTGTTGATCTCCTGGAGCCGTCTCCTGGCCGGCGACGTGCGCGATCCGCTGGTCGGGCGCGACGTATTGATCGGTGGCGTCGCCGGTGTTGCGGTGATCCTGGCCGGCCTTCTTTCGGTCATCCTCAAGCCGCTCCTCGGCTTGCCTGAGGGGCTCACTATGCACTCGCCGCTTCTCTACAATCGCGGACTGGCCGGAGTGGCCGGCTACGTCACGCTGCTGATGAATGAGATCGCCGGCTCGTTGCTGTTCTCTCTGGTCATCCTCTCGATGGTGCTGTTCCTGGCGATGATCACGCGCAAGAGCAGGGTGGCGTTCGGCGTGAGCTGGCTGGTGTTGTATGTTGTGCTGACCCTCAACTCCGACCGTACCGCGATCGACTACGCGACCGGACTGCTATTGCCGACCATCCTCATCGTGACGCTGGCGCGCTACGGCCTGCTCGCGCTCATTTCGCTGTTCTTCTTCATGCACCTCTGGACGTTCTATCCCATCACCACCGAGCTCACCGCCTGGTACGCGACGTCGTACGTATTGCAGCTCGCCCTTCTCACCGCGATCACCGTGTACGCGTTTCGCACGTCGCTGGCCGGGCAGAAGATCGTGAGCGCGTCGCTCTTCGACGAGTAGAGCCCGCGGTTGTCGCGTCCTGTTATTCAGTTTTAGGAGCTATAATTGAATAGCGCTTGGGCTTATTCAATGTTGCTCAACGCGGGACTGTCCATGAAACGCAAGCGAACTGGCACCTACGAGGTGACCGCCGTGGGAGGCGAGCGCGTCCGGGCTTTTGTTCCTGCGCCGCTTCCGCCTTCGCCCCGCATCGTATTTGACGGTGAGCTGCAAACGCGGTTGGAGAGGGCGACGCTCGCGCTCGGGCGGCTCGATGGAGTCGGGGCGCTGCTGCCGGATCGCACGCTCTTTCTGTACTCCTATGTTCGCAAGGAAGCGGTGCTCTCCTCGCAGATCGAGGGGACGCAGTCGTCGCTCAGCGATCTGCTCCTCTTCGAGCTCGACGAGGCGCCCGGAGTGCCGCTCGATGACGTGACCGAGGTCTCGAACTACGTCGCGGCACTCGAACATGGACTGGCGCGGATTGACGGCGGCTTTCCCCTGACGAAGCGGCTTTTGCGCGAGATTCATGAAGTCCTGCTCTCCCGCGGCCGCGGCAGCGGAAAACTTCCAGGCGAGTTTCGAACCTCGCAGAACTGGATTGGCGGCTCGCGTCCGGGGAACGCTTCATTCGTTCCGCCGCCGCACACAGCGGTCGCGGATGCGATGAGCGATCTGGAGCGCTTTCTCCACGCCGAGGACGATGGTCTGCCTCTGCTTGCGCGCGCGGGAATCGCACACGTCCAGTTCGAAACGATCCATCCGTTTCTCGACGGCAACGGACGCGTCGGACGTCTCCTCATCACACTTCTGCTCTGTTCCGCTGGCGTGCTCCGGGATCCGCTCCTGTACCTGAGCCTCTTTCTGAAGAAGCATCGGAGGACGTATTACGAGCTTCTCGACGGCGTCCGCCGCGACGGTGACTGGGAAGCGTGGCTGTCGTTTTTCTTTGAAGGCGTCGACGAGACCGCCACGAATGCGGTCGCCGGCGCGCGCGCGCTGTCCGAGTTGTTCAGCAGCGACCGAGTGCGAATCGAGCAGCAGGGCCGCCGCTCAGGCTCAGCGCTGCGCGTGCATGAGGCCTTGAAGGCGAGACCAATTTCATCGTTGCCCGCAATCCGCCGCGCGACCGGCCTGTCATTTCCTGCCGTCGCCTCGGCGGTAGAGCTTCTCGCCTCGATGAACATCGTGCGAGAGCTGACCGGCAAACGGCGCAATCGCCTCTTCGTGTATGACAAGTTCCTCAGCGTCTTGAACGACGAACGGTAGTTCGTTCGGCCACTCGAGTTTGAACATTTCGGCCGTCGTAGGCGGCTCCGCAACGATCCGCGGTGCCTTGTACCGCGTTAGCGGTACGAAGAGGGTAGCCGTGGGTTGCGCACAGACGCGCTACCCACGGACAAGAACGTATTTTGAAGTCGCACCGCGTAGGCGGTGCGGAGAATCGAAGCGAACGATGAGAGCATGCGCGCGCCGAAATCGATCGCATGGGCGCGAAGAAGATTGCCTGGTAGATAGCTCTCCGCACCACTGACGTGGTGCACTCGAGGATGCTCACCTTTCCGGGGGTAGCGCGTCTGCGCGCGCGACCCCCGGCTACCGTCTCCGTACCGCTACGCGGTACTGCCCCGCTCCCCTCCGGGGAGCGGGCATAAGCGGATTCGTTCGCTCATTGCCAGGGGCCGGCGACTGGTCCGTCGCCGATGAGGAACAGGCCGGCGCCGGTACATTGGGTTTGGGCGATGGCGGCTTGTTGCTGCACGGAGGCGAGGTCGGCGGGGCTTTGGCTGCGGGGGACGGTGACGGTGAGGCAGGCGTTGCTCGTGTTCGTGAATTCGTCGGTGGCGGTGATGCGGATTAGGTAGACGCGGCCGTCGGCTTTTGCGTTACGGTCGGCGCGGAGGCGGAGCGCTCCGATGGCGTCAGGCGATTGTTCGCCGCCGGCAGGGGTGACGTCATCTTCGTCGCTGAAGACGGCGAAGGAGGTCGTCACGTCGCTGCTGTTGTCGATCGCGCTGTACGTCAGGCCGACGTCGACGAGCTTGGAGTTCGGCGGCCAGATCGTGGAGATGGCCGTAGAGGCGGTGATCGCCGGCGGCTGCGTGTCGGCGACGTGGATGTCGACCGTGACGATATTTGACGAGTCCGAGCCGTCGCTCGCGTGGTAGGTGAACGAAACGTCTCCGGCGAAATTGAGCGGCGGCGTGTAGGAGAAGCCGCCATCGGCGTTGAGCGCCAGTCCGGGCAATCCGATGTCGAGCACGGCGCTGAGGGAGGGACCGTCGATATCGCTGTCGTTGCCGAGGACGCCCGGCGCGAGGACGGTCAGCGTCGTGTCCTGATTCATGTTGTATGACTCACCCACGGCCACCGGCGCGTCGTTGACGTTGGTGACCGTCACATGCACAGTCGCGGTGTCGGTCTCGGTGCCGTCGGAGATCGTGTAGGTGAACGAGTCGGGGCCGAAGTAGTCGGGGTCCGGCGCGTAGGTGACGAAGCCGCCGTTGATTCCGACCGTTCCGTGCGAGGCCGAGCCCGCGCCGGTGATGGTCAGCGTGTCTCCATTGGCGTCGCTGTCGTTGACGAGTACGTCGATGTTGTTCGTGCCGCTGTCTTCCGCGACGTTCGCGTGATCGTCGACGGCATCGGGCGCGACGTTGGCGACTGCGCAGAGGACCTGCTCCTCGAATGCGCCAATGTCGGCTCCGTCGCCGCCTGTGGCGTTGGCGAGACCGGCGTTGTCGCAGGGGCGAGTCATGGCTCGCTGGTCGGTGATCACTCCGCCGCTGTGTCCCGCGTCGAGAGCGATGCTCGCGGCGAGCAGCGCATGCGTCGGTGTCAGGCCGCCGTTGTCTTGCAGCGTTCCGAAGTTCAGCAGCGCATCATTGATGCCGATCTGATCGCCGGTGGCCGGCGTCATGGTGAACGCGATGGCGTTGGTGCCGAGGCTCCCGATGATGTTGTGACCGAGGCTCGTGAAGAAGCCGTCGACGTTCGGCAGATCGACGCCGGTGTTCCCGGCGATGACGGTGTTCTGCAACGTGGTCATGCCGGTGCTGCGCACGCCGCCGCTGAGATTGCTGAAGCCCGACGCGTTGCCGGTGATCGTGCAGCTCTTGAAAAACGCGGTGCCGCTTTCGACGATGATGGCGCCCGAGTGATGGGCGGCGGTGTTGCCGCTGATCGTGCAGTTGGTCATGTTGAGAACGCCGCTGCTGGCGATCGCGCCGCCGTCGCCATTCGGGCCGTGACAACTGGAGATGGTGACGTTGACGAGGTTCAGCGTCGAGCCGCTGACGACGGTGATTCCGCCGCCTCCGCCGTTGCCGTTTCCGTTGCGCAGGTGAAGGTCATACATAGTGACGGTTGCGCCGGCATGCACATCGAAGATGCGGTCGAGATCCGCAGCATCAATGGTTGCACCGTTGCCCTCGATGATCAGGTCCTCGGTGATGTCGAGGTCACCGGTGAGTGCCGCGTTTTCATTGGCGCCGGCCAGAGCGAACGTGATCGTCATTCCCGCGGGAATGGTGATCGTGTCGACGCCCGTATCGCCGGACAGGCATTGCGGGTAGGTGGCGAGGTTCGTGTTCGAGTTGATGACGGCTTTGCGGAGCGTGCAGTGATTGATGGCCGGTGGGCCGGCCAGACTATCCTGGGGACCTTCGACACTGATGACAGCCGCCTGCATGGCGGTAGTACACAAAACGAGAATGATCGCGCCGAGAGAACGAGACATGGGTGCTCCTCCTGCGTGTTGTAAAAGAGAGGCGCGATTATGACCGGAGCGGCGGCGAGGGTGGCGTGCGCCCGGTCACGGAAGAGTGAAGGGTGAAGAGTGAAGAGTGAAGGGAACGGTTCGGCTCGGGCTGCTGTTCAGGAGCGCAAGTTGCAGACCCCGCCACGCATGAGACGCCGTTTTATCGCCGCCGCCTGGATCGCCGGAGCGACCGTTCCGCTCTTGATGGCCACGGTCTTCGTCGTCGGTTGCTGCGTTCTGCCGTTCCATCAGATCGTGCATCGGATCATGCCGGCGTGTGCGATGGCGATGAGCATCCTGAATGGCAATGACGCCGATCATCAGTCGACACCGGTTCCGGCTCGGGAGAAGCAGGAGCCGGCCAAGCGAATCGCGACGGTGGTCCCGCAAGCGTTCCGTCTGGCGATGAGCGACATCGCGCGCCAGAATCTCGCACCGTCCCCGACGAGCGGCTATCGCAGCTACATCTCCCAGGGCGCCGTTCGCTGCGATCAGGACATCGGTCTGCACGTCCTCGTCGACACCTTCCGCATCTGATCCTTCCTTCGCACGGCTGACCGTGGTTTGTGGACGTGTGTCCGCGAGCTGCGTCCTCCACGCCGCCTCTTCTTCTCCATCCATACGAAGAAGCACTTCCAAACGGAGCTCACGATGAAACAGCACTTTCGCACGTTCGCGTGCGGATCGGTCGCGCTGGCGATGATTCTCGGCGCGTGTACCGACAGGCAAACGATGGCCTCGAAGAGCGCGGAAGCGTATCGCGAGGCGCAGGCCAAGGGAGCGGTGCCGGGCGGCGAAGGTGGTCACGGTCATCACAGCGCCGAGGCGAGCCTGGCAAACGCGGCACCCGATCATGCGGCGCATGGCGTTGGCGGCGCCGCGACCAATACGGGCGTGGATCATGCGGCGCACGGTGCGACAGATCATGCCGCGCAGGCCGCGAGCAACGAGCGCGGTTCTCCGCACGCGGCGCATGCCGCGCCAGGCGCAAGTACCGATCATGCGGCGATGCAGCACGGATCGTCCGCTGCGGGGCATGGCCAGCAGGCGTCGACATCGACAGCGATGACGCATGAGAAGCACAGCGCGGCGCAAGCCGCTGGCGGAGCGACGCAGCACGGAGCGCACGGCGCGACGCAGCACGGAGCGCACGGCGCGACACAGCACGGAGCGACGCAACCGACGCCGCTTCGCGTCGCAGCTCCGTTGTCGAGCAGCGAGATGGCCGCCGTCCGGCCCGACGCGACGCTTCAGCCAGATGACTTTGATGCGCCGTCGCGGATCTCGGTCGCGGAAGCTGCCAAGGCCGGTGGCTCGGAGAGTCATGGGGCCGCGCCTGCGGCTCATCGTGGACATGGCTCGCCACCGGACGCGCAAAGCGGCACGATCTACACCTGCCCCATGGATCCGGAGGTCACGAGCGCGACACCGGGCACCTGTCCGAAGTGCGGAATGACTCTCATCGAGAGGAAGAAGCAATGAAACGAATATTGATGTTGATGGCAAGCGCGTTTCTCGCCGCGTGCGCGAGTGTTCCGCGCGATGCGGGCCTGAGCGAAGTGCAGCAGGCGGTGGCGTCGCGCACGCAGCAGAACGTCCAATGGAATGCCGAGGCGGCTGCGGTCGACGATGAGCGCGTCCGGGAGATGCTGCGGGACGAACTGAGCGCAGACGAAGCGGTCACGATCGCCATGACCAACAATCCGCGATTGCAGGTGACGCTCGCGGAGCTGGGCATCGCGCGCGCGGACCTCATCGAGGCCAGCACGATTGCCAATCCGATCTTCGAGTTCGAGTTGCGCGTTCCCGGCGAGCCTTACCGGCCGTACGAACTGCGCCTCGCGCAATCGCTCATCGACCTGATCCAGCTTCCACGCCGCCGCGCGATTGGCCGTGCCGTGTTCGACGCCGCGCAACTGCGCGTCACGACGGAAGTGCTGCGCTTCGGCGCGGACGTGCGCTCGACGTACTACGACCTCCTCGCCGCATCGCAACACGCCGCGCAGAGCGCCACGATCGTGGAGGCTGCGCGGACAGCCGCGGAAGTGGCGGTGAAGCAACACGCCGCGGAGAACATCACTGATCTCGATCTCGAGAACGAGCAGGCGCGGTATGAACAGGCCCGGCTCGATCTCGCACGCGCGGAGCGCCAACGGCTCACTGCGCGTGAGGCGCTCGTGCAGGCCATGGGTTTGCGCGATGCGTCGATCGAGTGGCGCGTGCCGTCCACGTTCCCGGAGCTGCCTCCGGGCGAGCTCGATCCGTCGCAGCTCGAGCAGTTGGCGGCGCAGCAGCGTCTCGACCTGGCCATCGCGCGGCGCGAGCTGGAGATCGCCGAACGTTCCGTGCCGCTGGCGCGTCTGGCCACGCTGCGCGACATCGACGTCGACGCTCACTACGAGCGCGAGCCGAGTGGCGAGCACACCATCGGACCGGGCATCGAGCTGCCGATCCCGATCTTCGACACCGGCCGCGCCGCGCGGACGCGTGCCGAGGCGCAGTTCCTGCGCGCGCGGCACACGCTCAACGCTTTGATGGCCGAATCGTCGTCGCGACTGCGCGCCGCCAGCGCCACGCTCAGCGAGGCAAGAGCGCGCGTCGAGTACTACCGCGACGTCGTGCTGCCGCGGCGACGGCGCATCGTCGAGCTCACGAAGCTCGAGCACAACGCCATGCTCATCGGCATCTACCAACTCCTGCAAGCGCGGGAGAGCGAAGCGCGCGCGGAGAGCGACTTCATCGAGGCGCAGCGCGAGTACTGGAGCGCGCGTACGAATCTCGACCGCGCAGTGCAGGGAATTCAGGGGGACCACTGATGTCGATCACACGCAGAAACGTACTCTTCTCATCGATCGGCGCGGCCGTGACCGGACTCTTCGCACGCAACGCCGGCGCGCAGCACGAACATCATCAGACGCCGGCCACACCTCCGCCGGCAAAGCCTCCGGCCGCTGAGCACAAAGCGCAGAAGCCCGCGGCGCCGAAAGGCAACGCGCGCCGCTCGAGCTTGATTACACCGAACGTGGGGCCGTCATTGCCGTATCGGATGGTTGGCGGCGTGAAGGAGTTTCATCTCATCGCCGAGCCGGTGCGACGCGAATTTGCTCCACCGACTGTCCCTGGCGGGACGGACGGCTTCAATGTGAACTGCTGGGGCTACAACGGCTCGACGCCCGGCCCGACGATCGAAGCATTCGAAGGCGATCGCGTGCGCATTCTGGTCACGAACAAACTTCCGGAAGGGACCTCGGTCCACTGGCACGGCTTCATCATCCCGAACGGCATGGATGGCGTGAGCGGCCTCAATCAGCCGAAGATCGGGCCGGGCGAGACGTATGCGTACGAGTTCACGCTCAAGCAAACCGGCACGCTGATGTATCACCCGCATTTCGACGAAATGTTGCAGATCGCCCTCGGCATGCACGGCTTTTTCGTGATCCATCCGCGCGACGCAAAAGTCCGGGCCGTCGATCGCGACTTCGCGATCTTTCTCAATGAATGGTCGATCAAACCCGGAACGGCAACGCCCGATCCGACGGTCATGCTCGATTTCAATACGTTCACGTTCAACTCGCGCGTTTTCCCGGGTACCGATCCGCTGCTGGTCCGCACCGGCGATCGCGTGCGGCTGCGCATCGCCAACCTGAGCATGAACTCGCATCCCATTCACTTCCACGGCCACAAGTTCTGGGTGACCGGCACCGACGCCGGGCCGATTCCGCGCACGGCCTGGACGCCGGAGAACACGGTCAACGTGCCGGTGGGAACGACGCGCGACATCGAGTTCCTGGCCGACAATCCCGGCGACTGGGCGCTGCATTGCCACAAGTCGCATCACGTGATGAATCAGATGGGCCACGACCTGCCGAATCTCCTCGGCATCGATCCGGCCTCGACGCAGCAGCGGCTCGACGCGCTCACGCCCGGGACGATGGTCATGGGAACCGCCGGCATGGGCGACATGGCCGAGCACATGAAAGTGATGCCCGTGCCGCGCAACAGCGTCCCCATGCGCGGCGGCGACGGCCCTTACGGCCCGATCGACATGGGCGGCATGTTCACGATCCTCAAGATCCGCGACGACATGAATTACGACCGCGATCCGGGCTGGTACCGCCAGCCGAAGGGAACGAGCCCATGGCGCGTCGATTCGATGTCGACGACGCCGGCGCAGGCGCCGCTGCATGAAGGACACGGCGAATGAAGCGCGCGGTCTGGATCGTGGTGGCGGCGATCGTCATGGCGATGATCTTCGGCGCGATTGCGATCGCGTCGATGGTGCGTTCGGGCCTGAGCACGCACGAGGAGCCGACGCGCATCGAGGCTGTTGCGGCGCGGATGGTGCGGCATTGGGCCGTGCCATCCGACCTGCGCGATACGAAAAACCCTGTTCCGCTGACGCCCGCGGTCCTGGAAGAGGGCCGCGCGCACTTTGCCGATCACTGTGCCGGTTGCCACGGCAACGATGGCAAGGGCGAGGCGATGGGAAAGCAGATGTATCCGAGGGCTCCGGACATGACGCTCGCGGCCACGCAGTCGCTCGCGGACGGCGAGCTGTTCGCGATCATCGAGAACGGCGTGCGTCTGACCGGCATGCCGGGATTCGGCAGCGGCACAGCCGAATCGGCGAGCGGAAGCTGGCAGCTCGTTCACTTCATCCGCCATCTTCCGAAGCTCGCGCCGGAGGAGCTCGCCGCGATGGAAAAACTCAACCCGAAATCGCCGTCGGAATACGAGGCCATGCAGGCCGAAGAGGAGTTTCTGCGTGGGAAAGGAAGTTCCGAGGAGAACCATGAAACGACACCGGCTCATCATCAATAGCGTTCTGTCACTCGTCATTGCCGCGTCCGCCTTCGCGCACGGCGGCCACAAACACCAGTTCCTCGGCACCGTGAAAATGCTGCACGAGAATCACCTCGTCGTGACGACGACAGAGAAAAAGGAAGTCACGTTCACGCTCACTGAAAAAACGAAGTTCTCCAAAGGCGCGAACGTTGCCACGAAAGCCGACCTTGCGGAAGGCGTACGCGTGTCGGTGTCGGTCGAGAACGACGGGAAGACTGCAACGAGCATCAAGATCGGCCCGGCCACGACGTCGTAAAGGATTGCCGGCCGATGTTGAATATGGAGTCAAGGAGAAGCGCGTGAATGAAAACCTTCAGGCTGATCGCGATCCTGATTCTTTCCTCCGTCACCTTGATCGCCGATGACAAGCCGGCCGGGCTGGCGCGGCTCGATTTTCTGATCGGAAAGTGGCGAGGGCCCAGCAGCGGACAGCCGGGCGAAGGTCAGGTGGAGCGCGAGTGCGCGCGCATTCTGAACGACCGCTTCATCGAATGCCGCTCCACCGTGACCTACCCTCCGCAGAAGACGAACCCGAAAGGCGGGGTCCACGTCGAGCGCGCCATCTACAGTTTCGACAAGCGCGCGAAGAAATTGTGCCTGCGCCAGTTCCACGGCGAAGGCTTCGTGAACAGCTACATCGAAGGCGAGCCGTTGACGTTCACGACCACCGACATCGAGAACATCCCGGAAGGCTGGCGCGCACGAGAGACGTACAAACTGCTCTCCGCGGATTCACTCGAAGAAACGTTCGAACTGGCCGAGCCAGGGAAGGAGTTTGCGCGCTACAGCGGGAGTGTGGTGGAACGGATGAAGTGAGGAACGGCTCTCGCGTTCAAGCCGGCTTCTGCACGACCACCGCCCCGTGGCGCACGAGCATGCGCGTCATCGCAGTCGGGTGGCTGAGCACGTGCCATCCGCGGGTGCGGAAATAGAGGATGGCGGTGTGCGGGTCCATGCTCGTGAAGGCGTCGCAGTCGGTGCCGACGTATTCGTGGAGGTTGGGCTGGAGCCGGTGGTAGGTGAATGCGGGCTTGCGAATGAGCGCGGCTAGTTCGCGGGCGATGCGGCGCGGGACTTCGAACAGCGCGCGCCAGAGGATCAGATTGCGAAACGGGATGAGGGCTTTGCGGATTTTCTGGCTGGGCGAGAGCGCGGAATAGGGCCGGAACTCGAGTCCCTCGGCGGCCCATGGCCGGCAGTGCCAGGCGGGGGCGAGGAGGGCGGTGCCGCCGGGTCGGAGTACGCGCTCGATCTCGGCAAAGACACGCTCGGGATTGGGGACGTGCTCGATGGCGGCCCAACTGAAGACGAACGCGATCGAGGCGCTGCGGAAGGGCAGTTGTTCCATGTCGCCCTGAACGCTTTTTCCGCGTGTGGCCAGGAGCGGGGTGAACGCGAGGTCGATGCCTGCGTATCGCGCCGTGACTCCGGCGAGACGACCGCGGCCGCATCCGAGCTCGAGTGCCGGTCCGTCACTGGCGACGCGCGTGATCCAGTCGATGGTGACGCGCTCCTGTTCCGGCATCTCGTCGCGGCCCCATCGCGCCGGATCGGCGGAATCGTAGAAGTCGCGCGGCGAGGGCATCACTCGGTCCGTTGGGGAACGTAGCGCAGGACGAACAGCGCGAGCAGCGCCACGACTGCAGTGGCGTAGCCGAACTTGCGCATGGAGTCGATGGCGGTCATGACCGCAGCCGCGGCGAACAGGAGCGTCACGAGCCAGATGCTGAAGATGGCCTTGCCGGGGCTGCCGTAGCGCTCCACGAGGATGTGATGAATGTGGCGGCGATCGGCGGTGAAGACGCGCGACAGTCGTGCGGTGAGCGGCACTGTGGTTCCGCCGAAGCGTAGCTTCATGACGATCAGCGTGTCGATCACAGGCAGCGCCAGCGCCAGCATCGGGCCGCCGATGATGAGAGCGGTGGGCGACTTGCTGGGACGGGCGATCGATCCGGCGGCCAGCAACAGGCCGATGAAGAGCGCGCCGGTGTCGCCCATGAAGATCTTCGCGGGCGGCTTGTTCCACGGATAGAAACCGACCAGGCTTCCGGTGAGCGCGGTCATGATCACGAGCGAAAAGGCGTCGTGGCGGAGGATGGCGATGACGCTGAACGCGGCGGCAATCGTCAAGGCTACGACCGTCGCTAGCGAGTCCATTCCATCGATGAAGTTCATGGCGTTCATCACACCGACGATCCAGATCACCGACGCGACCGCGCCGAGAAAGCCGAGGTTGAACTCGGTTCCGGCGACGGAGATGACGTCGAATTGGAGGCCGAACGCGACGAGGATGAACGCCGCGGCAAACTGCACGGCGAACTTCTGTTTTGCATTCGTACCGATCAGATCGTCGTACACGCCGAGGCCGACTACGAGTGAGCCGCTGGCCAGGACGGCGAAGAGATAAGTGAGATTTTTCGTGACCAGCTCGGCCGCGCGCTCGTTGGCCGCCAGCAGCAGGAGCGGAAAGCCGAATCCGAGGATGATGGCCAGCCCGCCGAGCCGCGGCGTGGCCACGGTGTGAATCTTCCGATCCCCCGGCTCATCCACCAAGCCGATGCGCTCCGCCGCGCGCCGGACGATGGCCGTAGCCACGTACGAAGTGAGCGCGCTACAGACGAACAGGAGAACCAGCGGGACGTAGAGCTCGGCCATCTACTGCTTCGAAGGATAGCAGGTGGAAGAGTCGGCGGTCGGCAGTCGGCGGTCGGCAGTAGGCCGCCACCCACCGCGTCGTGCC
>JALYJW010000008.1:72542-79276 GCA_030775085.1 Acidobacteriota bacterium | reverse complement strand
GCAGTAGATAACGGTCTCCACTGCCGACTGCAGCGAAGCGGACCGCCGACTGCCGACTAGCCTCACTCCTTCAGTTCGACATTCCAGTACGCCTCATCAAGGAAGTTCTTCCAGATCTCCGGATAGGTTCTTCCCTGGAGGCGGTGGAGGGGATGCCACTTCGGCCGCGCGGGGTGGCGGCGGAGGCGCATCTCGCACTCGCTGAGGAGCTTGTTGCCTTTGCGGACGTTGCACGGGAGGCAGGCGCAGACGACGTTCTCCCACGTCGACTTGCCGCCGCGCGAGATCGGCACGACGTGATCGAGCGAGAGCTCGGACGAGGAGAACTTCTTTCCGCAGTACTGGCAGCGGTTCTGATCGCGGAGATAGATGTTGCCGCGCGAGAACTTCACTTCCTGCCGCGGCAGACGGTCGAACACAAGGAGCTGCACGACGTGCGGGATGAGGATGTTCCGGCTGGGCGTGACCACGTAGTGATCGTCCGCCTGAACCGGAATGTCCATCCAGTTCTCGAAGTCGTAGGTCCGATACTCCGAGTCGACGGCGCGGACCTGTCCCTTGTACAGGAGAGTCAGAGCGCGTCGAACCGACGTGATCTGCACGGCCTGAAACAAGCGATTCAGAACCAGGACATGACCGTCGAGCATGAGTACCTACTTCATCAGCCGAACACGCTTCGCGACCGAGGTGTTTCCCAATGCAAGCGATTCTGAGCTGACTGCGGTCATGATACACGACCGATTTCGAGTCGGCAGTCGGCGGTCGGCAGTCGGCAGGAGAAGCAAAAATGACTCGCATCGCGAGGGTCGGCGGGACCCACTGCGGACCGCCGACTGCCGACTGCCGACTCTCCCGTATTGCCAAAAACCCCTTCTTTGCTACACACTTAGGTGCTAGACGAACTCGATCAGCTCTTTGGAGCGGAGGCCGCGCTGTCGATGAACAGGCGCTATCCGCGTATCGTGAGACGTTCCGCGCGCGAGGTTCAGCGGGCGTCACGGGTGTGTTTTGGGAGGCTTTATGCGCGTTTGGTCACGGATCGCTCTGGTCGTCGTAATCCTTTTCTCGTTTGCTTCCACGCTGTCGGCCGATCACCTTTCGGCGCAATGTCCGCTCACACTGGCGGACTCGACACCCGCGGAAAAGGCGTTTCATCTCTCGCCGCACGGCGTGTTCCGTTCCGGCTCGCTGGTCTACGCGCTTCGCGGACAGGTACTGACGACCTACACGCCGAATGACGTCGGCAACCTGCAGATCACGCGCGAGGACTTCCTGGCGGACCTGGATGCACGTGAGACCGAAGGGGGCGTCGCGTTTGCGGACGGCTTCCTCTACATCAGCAGCGAAGCGGGTCTCGAGATCTATGATCTCACCAACGTCCGTGCCGGCGGCAGTGCGCCCGTTCGGCTTACGCTCGGAGCCGGCGCGGACAGCATGCACTACCGTCGCATCACGGTGAGCGGCAATCGGCTGGCCGGGCTCTACCCGAACACCGACATGCCGTGCTATCCACGGCCGGGCGCGTCAGCGGCCTGCCCCACCACGATCGAGATCGTCGACATCACCACGCGCACGAATCCCGTCCGCGTCGCCGCCATCAACTCCTTCGCGAAGTTCATCTACCGCGGCTTCAACGACATCGCCTTCAACTTCGGAGTGCTCATGGCAGTCTCCGAAGAAGCGCTCATCGCCATCGACATCTCGAACCTGGCCTCGATCCGCGACATCACCGTGTCGCTGCGCCCCGGCAAATGGCTGGTGAGCAACGGTGCCGATTTCCTCGGCGTTGGCAACGACTCTTTCATCGACATCTATCACGTGCGGCCGGGCGTGGTGCCCTTCCTGCTGCGCTACAAGCTCCTGGCCATCCCCGAATACCTCCGCATCGGGCGCAGCAATCAGATCCGCTTCAACCGCAATGCCTCTTGGGACGGCGCCACCTCACGTCTCATCACGATGGTGGAAGAGATCGACCCGATCACGCTCCGCCCGGCACGGACGATTGCGTTTGACGTCTTCGACTTCACGGTCGTGCAGTACGAGGGCTCGGCTGAGCGGATCTACGAAGAGGTCTCGCTCATCACCGAAGATGAGGTCAAGCACAACCCGGTAGCCGTGGGACAGTACGTCTACGTCATCGGCGAGCAGTCGGGCATCCAGAGCTGGGGCTCCTGCGGCGTAGCCGCGGGACGCATCGAGCTCGACAGCCCTTTCAATCTCACCTGCGGCGGCGCACAGCTCCACGGGTGGGTGACCGGGCAGCAGAAGATCGTGAACGTGGAGCTTTTCCTCAACAACACCGCCCTCGGCGCGGCTGCGATCGGCGGGCCGTTGCGCTACGACGTGTCGTCGCCCACGCCAGTCACGCAGTGGCGGCTGCCGGTGAATCTCGACAACACGATCCGCGGCGAGTATCAGCTCCGCGCCATCGCCACGGACGCGCTAGGAAATCGCAAGCAGTTCGCCATGAAGCGGCTCTTCTTCGAGGGTCCGGGAGAGAACTGCACGAACCCGCGCAGACGTTCGGCGCGATAACTGAGCGGCTCGATAACTGAGCGGCCCGATAAATCTCAGCCCATCTCTTCGACGATTCTCAGTGCGGCCGACCTCGGGTCGGCCGCACTTGTGATGGGCCGCCCCACCACGATGTAGTCCGCTCCCGCCGCCACTGCTTCGCGCGGCGTCATCGTACGGCGCTGATCGCCGGCGTCCGCGCCAGCGGGACGAATGCCCGGCGTGAGAATCACGAAACCGTCGCCGCATGTTTCGCGGATCGAGGCGATCTCCAGCGGCGAAGCCACGACGCCGCGCAATCCTGATTCCTGCGCCAGCCGCGCCATCCGCACCGCGTTCTCCACCGGCGCGCCGTGTAATCCAATGCGCGCAAGCTCCGCCGCATCGAGACTGGTCAACACCGTCACGCCGAGGACGAGCAGCGAATCGTGAGCACAGGCACGGAGCATCGCTTCACCGCCCGCCGCATGCACCGTCGCCATCGATGCTCCGAGCGACACGGCTTCCGCGACTGCATGC
Source organism: Acidobacteriota bacterium (assembly GCA_030775085.1). Lineage (GTDB taxonomy): Bacteria > Acidobacteriota > Thermoanaerobaculia > Gp7-AA8 > Gp7-AA8 > QHVT01. The sequence goes on along the minus strand of JALYJW010000008.1, from coordinate 76,243 downwards.
TGCGCCGTGTTCGGAATGTCATGGATCTTCAGATCGAGAAACACCCGCTCGCCGGAAGCAACGACCTCGCGAACGATCGACGGCCCGTTCGCGATGAACGCCTGCAGCCCGATCTTGAATACGCCAGCCGTACCGCGGAGCTCGTCGACGAGTCGGAGGATGTCATCGCGGGTGGAAACGTCGAGAGCGATGACGAGGCGATCGCGAGGTTGCATCACCGCATGATAATGACGAAAGCATGGACAAATTCACCGTCTCACGCACGCTCGACGAGATCTCGCGCTACATCCAGCTCAGCGATCCCAATCCGTTCAAGGCCAAGGCGTTCGAGAAGGCCGCGCGCGCGGTGGGCGATCTCGAAGAGGATGTGGCGGCGCTCGTAGCGTCAGGCGCGATCTACGACGTCGACGGGATCGGCAAGGCCACCGGCAAGGTCATCGAGGAGATCGTCCAGACTGGCGGTTCGCAGTATCTCGAAGAGCTGCGCACGCAGTTTCCGGCCGGCATCTTCGAGCTGCTGCGCGTGCCGAAGCTCGGTCTCAAGAAAATCGGCCAGCTTCACTCCGAGCTCGGCATCGGGTCGATCGATGAGCTCGAGGCAGCCGCGCGCGACGGACGGATCGCGAAACTGAAAGGCTTCGGCGCGAAAACGGCCGAGCACATTCTCAAGGGCGTCGCTTTCGCGCGCATGCGCGAATCGAGTTTTCTTCTCCCTGTTGGCATCGAAGCCGGCGAGCTTCTTCGAGAACGCCTGGCCGATTTCGATGAGGTCGAGGACGCCGAAGTCTCCGGAAGCGTACGTCGCCGGCTGGAGGTCATTCACGGCGTCGAGATCGTCGTGGCCACGAAAAAGCCAACCGCGGTTGCTCAGCATCTCGCGGAGCTCGTCGCAGATCTCGAAGAGGTCGACGAACGAACGTTCAAAGGCACGACGCGCGGAGAGATGGCCGTGACGTTCCATCTCACCACTCCCGCAGAATTCGGATCGACGCTGTTGCGCACGACCGGCAGCGCGGAGTTCGTCGAGGCATTCGAAGCAAAAGCAGGCAGCATCGCCAAGGCAAAGACCGAGCGCGATGCGTTCAAAGCCGCCGGCATCCCATTCATCGAGCCGGAGCGACGCGAGACGCCCGACGATCTCGAAACGAAGAAGCGTCCGAAGCTCGTGGAGGTCGCGCACCTCCGCGGCACGTTTCACGTACACACCACCTTCTCCGACGGCCGCAACACGGTCGCGCAGATGCTCACCGCGGCGCAGGAGCGCGGCTGGGAGTACGTCGGCATCTCCGATCACTCGCCGACCGCGTACTACGCCGGCGGTCTCTCCGAGGAACGTCTGCGCCAGCAGCACACCGAGATCGCGAAGCAGGAAAAGACCGTCGCGCCGATGCGCGTGTTTCGCGGCACCGAGGCGGACATCCTGCAGAACGGCACGATGGACTACGGCGACAAGATCCTGTCGACGCTCGACTTCGTCGTCGCTTCGGTGCATTCAGGATTCACGATGCAGAAGGACGAGATGACGGAGCGCATCCTGCGCGCCATGGACGATCCGTACGTCACGTTCCTCGGTCATCTCACCGGCCGCCGCCTGCTCTCACGCGAAGGCTACAGCGTCGACTACGACCGCATCTTCGAGAAAGCCGGCCAGCGCGGCGTGATGATCGAGATCAACGGCAACCCGCAGCGCCTCGACCTCGACTGGCGCTACCTCCGCCGCGCGCTCGACCGCGGCGTGGTGTTCAGCATCAACCCCGACGCCCACTCCGTCAGCGAATACAACGCCGTCATCACCGGCACCTGGGTGGCCCGCAAAGGTGGCCTGGGACCCACACAAATCTTCAACACGAAAGACGTGGAAGAAGTGGGTGAGTTTTTCTCCGCTAGAAAAAAATGGGGCGCGGCGCACGGGTGAGCGGTGTGCGCCGCGCCCTCGGAGTGAGGAGGCCGGTCCGATCCGGCTGGGCTCTGAGTGACTGCGTACTACTGGTCGCGGGTCGTTCGTCCGGTAACAACCTGCGTCCGTTTCTATCGTTGTGCTGTGACGACGATCATCAAAGCGCGCTGGCTCTGCGGCTGCTTCGCGGCTCCGATGATCACCGTTTGTCCGAGCTTGAGATTGAGCGTGGTCTTGAGCATCGGGGCGAGCTGATCGCCCTCGGCGCGGAACAATTTGAAATCGACGACCTGCACCGAATCCGAGGCCGGGTCGTACTCGCCGAAGCGAAAATCGGCGCGGTAACCGTTGATCGTCACGACACCCGGTTCGCCCTCGCGGCCGCTGGCCTGGGCGGCACCGACGCTTTCGAGCACGTTGTAGCGAAAGAGGGCCAGCTTCGAGGCCACGTCGGCCACGGCCGGATCGACTTTGTTCGCCGCACCGCGGCTGGCCGAAACGAGACGGATGGAGAGCTGCAGCGCCTGCGCCGGTGCATCGAAGGCAGCCAGCGCAGCGCCGATCTTCTTCATGTTCTCCGGAAGGTCGGTCACGACGAGCGAGTTGGCCGTTGGCTGGATGGACATCGACCCTTCCGCGCTCAGGATTCCCTTGATCACGTTCGCGGCCTTATCGGCCTGCTTGTGCTTGAACACGAAAGTCTTCGCGGTCAGCGTCTTGCCCACGTCGGCCGCGTCCGCGAAGACGCTTTCAGCGCCCAGCGCGGTCACGAGAAACAGGGCCATCGTCAGAATCAAAGTTCGCTTCATAGGTCCGCCGGGAGGTTTTCGTCGAAGATCATCACGATCTTCACATCGCCGGCCGCTCCCTCGCTCGGCATCTCGACGATCGTTGCACTGTCAGATTCATACGTTTCCACGACGGGTTTCGTCGCAAAATTTGTCAGAACAACCGGTTTCGCTGCGATCGTGGCGACGGGCGACGTCACTCCGGGCGCGGGAGCGGTGGCCCGGTTGTAGAGCATCGCGCCAGTGATTCCCGCGGCCAGCGTGGCTGCTACGGCCAGACGGCGCGGCCAGCTCACGACGTTGTGGGCTGCTGCGACGGTGATTTCCGCCTCGCGTACGCGCACCTGCTGCATCACGCCGGTCACGAACGCATCGACACCGCCCGGCGGGACCATCTCTCCGCCGCCGATGGCGCGGAACATCACGTCCGGATCGGTTTGCACGGCGAAGTCGAGACAGCGGTCGCAGGCCCGGATGTGCTCGAGTACGAGCACATCGTCAGTATTCGCGGAGAAGCGCGTCCGGAAGGACTCACACGAGATCATCGATCCCTCCAGAGCTGCGCGTATTCGGGGTAGCGGACCTGCAACTGCTGCTGCATCAGCTTCCGCGCGTTGAAGAGATGATTGCGGACCGTCGATTCGCGGCAGCCGAGGATCTTCGCGATCTCGGCGGACGGCAGGTCTTCCATCTGATTCATGATGAAGACCGTCTTCTGCTTGGGCGAGAGCACCGTGGAGATCTCCGCGAAGACGTTCTCCACTTCCTTGCGCTGCATCGACACGGTCTGCTCGGCGTCCACGGCGGTTTTCACCAGGCGGAGGTTCGAGTTCACGGCGTTGTCGCGCGACTGTTTGTTGCGCATGAAGTCGATGGCCACGTTCGTCACCATCCGGTACAGCCAGGTGTCGAACGCGTATTGCGGGTCGTACTTCTCGAGGTTTTCCCACAGCTTGAGGAACACGAGCTGCGAGATGTCCTTGGCGTCCTCAGAATTGCCGATGACCCGGTAGCAC
>JALYJW010000008.1:58903-72532 GCA_030775085.1 Acidobacteriota bacterium | reverse complement strand
CGGTAGCACAGCGCGTACACCTTGGTCGTCTTCCGGCGCACGAGCGTCTCGAACGCGTCGGTATCCCCGGCACGAATCGTCTGCACGAGCTGCCGGTCGTCGGGCTCGACGCTGGGAATCGTCGGCATCATCAGGAGTTCCGCGGACATTGCCCTGTACTACGGGCGTGGCCGGCAGAACGTCTAGGCGGGCGGGAGGCTTCCCGGGCGGGGGACGGGAGAGTCTCAAAGTCTCAAAGTCTCAGAGTCTCAAAGGGAAGGCCGCAGGAGTGCAGCTCTTTGCGACTTTGAGACTTTGCGACTTTGAGACTCCCCCGTCCCCCGCCGCCCGGCTGCTACAATCCGAGAAACATGCGAGTCCTCGTTGTGGGTCAGGGTGCGCGTGAACACGCCATCTGCTGGAAACTGAAGCAATCGCCGCTGGTGCGAGAGCTGTACGCGGCCCCCGGAAACGCCGGCATCGCCGACGTCGCTGATTGCGTCCCCATCGGCGTGGCCGACATCATCGAGCTGGCCGATTTCGCCGAGAAGCTGAAGATGGACCTCACCATCGTCGGTCCCGAGCTGCCGCTCACGCTCGGAATCGTCGATGAGTTCCAGAAACGCGGGCTCCCTGTTTTTGGTCCGACTCGCCTGGCCGCGGAGCTGGAAGGCTCCAAGGTCTTCTCCAAAGAGTTCATGCGCAAGTACGGCATCCCCACTGCCAACGCCGAGACGTGCAACTCCATCGATGAGGCGAAAGCGGCGCTCAAGTCCATCGGCTATCCGGCCGTGCTCAAAATCGATGGCTTGGCGGCCGGCAAAGGCGTCGTCATCGTCGAGTCGAAAGCCGACGCCGAGGAGTATCTGCGCGTCGTGTTCGAGGAGAAGAAGTTCGGCAACGCCGCCACGCGCATTCTCGTGGAGGAGTTCCTGACCGGCGAGGAAGTGTCGTTCATCGTCATCACGGACGGGAAGAAGTCGCTCCCGCTGGCGCCCGTCAAGGACTACAAGAAAGCCTTCGACGGCGACGAGGGACCGAACACCGGCGGCATGGGCGCGCACTCGCCCGCGGTCGTGCTCAACGCCGAGACCGCGGCCGAGATCATGAAGACGATCATCCTGCCCACCGTGCAGGGCATGGCCGCCGAGGGACGAACGTACACCGGCGTGCTCTACGCGGGCGTCATGCTCACGGCGAACGGACCGAAAACGCTCGAATACAACTGCCGCTTCGGCGATCCCGAAACGCAGGTGCAGATGCTGCGCATGGAAGACGACCTCGCCGATGTCTGCCTCAAAGTCGCGCGCGGCAATCTCGGCGATCTCAAATCGCTGAACTTCCGCAAAGAAGCAGCCGCCTGCGTCGTCATCGCCGTCGACGGCTATCCCGACGACTTCGCCAAGGGGCAGGAAGTGGAGTTCGATCCGATCGACGATGATTCCGTGGTCGTCTTCCACGCCGGCGTCGTCAAGCGCGGAGGAAAGCTCATCAACCAGGCCGGCCGCGTCGTCAGCGTCTGCGCCCGCGCCGCCACACTTTCAGAAGCGCTGGCCAAAGCATATGAAGCCGCGCCGGGAGTGCGCTTCGCCGGCGCGCGCTATCGCCGCGACATCGGATACCGCGCGCTCGAAACCCGCAAGCCGGTGGCCGCAGAGTGAGCAAACCCTGGGTCCTCATCATCATGGGCAGCGACTCCGACGCGGAGGTCATGTCGCAAGCCGCCGCCGCACTCGATGAAGCCGGCGTTCCCTACGAATTCACCGTCGCCTCCGCGCACCGCAGCCCCGAGCGCGCCAAACAGATCATCACCAGCGCCGAGGCCAACGGCTGCGCCGTCTTCATCGCCGGCGCCGGCATGGCCGCGCACCTCCCCGGCGTCGTGGCCTCATTCACGACGCGCCCCGTGATCGGCGTACCGCTAGCCAGCGGCGCACTGCAGGGACTCGACGCTCTCTACGCCATCGTCCAGATGCCACCCGGCATCCCCGTCGCCTCGGTCGCCATCGGCGGCGCGAAAAACGCCGGCATCCTCGCCGCCCAGATCATCGCCACCAGCGACCCCGAGCTCGCCGCGAGGCTGAAAGAACACCGCGGCACCATGGCCGAGGCGGTAGCGGCGAAGTCGAAGAAGGTCGAGAAAAGTACGCGGTAGGTTTTTCGCGAGAGCCGCCCCTCACCCTAGCCCTCTCCCCGGAGGGGAGAGGGGACTGAGTTATCGCGAGATTCACGTCACCCTTCTCCCCGCCGTTGCAGGCAGAAGGGACCGAGTTCTGCGCGGTTTCAAGTCCCCTCTCCCCGCAACGGCGGGGAGAGGGTTAGGGTGAGGGGCGGCTCTCGCGAACAACTCTCGTTCATACTTACCGCGATGGCGCACAATCACGATCACCATCACGCCTCGGTCTCGCGGAAGCTGACGATCGCTACCGCGGCGAATGTGATGGTCGTGGTGGCGGAGATCGCCATCGGCATTTACGCGAGCTCGCTGGCGCTCATCGGCGATGCGCTGCACAACCTCACCGACGTCGCGGCGCTCTTGATTGCGCTCGTGGCGGTGCGTCTGGAACGCCGCACGCCGACGCAAGAGAAGTCGTTCGGTTATCAGCGTGCCGGAATCCTGGCGGCGTTCGTCAATGCCGGGTTGCTCGTGGCGTTTACGCTGTTTCTGTTCCGCGAGTCGTGGTCGCGTTTGCAGAATCCGCACGAGGTCGAAACGTCGGCGATGCTGATCATGGCTACGATCGCGTTGCTCGTGAATGCAGCCACCGCGCTTTCGATCCATCACGAAAGCCGCGAGGACGTGAACATTCGCGGCGCGTTCGTCCACATGATCGGAGATGCCGTGTCGTCGGCCGGCATCATCGTGGCCGCGCTGCTCATCCGCTTCACCGGCTCGACGTCGTGGGACGCGCTGGTGACGATGTTCATCGCGCTGCTGATCCTCTGGAGCAGCTACGGCATCCTGCGCGAGTCGATGAATCTGCTGCTCGAAGGCACGCCGGCCGGCATCGATCCGATCGAGGTCACGCGTTCTCTGGGTGAGATCGACGGCATCCATGGCGTGCATCACCTGCACATCTGGGCGCTCGGTCCGTCCAGTCCTGCGCTGTCGTGTCACATCATGGTCGGCGATGTGCCGGTGAAGACCACGGCGCGTCTGCTGGAAGAGGTCACGGCCATGCTGGCGCGCGAGTACCGCATCGCCCACGCCACCGTCCAGTTCGAGTTCGCGGAGTGCGCTGCCGACGATCCGTACTGCACGCCATTCGCGAGGAAGTCGTGAAGCCGAAGTTCTTTCCCACTCCGGAAAAGTTCCGCGCCTGGCTCGTGAAGAACCACGCCTCCCAGTCCGAGCTGCTGGTCGGTTTCTACAAACGCGATTCCGGAGAGCCGAGCATCACCTGGCCGGAGTCCGTGGACGAAGCGCTGTCCTTCGGCTGGATCGACGGCGTTCGCAAGACCATCGACGACATCAGCTACACGATCCGCTTTACGCCGCGACGAGCAAAGAGCAAGTGGAGCGCGGTGAACATCAAGCGAGTCGCGGAGCTCACGAAGCTGGGCCGGATGATGCCGGCCGGATTAGCGGTGTTCGAGAAGCGCGATGCCTCGCAAGCAGAAGGCTATTCGTACGAGCGGAAGGAAGCGCAGCTCGATGAAGCGATGGAGAAAAAGTTCCGCGCACACAAAGCGGCATGGACGTTCTGGGAAGCGCAGCCGCCGTACTACCACCGCACGCTGAGCTGGTGGGTGATCAGTGCGAAGAGAGACGAAACGCGCGCAAAACGGCTCGAGCAGTTGATCGCCGCGAGCGCGGAAGGCCGCCGGATTACTTGACAGAGTACCCTTCGGGATAGGTGAACGTCACAACCGCCTTCGTCACGCCTTTCTGCAGCGCGATGGCCAGGTTCGGTGACATTGCGTAGAACGGGCGGAAGTCGATGGCGTTGCCGAGGTTGAGCGTTCCGGAAGTGGCGCAAAGATCGCCGACGCGCTGCACGTTCTCGATCGGTTTGCGCACCCGCATGCTCGGATAGACACGGCTGATGTCGTCGCGCAACGCGCCTTGAGGTCGCTGGTCGTAGGTCTTCTTGAACGACGTGATCGCCAGTTCTTCCTTCGCCACGCGCGATTTTTCGTCATATGCGTAGACGACGCTCGCCGTCCATTCGGTTTTCGGTTTTCCCTCGGCCAGGTAGCCTTCGTAGCCGCCGCGGATGCTCACGGATGCCAGCGCATCATTCGCGTAAACGTAGTCGGCGGTCATGGCGATCAGGTGATTGCAGGCGGCGGTGTTCTGATACTCGACCTGCTGCTGCGCGATGCGGCCCGACGCGTCGAACGTGTAGCGGTTCGTGTAGCGCTGCCCGTCGATGAGGATGTCTTCGCGGTTGAGCAGACACACGCCCTCGCCCGTGACATGGGCGGCAAACGTCAGGATCTCGCCGCCCATCGACGACGTGATCTTTTCCAGATACTCCGGACCCTGCACGTAGCGGATCTGATTGCCCTGCTTGTCGCTCCAGCTCTGCAGCGCGCCGTCCGCGTAGGTCCATCCTTCCGCGCGGCGGGCGTCCTGAATCGCGCGCTGCCGCGATGGCGTGTAGCGCAGCGCCTCCAGCATCGTTCCGTCTCCGCTACCGAAGAGACAGGGTAGGACATCGTTGCCGTTGAAGCGGTCTTCCGAGAAGTACGTCGCACGTGTCGCCGAGGCGCCGTCGATGCAGGGCCGCGAGCTCCACACGGGCGACTTCGTCAGATACGGGCCATGCCAGCAGCGCTCGCACCACGTCGCGCCGGCCGGCAGTTTGCGGCCGCAGAACGAGCAGACGATCTTGTGCTGCATGTCGTCGACTTCGCGTTGCAGCTCGTACACGCGCTCGTCGACGCTCTGCTTCTGCTGCGGATCGCTTTCCAGTTGCGCGTAGCGGCGATACCGCTCGATGGCCTTCGCGTAGTCGCCGAGCTTCTCGTGCGCCAGTGCCTGATTGAAGACCGCCGCTGCGTCGTTCGGCCGGAGACGCTCGGCCTGCTCGAAGAGGCGTAGCGCTTCCTGAAGCTCTGCGCGTCCGTAGACGAACTTGGCGCGATTGAAGAGATCCGAATACTCCTGATCGGCCTGCCGCTTTTTCTGCAGCTCGCGCTGGAACTGCAGCTCGCGCTGCAGCCTCGTCACCATCGCCTTTTCGGCGCCGTCGGGAAAGAGTTGCAGATAGCGATCGACCTTGACCTGGGCCTCGGAATAGCGGCCCGCGCGCGCGAGCACGACACCCATGTTGAAGAGCACCGCCGGCTGATCTGGTTTCAGCGCGTCCGCCTTGCCGAGGTTTTCGTATGCAGATGTGTAGTCGCCGAGGTCGGCGAACTTCTTGCCGAAATAAACGGCAGTCGCAAACTCCTCCTCGGTATTCGCGGCGGCGGTGGCTGCGTCCGCCGGAGGCGGTGCGTCCTGCGCCACTGCTCCGAGGCAGAACGTCATCGCGAAAAGAAGCGCCAGCAATCTCTTCATCGCAGAAATCCCTCCACGACGCTCGAGAGCCACAGCCTCTGGTCCTCCGTCGGTTGCGTCTGCGCGAGGACGAGATAGAGCGCCTGCTTCTTCTGCTCCGTCGAAACGCCGCCGGTGGTGTCGCGCAGCGCGCGCTCGGGGGCGGCCGCAATCTCCGGCGTGACCTCGAAGATCACGTCGGCGGCATCCTGCGCGGCCCAGTGCGGCCGGATGCCTTCGCCGAAAAGCCGCGTGATCACGGCCAGACGCTCCGTCTCGCCGCGCGCATCGCGTGCTGCCATCGCCAGACGACTGCGCATGCCGGAGCCTTCGATGAGCAGACGCAGGTTCGACAACAACTGGATGCGCTGAATGCACGCTTCGAAGATCTTGGCCTTCACGTTCTCGTCCGCGATGGCGCTCGCTGCGCGGATGACGTTCTGGATACGCTGCGTCTCATAGCTGACGAAGCGCTCCGCCGTTTCTTCGGCGGACACGATGTCTTCCTCGGGGACGGTGCTGGCGATCGTTTCGCTCGCCGGCGCATCTGTCTCCACGGGAGCGGAGACCGCAACTTCCTCGACAGGAGGCTCGTCCGCGGGCTGCTGTGGCGCCGCGCCGCCATCCGCCGGAGCTCCCTGCGCCGGCTCGGGAGCTTCGGGCGGCATGGCTCCGATATCGACGAGCGGAATGTCGAGCGCGGCCACGGTGGGCTTGCCGGTGTCGATGGATTTCGTCGACCGGAGATCTTCTGTCGCGGTGAGCATCTGCGCCGGTGCATTCTGCGGAAGCGGCGCGAGACGCGGCCCGCCGAGGAGCGAGGTAGCCGGCGCGTCGGCCCAGAGACCGCGCACGATCTCGGACTCGCTGGTGAGCTTGTTGTCCAGCAACCGCTCGCGCACGCGCAGGCGCGCTTCCTCGCCCGCACGAATCTGCGTGTTGCGCTGCAGGTCGCTCAGAAAGTTCGGCGCGGCGCGATCGACGGTCATGTCGCAATGACACGGCCCGACGCGGTCGGGCTCGTACTGCCGCTGCTCGCGCACATCGCGGAAATACGTCACCACCTTCGCATTCGCCGCCACCTGCAGCTCGCGCGCGCGATCGCACGCCGCCTGCGTGGCGAACTGATTCCCGCCCGTCACCTCGACGAACGCCTTCGTGTCGGGCCGGTACAGTTGCACGTGATAGTGAAACGCCTCGCACGCCCGCCCCGCCACCGTGGTCGTGCAAACCAACGGCTGCTGCGCGACGGCCGTCACGGCAAGACAAAGCGACAGCGCCAGAGTCAGGGATCGCATGGATTGGCGGCGATTATAGCGGGGGGCGGCAATCGGCACCTCTGCGCTCGAACACGGCCCCTCATCCACCCTTCCCTGCGTTCAGCAATGCCACTACACCAGAATCGCGCGATTCCCGTTTGACAACCCTCTCTCCCGAACCTACTCTCTTCAGTGCTGGAGTGATTTGGGGCAGCTTGCAACCAGCCTAAAAAAAGCTAAGAGCCGAGATTCGAGTTGCGATCGAGTTGCCCCGCGTCGTTGTTTCGGCGTGGGGTTTTTGTTTTTGGAGCGGGCGGATCGGATCATGGACTTCATCCAGGCAATCGCGGACGAGCACGTCTACCTCTTCGATGGGGCGATGGGGACGATGCTCTATTCGAAGGGCGTCTTCATCAACAAGTGCTACGACGAGCTCAATCTCCGCAATCCGGAGATCGTGCTCGAGATCCACAAGCAGTATGTGAAGGCCGGCGCCGAGATCATCGAGACCAACACCTACGGCGCGAACCGCGTGAAGCTGCACGGATTCGGGATCGAGGAGGAGCTGCGCGAGATCAACATGCGCGCGGCGGAGCTGGCCCGGAAGGCGGCCGGCGAATCGGTGTACGTGGCCGGCGCGATCGGTCCGCTGGGCATTCGCATCGAGCCGTACGGACCGACCGCGGTCGACGAGGCGCGCGACATTTTCCGCGAGCAGGCGCAGGCGCTGCTCGACGCCGGCGTCGATCTGTTCGCCTGCGAGACGTTCTCCAACGTCTCGGAGATGGAGCAGGCCATCGCCGCCATTCGCGACGTCTGCATGCTGCCGATCGTGGCGCAGATGACGATCGGTGTCGACGGCCGCACGATCTTCGGCGATACGCCGCGCTCGCTCGCGCAACGCCTCGACCGTGCCGGCGCGGACGTGATCGGCCTGAACTGTTCGATCGGACCTGACGTGATGCTCGATGCCATCGAGGAGATGGCCGCGGCCACAGCCAAAAAGATCTCCTGTCAGCCGAACGCCGGCCTGCCGCGCGATGTGAACGGCCGGCAGATGTACATGGCCTCGCCCGATTACTTCGCCAAGTACGCGAAGCGTCTGATTCACAAAGGCGTGAAGTTCATCGGCGGCTGCTGCGGCACTACGCCCGAGCACATCAAGATGATGGCGGACACGGTGCGTCCGCTTTCACCGCGGCGATCGTTCGTGGTCATCGAAGGGAACACCAAGGCGGCCGACAAACCGGCCGGCGTGGAGCCTGCGCCGATGGGCACGCGCTCGAACTGGGGACGCAAGCTCGCCGCCGGCGAGTTCGTGACCACGATCGAGATCACGCCACCGAAAGGCGCCGATCCCGAGGCCATGGTGAAGTCGGTGCATTCGATCCGCGCAGCGGGCGTCGACGCGGTGAATGTGCCGGACGGTCCGCGCGCGCAGAATCGCATGGGCGCGATCGCCGTGTCGGTGCTGCTGCAGCAGCGCGTCGGCATCGAGACAGTGCTGCACTACTGTTGTCGCGATCGCAATCTCCTGGGCATGCATTCCGATCTCCTCGGCTGCGCGGCGCTCGGTCTGCACAACCTCCTCATCATCACCGGCGACCCTCCCAAGATGGGCCCGTATCCCGAGGCCACGGCGGTGTTCGACATCGACTCCATCGGCCTCACCAACATGGTCAACCTGATGAACCACGGACTCGACCTGGGCGGTAATCCGTTCGGCGCACCGACGTGCTTCACGATCGGAGTGGGCGTGAATCCGGGTCATCTCGATCTCGAATACGAGCTCCGCCGCCTCGACTGGAAAGTGAAGGCGGGCGCCGAATACGCGATCACGCAGCCGGTCTTCGACGTGCGCCAGCTCGAGCACTTCCTCAATCGCATCGAGCCGATGAACCTCCCGGTCGTGGCCGGAATCTGGCCGCTGCTCTCGTATCGCAACGCGCAGTTCATGAACAACGAAGTGCCCGGCGTCTCCGTGCCCGACGACGTGATGGAGCGGATGCGCATCGCCAGCGAGAAGAGCAAAGAGCACGCGCTGCGCGAAGGCGTGACGATCGCTCGCGAAACGCTGGCGCGCGTGCGCGAGCGCGTGGCCGGCGTGCAGGTCAGCGCACCGCTCGGGCGCGTCGATCTGGCGCTGCAGGTGTTCGAAGGACTGGTCGAGAAACGCGCCACGCAAGGCGGTTAGAGAAGACGATGCGCTGCGACGTCGTCATCGTCGGTGCGGGAATCGGCGGGGCCGTGCTGGCGCTCGATCTCGGACGCCGCGGGTGGCGCGTTGCGCTCGTCGAGCGCGAGACTGCGCCGCCAAAAATCGCGCGGCCGGAAATTCTCTGGAGCCCGACGACGAACGCGCTCGAGCGTTACGGCGTTGCCGATGCGATCCGCGAGCGAGCCAGCGTGAAGCTCGAAGCGATCGAGATCGGCGGCGAAACGCCGTGGCTGCGCATCACACGCGACGACTTCGACGCCGCCGGCATCGATGCGTTCTCAACGAATCCGGCCACGACGCGCGCGGTGATTGCCGATGCCGCCATGGCGACGGGCAACGTCGAGATTCATCGCGGCGTCACGGTCGAAGCGCTGCTGCGCGAGAACGGACGTGTTGCGGGCATTCGCGGGAAGCGAGGCGATGAGACGTTCGAGCTCGAAGCGAAGCTCGTCGTCGGAGACGATGGCGGCAACTCGATCGTGCGCACGCAGCTCGGCATCCCGATCGCGCTCACTCCGTTTCCGGTCGAGTTCGTGACGGCTGTGCTTCCGCAATGGCCGCTGGCGGCGAATCGCGTCCGCGTGTGGTTGGACTTCCGCAGCGACACGCCGGCGGTCGGACTCATCCCGTGGCCGGAGAACGAAGGCGTCTTCCTCATGCCGATCCCGGCAGATCGCGCGATGCCGGAGAAGTTCGGAAACACGCTCCCGCCGATCGACTTCCCGCGCGACCTCAAACGCATCGCACGGCCTTTCGGTCACGCACCGTCGTACGTCGCCGACGGCGCAGCGCTGATCGGCGATGCCATCCATCCGATGACGCCGGCCGGTGGTCAGGGTGCAAACGCTTCGATCTGGGACGCGCTGGCGTTGGCTGATGTCGCCGATGCCGCACTTCGCGCCGGAGATGTTTCGCGCGAGCGCCTGCTCGCGTATGAGCAGCTGCGCCGTCCGATCAACGAGCAATCCGTCGCCATCTCACGACTGGCGCGACGCATCTTCCGCACCGGACGCTTCCTCCCCCTCACCTTCGTCATCCCGTTCGCGATCCGAACGATCCAGGCCCTCGGCTGGCCGAAGCGAAGAATCATCCGCGCATTCGCGTCGACATTTGTGCGCTAAACGCCAAACATCCGATGCGGATAGCCGGATGCTCATCGAGCGTCTTCTCCCCTCCGCAGAGGGGAGAAGATGGCCGAGGCCGGATGAGGGGTTCTGATCGCGCGCTACGGCGTTCCGCCGTCGCCGTTGCCATTCGCGCCGCCGTTGACGCCGGCTGCCGGGGGCGCAGGCGCGGGTTCGGGAGCCGGTGCCGGCGGAGCCGGCTTGGGCTTCGGAGCCGGCTTCGGTTTCGGAGCGGGCTTGGGCGCTGGCTTCGGTGCCGGTTTCGGGGCTGGCTTTGGAGCCGGCTTCGGTGCGGGCTTAGGCGCCGGTTTCGGAGCGGGCTTCGGCTTTGGCTTCGGCTTTGGCTTCGGTTTCGGTGCAGGCTTCGCGGCGGCTGCCTTGCGGGCTGGGGCTTTCTTTGCCGCAGCTTTCTTCGGTGCCGGTTTCTTCGCGGCCGCTTTCTTCGCAGGCTTGGCGGCTTTCTTCACGGCAACCTTCTTCGCGGCCGGTTTCTTTGCCGCAGCTTTTTTCGCGGCCGGCTTTTTGGCCGCAGGCTTCTTCGCAGCGGCTTTCTTTGCGGGCTTGGCGGCGGGCTTCGCGGGGGCCTTCTTCTTTGCTTTCTTCTTTGCAGCCATTGGGTTTCTCCTATTCAAAAGTCTCGGATGGGGAGCCGTACGCTTGATGGAAGAACGAGTGCTGCATCGCAACTCGGTGTATGAGTTGCACGAATTGCAATGTAGACGAACATGAAACGATTGTCACGCGAAGCACGACTGCTGCGGCTGGCGCTGCCGATTTGCATTGCACTCTTTCTCGCCGTCGCGGCGCTGTCGGTCTATGTCCTGGTCATGGATCGACGCATCGCGCGCGAGCTCGCACCGCGCAGTTGGCGCGTTCCGACCGTGATTGCAACCGCGGCCGGCGCGAAAGCGAACGGCACTCGTGAAGTGACGCGTGTCTACGGAACGGACTGGCGTCCCACGCCGCCGGTGCTCCTCGAACAACTTCCGCCGCATGTCGCGGATGCGTTTCTCGCCGCGGAAGATGTTCGCTTCCGCCGTCATCTCGGCATCGATCCCATCGGCATCGCGCGGGCGATGTTCACGAACATCCGCGCCGGCGGCATCGAACAGGGCGGCAGCACGATCCCGCAGCAGATCGTCAAGCAGCGCTTCCTGACGAACGAGCGCACGTGGCGGCGCAAGATCGTCGAAGGCGCACTGGCCGTCGCAATCGACAAGCGGCTTTCGAAGGACGATCTTCTCGAGCTCTATCTCAACGATGTCTATCTCGGTCATCACGCCGGCGCACCAATCCTCGGCATCGACGAAGCGTCGCGTCTCTATTTCGACAAGCCGCCGCGCGCGCTGCGGCTCGATGAAGCGGCGCTGCTCGCGGCCATGATCCGCGCGCCGAATCGCGACACGCCCGAGAAGCGCCCCGATCTCGCGCGCGCGCGGCGCAACGCCATCCTGGCCGTGATGCGCGACCGCGGCTGGATCGATGAGAACGTCCATCGCGCGGCCATCGCTCATCCCGTCGATGTCACACGCGGCGCGCTTCCGGAGCGTCTTTATCCGTTTTACCTCCGCGCGTTGCGCGCCGAGGTCGTGCATGAAGTGGGACTCCGCCCCGTTGTGGCTGGCGGGTTGACGATCGTGTCGGAGATGGATCCGTCCGCGCAGCGCGCCGCCGAGCGTGAAGCGCTTCGCGGCGTGCAGCGGCTGCGCGCGCGCTATTCATGGATCCGCAAACAATCGGCGAGCGATCCATTGCAGGTAGCCATCCTCTCCATCGATCCGCGCAACGGCGGCGTGCGCGCGCTCGTCGGCGGCAGCAACTTCGCGCGCTCGACATACGACCGCACTTCGCAAATGCGACGGCAGCCTGGCTCCGCGTTCAAGACGTTTGCATACCTCGCGGCCATCGCTTCGAAGCGCGCCACCACTTCGACGCTGCTGCTCGATTCGCCGGTGAAGGTGGAGCTCACCAACGACGAAGTGTGGGAACCGCAGAACTACGACGAGCGTTTTCGCGGTCGCGTGACGCTGCGCGAATCATTCGAGCGCTCGCTCAACGTGCCCACTGTCCGGCTGACACAGGAAGTCGGCCTGCACCGCGTCGCGAACACTGCGAAAAGTTTCGGGTTTCAAAATGTCCAGGCCGTTCCGGCCATGCCGCTCGGCGTCGGCGAAGTCTCGATGCGCGAGCTCACCGCCGCCTACACCGCGTTTCCGAATCTCGGCGAGCGCGTGGAGCCGTACCTGTTGCGCCGTGTCACCGACCGTCGCGGCAAGCTGCTCTTCGAGCGCAAGATGCAACCGAAGAAGCGCGTCGTCGACGCCGGTGCTGCTTACGTCGTCCACACGCTGCTGCGTGGCGTCGTCCGCCGCGGCACCGCCACGCGCCTCAAACGTTACGGCCTCGGCTACGCGGCCGGCAAGACCGGCACGACGAACGACTATCGCGATGCCTGGTTCGTCGGCTACACCGCGGACGTCGTCACGAGCGTCTGGGTCGGCTTCGATCGCGGCGCGCCGCTCCGACTCTCATCGTCCGAGGCCGCGCTGCCGATCTGGGGCGCCTACATGAGCGCCACGCCGCACACCGCATCCAACCCCGAGGCGCCGGCCGGCGTCACCTTCCGCGACATTGACCCCGAATCCGGCATGCTCTGGCGCAAGGGCTGCCCCGGCCCCATCCGCGAAGTCTTCATGGACGGCACGGCTCCCACGCGCCACTGCCCGGCCGGCATCTTCGGTGGCCTCGTCCGCCGCATCCTCTTCAACGAAGACCACTTCGACGAGCCCGCGGCAATCACGTTCGAAAAGTTCCGCCGCTGGGCCAACGAAGCCGACCGCAATCGCCAGGAAGTGGAGGGAGTGCTGGAAAAGCTTCGTCGCCTGTTCCAATGAACACTGCCTCCGCTCCAACGTAAACGCCGCGTTCAACGAACTCGTCTCACAGTCGTAATGCACGAGAAGGAGACATGAACGTGAAGAAACGACTGATCATCATCACCCTGATTCTTGCGGCGATTGCCGCCGTACCTCTTGTCTATGCCGGTCCCGGTGGACACGGCCGCGGAATGCATGGACGCGGCGGCGGTCACGGGCTGGCGTTCCTCGCACATCTCGACCACGTCAAGAGCGAGCTCGATCTTTCGGACGCGCAGGTCGCGCAGCTCAAGGACATCGCCAAGGCCACGAAGGAGCAGAACGGCCAGTATCGCGAGCAGATCCACGGCACGCTGAAGCAGGTGGCTACGACGCTGCTCACGAATCCGAATGACATCGCCAGCGCGCAGACCGTGCTCGACCAGCAGGCCGCCGCGGAGAAGGCGTTGAAGTCGAATCTGCTCGCGGCGGCGTCGAAGGCGCTGAACGTGCTCACGCCCGAACAGCGCACCAAGCTCGCCCTTCATCTCGCCGAGCGCGGGAACCGGTGGGAGAATCGCGGTCACTGAGCGACGATCCACTCGAAGCCCGCGCCATCGCGCGCGTGCAGCAGGGCCAGGCCGAGGGGTATGACTACCTCGTCTCGAAATACCTGCGGCGAGTGGTGTCGATCGCCTGGGGCGGG
>JALYJW010000008.1:0-58893 GCA_030775085.1 Acidobacteriota bacterium | reverse complement strand
GTCGTGCGCAACGCGCACGACGCCGAGGACCTCGCGCAGGAGGCGTTCGTGAAAGCGTATGAAAACATCGGCCGGTTCCGCGAAGGCCAGCCGTTCGGTCCCTGGATCTATCGGATCGTCACGAACGCCGCACTCGACGTAAGAAAACATCGCAGCAAATTCCGCCACGAAACGATCGCGGATACGCAACCGGCAGGTCGTCGCGATGATGCAACGTTGCCGGCGATGAGCAACGAGATCGCACAGAGGATTGACACCGCCATCGAGGAGCTGCCGGAAATGCAGCGCATCGTGGCCCGGCTGCATCTCGTGGAAGAATTCAGCCACGACGAGATTGCGGGCATGATGGATCTCAGCGATGGGACGGTGCGCTCGCACCTGTCGCTGGCGCGCAGGAAGTTGCGGGAGAAACTGGCGGACCTGTACGGAGAAGGCGATGACTGACGATCCGTTTTTCGCGCGACTGCGCAACGACGCGCGCCCGCTGCGCCACGAGCCGGATGAGGCCACGCTGTCGAGGATTCGCGCCCGGATTCAGTCGCACGTGATGCTGACCGCGGACGGCAGGCTGACCGCGGATGGCAGGCTGACCGCGGATGGCAGCAATGAGCCGCAACTCACCGTCGCGCAGTTGCTCGCGGCGTGGTTCCGTCCGATCGTGGCCACCTCGGCCGCGATTGCCCTGGCCGCCGCGATCGGGATCAACGTCGTGCGTGCGGATTGGTTCTCGCTCAGCGACACCGTCATCGAGATCAGCATGGGAGGAGAAACCTATCGTGTCGGCGACTAAGACCACGATCGTAGCCATCCTCGTCGTCGTGTTGACGTTCACGGCCGGCGCGATGGTGGGCGTGTTCGCGTCGCACATGATGATTCTGCGCGGCGGACACGGCGCGCCGTTTTTTCCCACCAAAGCGATGGTCAACCGGCTCGACCGCCGTCTCGATCTCACCGACGCGCAGCGCGCGCAGGTCGAACAGATCATCCGCCGCCGCCACGCGAACATCAACAAACTGTGGAGCGACATGCGCCCCCGCATGCGTTCGGAGATCGAGCAGACCAACGCCGAGATCTCGCGCATCCTCACGCCGGAGCAGCGCAAGAAGTTCGATCGCCTGAAGTTTCACCTCGGCGCGCGTTCCGGCGGTCGCGAAGATACGCGACGCGAGTCCCACAAATAGAGCGCGAACGGAATCCACCAGATGAAGTCGTTCGTCACGCAAAGGACGACGCTCTTCATCGGCCACGCTCCGCTGGCGATGAGCTGCACCAGCCCGATCGGACCCAACACCTTGCCCAGCAATCCCACCGCGGCGATCTCGAAACCGCGCTCCGGCTCGCGCGCGACCTGCCAGTAAAGCAGGCCGTACACGCCGACCACCATCCCGAGACACGCGAAGATGGCCGGATGATTCAGCGGCGCCATGCCGGCGTAGCGAAACAACCACTGCGGATCGATCGCCGAATAAGCGCCCCAGGCCAGGTTGTAAGCGCCGGCCAACGCGAAAACGATCTGATGAAATCGACGGCGTTTCATTCGCTCACGAACTGTAGCAGTTGCTCGGAATCGAGCACCGTTGGCGCGTACACGCCCGGAGGCGGAAGATGCTCGAGCGCGAAGACGAGTGGCAGGATGGCCATGCGCTGATCGGATCCGCTCACTCGCTCGACGCGATCGCCTGCGCGTACTTCGACGAACCCACCGTGCGTGCCGAAGCGAAACGTCTTCGCCGCGCGCGCAATGATTCGGGCGATGCGTAATCGCGCCGCAACCGGAAACTTCGCCAGCATGCGCATCGCCATTCCCACGCCCGGCACCTCGAAACGCGTGCGAACCTCGGCGTCGATGCCCGCGCGACGGAGCAGCTCGCGATCGGGCGTCTGCAGCGCGGCGCCGCTGGCGATCGCAGCCGCGCCTTTGGCGTTGTGGTTGCCGATGTACAGCGTGATCGAGACACGCTTCGGCGTGCCGAGGCGCTCAACGAGTGCGTACGAAATCGCCGGCAGCGTGGAGAGCCCCGGCATCACCACCACTCCGCGCTCGCGCGCCAACGCGTCGAGGGCCGCGTCATCGATGAGATCGAAGAACCAGCGCTCATCGTCCGCGATGTCGAGCCAGTGCGCACCGCACGCCACGGCCTCGCGCACCATTCCGCGGTCGAGCAATTGAAATGGACCGGCGGTGCAGGCCACGGCGAACGCGTTTCGAAAATCGGGAGCGCCGCGCGGCGCCTCGACCACGTCGTACCCGCCGAGCTCCTTCACGAGCAGCGACCCAAACACGCCGCGCGCGCCGACGACTACGACTCGCTTTTTCTCAGCCACATACCCACCACGAAAATCCAGAGCGTGAAGAGCGGAAACAGGATGGCCGAGGCGACGGTCTCGAGACGCGCGTCGTGCGCGAGAGACGCTGCGCACAGGAAGAACCCACTCGCAACCACCGGCATCGCCAGCACCAGCGCCAGGCGTGGCAGCTCACGCCATCCGGCAATCACCAGCAGCACCAATGCAACGGTGTACAGCCCATTCGCGGCGTAACCGATCAGCACCTCCAGCTCGCGATCGAGCGCCGCAAACGCCGCCCCGCGCAACTCCGGAAGCACGCCGATGTAACGCGCCTCGCAAACGAAATCGATCGCCAGACCCGCGGTGGCGACTCCCATCGCAGTCACGGACAAAATCCCGCGAAAGCGCAGCGCCAGCACGCCATAAAACCCGATCAGCGAAATCGCCGCGACCTGCCACAACATCCACCCGCCGATCCACGCCACGCGATGCGATGCGATGTACGCGAGCCGGTCTTCATCGGAGAACCCAGGCAACCCACGCCGCAGCAGCAACAACATCGCGAACGACGCCGCGATGTGCGTCATCGCCGCGAGCCACGCGACATTGGAGGGACGTTGCATCCGACGCATTGTCGCGCGAATGCCAGGCGGCGCGAGAGCCGCCCCTCACCCTAACCCTCTCCCCTCGGCGATGAACCCGCCGTGGGGAGAGGGGACTTAGAACCAGTCCCCTCTCCCCGCAACGGCGGGGAGAGGGCTAGGGTGAGGGGCGGCTCTCGCGCAAAATCTTACTTCGCGGCCGCCGCCTGCTGTTCTGCCAGCATCTGCGGAGTCGTCGCTGGCTGATTCACGAGATCCGTGTATTCAAAAAGAGCAGTCGAGAGGTATCGCTCGCCCGTGCTGGCCAGTACCGCGACGACGCGCTTGCCGGGGCCCAGCTCTTTGGCCAGCTCGATCGCGGCCCAGGTTACCGCGCCCGATGAGATGCCGACGAAGATGCCTTCTTCTTTCGCCAGGCGCCGCGCGTAATGCACGGAATCCTCGAACGTCGCATCCATCACGCGATCGACAATCGAGGCGTCGTAGATTGCAGGCACCAGTCCTGCGCCGATGCCCTGGATCTTGTGCGGCTTGTGCTCGCCGCCTTTGAGCACCTGCGACTCGATCGGTTCCACCGCCGCGATGATGAGGTTGGGCAGCTCCTTCTTCAGTACCGATCCGGCACCGGAGACCGTGCCGCCCGTGCCCACTCCGGCCACGAACGCGTCGAGCTTTCCGCCGGTATCGCGCAGAATCTCCGGCGCCGTCGTCTCGCGATGAACCTTGAGGTTGGCCGGATTGTCGAACTGTTTCGAGAGCCACGCGCCCGGCGTCTTCGCCGCGTACTCCTCGGCACCGCGCTGCGCTTCCTTGATTCCCATCGGCGCGGGCGTCAGCACCAGTTCCGCGCCGAGCGCCTGCAGCAACTTTCTGCGCTCGACCGACATCGAGTCGGGCATGAACAGCGTGCAGCGATAGCCCTTGGCCGCAGCCACGAATGCCAGACCGATCCCGGTGTTGCCGCTGGTGGCCTCGACGATCGTGGAGCCCGGCCCGATCTCTCCGGCGCGCTCCGCCTCTTCGATCATGGAGATGGCGATGCGGTCCTTCACCGACGCAAGTGGATTGAATGCCTCGAGTTTCACCACCACTTCGGCCGCGCCCTCGGGCACGACTTTGTTCAGGCGGACCAGAGGCGTGTTCCCGATGAGCTCCGTGATGCTGTCGTAGATCTTTCCATGCTGCATGACTGCTCCTTTCCACAAAAGAAAACGGACCCGGCCGTGAGGCTCGGGTCCGACTCGAATACGCGTGCGTGGTTCAGGGACACGTCTCGAACGGACCGGCCGCGGGCCAACAACAGGCGCACAGACGATGGCTCGTTCGATACATTGCCGCGAATTCTACTCTCGAAGCAAACAGGATGACAGCGGGTGCTAGTTGGCAGCCTTATCAGCGTCGACGATCTGGAACTGCTGCGTGTTGACCTTCTCGTCGCCGATCCAGACCTCAGCGCGATAGTCGCCCTTGGCCCACGACGCCGTATCCGACGCGGTGAAGCTCAGGTACTTCTGGCCAGATACGACCGGCTTGTTCTCTTCGCCGATCTTGGTCTCGTTCGGACCGTACCACACCAACTTCACGACCGAGCTCGGCGGAGCGTCGCCGGTCTCGATGGTCAGATGAATCGGCTGCCCCGGCGCGAAGTCGTCGCCCGTCTTGCCCGCTACCATCGATCCGTCCGCAGCGAGCTCGCTGCCGATCGTGACGTCATCGAGCCAGGTTTGCGCGGTGATCGGCGAGACATCCGCGGGACTGCCGGTACCAGGCTGCTCCACGGTCGTGGTCGCCGCAGGCGGCTCAGCGGTCTCATCGCGACCACAAGCCACAACGAAAATAGCCAACATTGCCACTGACAACAACAACAGAATTCTCTTCATTTAGTGCCTCCGGCGGGCAGCAAGAGCACGAGGCGTGCCCGTGCTCGCACCGTCTGGCCGCGGCGATCAAAAAGAACGGGGGATGAACGTGGGGGCGTTAGTGCGCCGCGAGTGTGCCGCTTGCAGATCCCAGATACCGATAGCCGATCTTGGCCACGGCCACGATCACCGCTGCGTCCGTGCCGACGGCTTTCTGCAACTTGCGGCGCAGACGCGTGACGTGCGTATCGACAGTGCGGCTGTTGAGGTTGAGGTCGACGCGGTAGTTCCAGACGCGCGAGAGCAGCTCGTCGCGCGGGACGACGCGTTCTTTGTTCTTGAAGAGGTACATCAGCAGGTCGAACTCTTTGGGCGAGAGCTTGAGCTTCTGATTGTTGGCTGCCGCCTCGCGCGTAGCGGGATCGAGCCGGATGAGCGAGTCCTCGCAGACCGTTCGCGCCGTGGTCGTCACCACTTCACTGCGGCGCATGACCGCGTCGATGCGCGCGAAAAGCTCCTGCACGCCGAAAGGTTTGGTGACGTAGTCGTCGGCGCCGCCGCGCAGTCCGCGCACCTTGTCGGTCTCCTGACCGCGCGCGGTCAACAGAATCACCGGCACTTTGGAGACTTTGCGGATGTGATCGAGGACTTCGAATCCGCTCTTCTTCGGGAGCATGAGATCGAGGAGAACAAGATCGGGCGATTCGGAGTGGAAAAGCCGGATGGCCTCCTCGCCGTCTCCGGCCGTTACGGTCTCGTAGTTCTCGTGGCGCAGGTTGATCTCCAGCCCCTGGCGCAGTCCAGCTTCGTCCTCAACGACAAGAATCCTCGTCATTCGCGTTCTCCGTCTGTCTTGTTACGGAACAATGCAGTTGCAGGTTTCGGGATCAAAATGCTCTCGCATGCACCATGTTCGGCATGTCGGCCGGCGAGCTGCTGGCGAGGGTGAGTGGGAACATGAGGCGGAACGTGGATCCGCTGCCGAGGGTTGAGTCGATCTCGACCTTGCCGCCGTGCGATTCCACGATCTGCTGTACCAGCGTCAAGCCGAGACCTGCGCCGCGGCGGGTGATGGTGTCGGAGAACCGCGCCCGGAAGTAGGGCTCGAAGATCTTCGACAGGTCTTTGGCGTCGATGCCGATGCCGCGATCCTTCACCTCGATGATCACGTACTCGGCATTCTGGCGGAGGATGATCTCGATGTGACGGTCATCCGCCGAGTACTTGATGGCGTTGTCGATGAGGTTCAGCAGCGCACGCGAGACCGCATCGCGATCCCACAGTTGCTCGGAGACGGTTTCGTCGAGGTCGAGTGTCACTTCGAAGCCTTTGCTCCGGATCCACGACTCGTAGGTCGCGACCAGGTTGCGGATCAGATCGCGCGGCCGGACAGACGAGAAGGCCAGCGCTTTCGTGCTCTGGTTCTGGATGCGGGCCACGTCGAGAACGTTCTCCACGAGATGCGACAGCAGAAGCACCTCGCGCAGGATCTGGTCTTCGATATCGAGGCGCTCTTTCTCGTTGACCTTCCCGCGCTTGAGCGTCTCCGCGCCGAGGCGAATCATCGAGAGCGGCGTGCGGAGCTCGTGCGAAACGTTGGCGATGAGCGCGCCGCGCAGCTTCATCGTTTCTGATTCTTTGTGCATCCCGCGCAGCGCCAGCGACGCACCGACTCCGGTGAGCGCCAGCGCCACCAGGCTCACCCAGAAACTCACCACGCGCTGGTTCTGCCATCCCTTGCCGCCGACATGTGCCGTGCGGACGATGGCGCGGATGCCGAACGAATCGAGCGGCTCGCCGAGCGGAGCGAGGTACGCGAATCCATCCTCGAGCTTTTCCACTCCCACGCGACCTCGATGGACGAGCGAGACCTCGGCCTGTTGCTGGATGACCAGTGCGCCGCGGCCGCCCTTCTGCGCCAGAGGCTGCTGCTTGACGGTGTTGTCCACGGCCGCCAGCAGCCGGCGCGGATCGTAGGCGTAGCGGATGACTCCGGTGGAGGTGAAGATCTCGCGCGTGATCCGGATCTGCTCGCCCTGCGGCGCGTTCACCTCGGTGTAGTAAATCGATGCTGCCGGATCTTCATCGGGGATGTAGAGCGCGGAGACGATCCAGTCGTGCTGCACGATCCAGGTGCTGAGCGAGGCATTGGTGGGTCGATCGACGCGCCGCTCCATCTGCTGCCACTCATCGGACGCGAGAGCCATCTCGGCGCGGACAGCCGCATCGACGCGGCGGGCTGTGATTTCAGCGGCGTAGCCGGCGTACTGCTCGGCCAGCGCGTTGGCGCCATGCTCCATCTTCACCGACAGGTTGTAGGAGCGCCAGGCCAGCGCCATCAGTCCAGCGGAGATGATGAGGAACGGAATCAGGATGGAGACGCGGTCCCGCTTGCGTCCCGGATGCGGGATGGCAGCCTTTACTCTGGCGACGAACGCATCGAATGCTCCGCTGAATGTTCCACGCAACATAGGCCTTCCGGAACCGCAATCAGTGCGCGCCTGATCTCGTCGAATGACTCTGGGCGAGGTGGGCCGCAACGATTTTGCTGATCTGCTCCTTCGAGTACGGCTCGAGACGCATCTCCAGCTTGATGTACACGTTGCGCCGCGAGACGATCATGAAGAGCTGCCCGGTACTGCGCGCGTCGGCGATGGCCTGCTTGAACTCGCGCGCGCTGGCGCGGGTGAGCGACTTCCCGTTGAGCGCAATGAGCCGGTCTCCCGGTTTGAGGCCGCGCCGTGCCGCCGGACTGTTCTCGTGTACGGACCTCACGACCAGACCCGGGTTGTGGTCATCGATCGTCACGCCGAGGTACCGGCGTCCGCTGAGCATGTGCCGGATCTGCTGATCGCATTCGCGGGCAGCACCGTTACATTTCGGCTCTTCGGCGAGAAGTGTGGCCGCGGCGAGCGACGCCACAATAATGAGTCTGGAGATCCTTGCCATTCGAATGAAAGAGGGTTCCTTGGCCGCCGCAAACTCTACTGCCGATCGTCCCGGGCGCTGTTTACAAATCAGAAAAAGTCGGATGAATTCCCCGGTAACGATGGCCCAAGCTGTTGAGCCGGCGAATCTTCCAGCCCGGTCATCCCGCGAAAAGCAGGGTCCCGAATGCCGCCGGAACGTGAAAATCGGGCGGCGATCTCATCGTTGGCTGCCACGCGCTGTACTCATCGCCGTGTCGCGGATGGCGGTCAACGCGGAAGAAATTCGCCCGCCATTCCTCGTCAACCCGCGGTGTGGAACGGCCGATCGAGGCAAACGGGATGCGCAACAGAGTATCGACCGACATGGCGCCGTCCGCCTCCGTCACGACGCGCACGGCAGCGACCAATCCTTCGCAATCCCAGGCCCGGTCCACGACCATCGTGGCGCGGTCACCGTCCGGTGATTCGACCAGCGCGTCGAAGACCGTGCCGCGCGGGCTGACCTCGATCTCGAAATAGCGAGTCAGATCGGCGGGTGTGAAGAACATCTCCACGACGTCCTGTTCGTACAGCGGCGCGTCATGAACGAGCAGGGAGGCCTCGACGCGATCATCGCCGGCGGAGAAGAGAATGCTCAAGTGATGGTCGTCGAACCACGCCGCCACGCTCGTGGCCAGCCGTGGCGGCGCTCCATCGACCGCCCGCCGAAGACGCACCGGCATGCAGGCAGCGGGCGCCATCCAGGGATCCTCCATATCGAAACCGCCGCGCACCACGAGGAGGGTTTCCGAGGCGATCACCGTCAAATCATAGGACAACGGACGTCACGGCACACCGCGTGCAAAACGGCGGCAGGGGGCCGATGATTGTGGCAGTGACCGTGGATCATGAGCTCAATGAGCTCAAACGCGAGTTCCTCGACGAGGCGCTCGAGAAAGTCGGCGAGATGCAGTCGGTCCTCGAGGCCGGCAAATGCGATAGCGCGTCTCTCGAACGTCTGGCTTATCTCGCCCATCAACTGAAAGGCTCCGGCGGCAGCTACGGCTATCAGCGCATCTCCGACCACGCCACGGACCTGGAGAAAACCGTCGAATCGCTGGCCGATGGCGACGCGCTCGACAAAAACATCCGCTCCCACGTCACGAACCTGCGCGGCGAGATCGAAGGCGGGCTCAAAGAGCTGCGTTGATGAGCCGCGTTCTGCCACGAGAGCGCTCCCCTCATCCGCCTTCGGCACCTTCTCCCCTCTGCGGAGGGGAGAAGGCTACCTGACCAAGTCTCTCGCGAGAATCATCAATAGGTAGCCTTCTCCCCTCCATGAGGGGAGAAGGTGCCGAAGGCGGATGAGGGGAGCGCTCTCGCGATGCATGTCATTGGAAGTCGCGTAAAGTCGTACGCCTACCCCGCGATCACTTCGAGCTCGTCGATGATCTCGTTGACCGAGTGATAGCGGAGCGAATCGGGCTCGGCGATGAGTTGATCGAGCGCGGGAGTCATGAATCCTTCCGCGGCGAGTTGACGCGCCAGTGGGATGGCCAGCTCGCGGAGCTCGGCGGGCGGATGCGGCAACGGCGCGGCATCGGTGCCTTCCGCGCGGTACTGGCTGCGCTCGAGCGCTTTCGCGCGCTCGCGCAATCGGCTCATGAAGTCGCGAATCGCAGCGATCGTCTCGGGCGGCAGTGCGTTGTCGCGACGCAACGCAGCGGTTTCGTTGCGCAACTGATCGATGGCCGCATGCACGATGTCCGAAGCACCGGCATCGTCGATGGCGGACACGAGATCGTTGAGCGCGAACTCGATGTCGTTTACACGCGCGGCGTTCACACCGCTGTCCTTCGCGGCGGCGATAGCATGGCCCAGCACATCGGCGCTGAGACGCATCGTCAGCAATTCCGGATCGTCGCCCAGCGCGCCGCGCAGTTGCAGCAGCGCCGCCTCCATCGTGGCCAGCTCGCTCATTCCGATTTCTTCATCAGGTTCGTCAGTCCGTTCATGAAGTCGATCGGGAGCGGGAAGACGATGGTCGTGTTTTTCTCGACACCGATCTCCGTCAGCGTCTGGAGATACCGAAGCTGAATCGTGGTCGGCTCCGTAGCCAGCACTTTCGCCGCATCGGCGAGGCGCTGCGACGCCGCGAACTCCCCCTCGGCGTGAATGAGCTTGGCCCGTTTCTCACGCTCGGCCTCGGCCTGCTTGGCCATGGCACGCAGCATCGACTCCGGCAGATCGACCTGCTTCACCTCGACGTTGGCCACCTTCACGCCCCACGGCTCGGTGTGCTGATCGAGGATCGTCTGGATGCGCAGATTCAGCGCATCGCGATGCGCAAGCAGGTCGTCGAGCTCCACCTCGCCGAGGACGGAACGGAGTGTGGTCTGCGCGAACTGCGAAGTCTGGTAACGGTAGTCGAGCACTTCCACGACCGCGCGGCGCGGGTCCGAGACGCGCAGGAACACGACCGCATTCACCTTCAGCGTCACGTTGTCGCGCGTGATGATGTCCTGCGGTGGTACTTCGAATGCTTCCTGCCGCAACGACACGCGCACGATGCGATCGATCGGCGCGAAGACCAGAAAAATGCCCGGTCCTTTCGCCTCGGGAAGCAGACGGCCCAGGCGGAAGATCACGCCGCGCTCGTACTCGGGAAGGATCTTGATCGAGCTGAGAATGTAGAGACCGATGATGACACCGACGATGATTGGAAATTCGAACATTGGTACCTCCGGAAGCGAAGCGATTGTACGCGCCGGCACGGCCGGCAGCGCTGGTTGGCCTAGCCTTGGGCACCTACGGTCCCGCTGAGGCTAACGATCGCTGCACGCAGGCCTGCCTCTCACTTCGTCCGTTTCGGTTTCGGCGCCGCCGCTTCTTCTTTCACCGATCCCAGCGCCTCGGCGATGGCGGTCGGGACGTTGTGGCGCAGCGTGTCGATGGACTTGAAGGTGATCATCCCATCGAACTTCCACTCATGCTGCGGGCGGTAGATGCCGATGTCGTGGACGCGTGAGCCGACCACGGTGCGCATGACGTTGCGGCGATAGTCGAAGGCCCGGCCGTTGCGGGTGTGGACCGCGGCATCGATGCGGTACGTGCCGGCCACGAGATCGAGCGACGGCACCACGAACCGGACGCGCACCGATCCTTCGATCCGTTCCGGCGCGTAGCCTTCCACGTCGGTGTTCGTTCCGTACACGCACGTGCCGTCCGCGTGATAGATACCGACGCCGAAGACGAAATCCTCTTGCGGCACGCGCACATCGACGTCGAGGTCGATGATCACCGCCGTGCCCGCGCTGATGGCCACCAGCTCGCGGCCTTGATGATCGGTGAGCGCCACGCGGCGGAGCACGATCTCGCCGGAGCCCCAACGCTCCTCGTCCGTCTCTTTCGGCTTTTCTTTTGCCTTTTCCTCGATCTCGATCGCGGGCGTCTCTGCCGCTGCCGTCGCCGGCGGCGTGCCGCTCACTTCCTGCAGGTAAGCGTCGACGACGCGCATCGGATCGCCGATGGCTTCCGTGCGTCCGTGATCGAGCCACAGCGCGCGATCGCAAAGATTGCGCACCTGATCGAGTTGGTGCGTGACGAAGAGCAGCGTCACGCCGCGATACTTCATCTCCTGGATTTTGGCGATGCAGCGCGCCGAAAACTCTTCATCGCCCACCGACAGCACTTCATCGATGAGCAACACGTCGGGATCGACGTGAACGGCCACCGCGAATCCGAGGCGCACGTACATGCCGGACGAATACGTCTTCACCGGCTGATCGAGAAACTCGGAGATGCCGGAGAACTCGACAATCTTGTCGAAGCGCTGATCGACCTCGCGGCGCGAGAGACCGAGCATGATGCCGTTGATGTAAATGTTCTCGCGCCCGGTGATCTCCGGATGAAAGCCCGCACCGAGCTCGATGAGCGCCGCCACACGGCCGTTGACCGACACTTTTCCCGACGTCGGCTTGAGGATCCCCGAGATCAGCTTCAGCAGCGTCGACTTCCCGGAACCGTTGCGCCCGATGATCCCGAACGCCTCCCCGCGATCGACCACGAACGACACATGCCTCAGCGCCGCCACCGCCGCATCCGGCGCCAGCGCCAGATCGCGCTTCAGCAAAGCGCTCTTGAGCGTCGCGAACTGCGAGCGCCGCCCCCACAGGCGGTAATCCTTGGAGACATCCTCGATGGCAATCGCATAGTCGGACACTAGGCGGGATTGTAGCCTTCCGAGTCCCCTCTCCCCACGGCGGCTTCATCGCCGAGGGGAGAGGGCTAGGGTGAGGGGCGGCTCTCGCGCTGAGGTCGCGCCTGCCCCATCAGCCCCAACTCCGCCGCGAGCCGGAACAGGTCCCGTTCTCCGCGCAGCGCCAGCTTGTGAAAGGCGCGGCTGCGATGCGTGCAGATCGTCTTCTCGGAAATATTCAGCAGCAGCGCAATCTCCTTCGACCGCCGCCCCTGCAGCACGTGCTGAATCACTTCGTGCTCCCGCTCGGAAAGCCGCTTCGCGCCGGGGATGTCGAGGCTGTGCTCCGTCTTCTCCGCTTCGGCGTGGACCTGCACCTCGCGCACGATGGTCATGATGAACAGCTCGCCATCCACGCGCGTCTGCGAGATCGTGGCGTCGAACGTGACCACATCCCCGCCGCGCGCGCAGGCGCGGAACGTATAGCGCGTTGGCGCCGGCTTCCCCTCCTTGCGGCAGAGACCGAACCAACGCAAACGCTCGAGGTCCTCGGGATGCGCGATCTCGCGGATCGTGACCGAGCTCAGCTCGGACGTACTCGGATAGCCAAGCATCCGCGCGTAGGCCGTATTGACGTAAACGATGCGCTCATCGCACTCGATCAACACCCCGTCCGACGCCCCATCCAGAACCGCGCGCAACTGCCGATCGACGATCGGACGCCCCCACACCATTCCGCGCGCTTTCAGCATCTCAGCTTTTTCCTACGGATGTCGCGGTTGATCGGATTGCAGGTCGCGGCTGGGGGGACGACGGGACATGCCGCAGCCGAGGTGTGAGCCAGCTTGAATAGGCTCGTTTTCTGGCACGCGTGTATTCACCACAGAGTTCACAGAGAACACAGAGGGGATGCGGAGGAAGCAATCAATTCTGAGTCAAAAAATTGTCTTTCTCCGCATCCCCTCTGTGCTCTCTGTGTCCTCTGTGGTGAATACACGCATGGCTATGACCCGGCATGAAATCTCTCGCCGCACGTGTCAAAACGCGGGTTCTTAGATCGCCTCAGCCAGAGTGTCCCGCAGTCTTCCGAATACGAAAATGCCGGCCCACAGCGAGACGCCCGCGTACGCGACCATGAGGAACGCGTCTGAGACATTCGGCAGTCGCCCGAAGAAAAAGATGTCCTGATACGACACCACGAACGGCGTCATGGGGTTGACGCGCAGCAGCGCGCGCAGTGGCCGTGACTGGATGTTCTCGATCAAGTACAGAATCGGCGTGACGAAGAATCCGAGCTGCAGCAGGTTGGCCACGATGTCGCGCAGATCGCGGAACAGCACGGACGCCGAGGAGACGACGAGCGCCAGTCCGGCCACGAAAATCGCCTGCACCAGCATCAGCACCGGCCCGAGCAAAATCGTCCACGACATCGTGAACTTGTTCATGGCCGTGAACGCCAGCATCGCCGCGAGCATGATCGGCAGCGCGGCCAGGAAATGCACGAGGTGCGAGAGCACGACCACCAGCGGCAGCGCCTCGGCCGGGAACATCACCTTCTTGATCAGCCCCGCGTTCGAAGAGATCGATGCCGTGGCCTCCAGCACCGCCGCCGTGAAGAACGTCCACGGCAGGATTCCGGAGAAAAGAAACAGCGGATACGACGGCACCACCTGCTGCGGGAAAAACTTCGTGAAGACCAGCGTGTAGACCGCCAGCAGCAGCAGCGGATTGGCCAGCGACCAGAAAAATCCGAGGACCGAGCCGCGATAGCGTGCCTTGAGATCGCGCGCCGTGAGCGCGGCGATGAGCTGGCGGTGGCGATAGAGCTCTTTGAGCTCGTTCATCGGCTCGAGCTCCTGACTGCGGTCACGCGTGATCGTCCGTGACGATCAACATCAGCGTCGTCGCGCCGACCTGAAACTCACTCTTGTCGGACAACTGAACTTCCCCATCGATCTTCTGTCCCTCGCAGATCGTCCCGTTCGTCGAGCCGAGGTCGGTGAGACCGTACACGGCGTCGCGCACTTCGATGGCCGCGTGCTGGCGCGAAGCCTCGGTGTCATTGAGGGTGAGGTCGGCGTTCGAGCGGCCGATCGTGACGTGCGGCTTCTCGATCCGGAACACGCTGCCCGCGTCGGGACCGTCGAGGATGGCCAGGGAAAGGCGCTTGCCGGCCGGCATCTGCAGCGCGACCTCCACCTTCGGCGGAATCGGCGACTGCTCGGTCGTCTCATGCGGAGCCGTGCGCTTGGGGTCTTCTACCTTCGACGCGTACGTCGAATCGCCCGCATCGGCCTTCGGCGAAAGCTGCGGATGAAAGGCCGGATTCTCGATCTCGAAGATCTGCTGGCAACGCGCGCACTTGATCTTCTTCGACGGCTTTCGCTCGAAGCGCTCCTCGTCGTACTGGTACTTCGATTGACAACCGGGACACTCGATGATCACTGTGCTGACCTCTGCAGAAACTCGCCGGGACGATAACACGACCTCCGACTCTCGAATAGAATCGCCTGGTCATGACGAAGCCAACGCTACTGCTGGGTCTCCTCGCTCTTCTTCCCCTGGCCTGCAACAAACCGATGGAACAGAAAGCCGCGCCCGAAGCGCCTGCCGCTGCCGCCGCCGATCGTCTGGAAATTCTGCCGGATGTGCCGCAACGCGCGGCGCAACTCCCGAAGACGGTCATCGACTACGACCGCGTCCTCCTCGGCGAAGACGAGCGCAAGGTCGTGGCCAAGCTGATCGAGGCCTCGCAGTTCATCGACGAGATCTACTGGCTGCAGGTCGCCGAGGACAACCTCACGCTGCGCGACCGGCTGGCCGCGCAGGCCCTAGGGTCGCAGGGCATGAACTCGCCGCTCGACCGGGCCGGCTACGACTACTTCCTCATCAACCGCGGACGCTGGGACCGGCTCGAGGAAGACGAACCGTTCGTCGCGCCGTTCGGCGAAGCCGGCAAGAAGCCGCAAGGCGCCGCCTTCTATCCGCCGGACATGACCAAAGAAGAGATGGAGAAGTACATCGCCGCGCATCCGGATCAGAAGGAAGCGCTGCAGGGACTCTTCACCGTCGTACGCCGCGAAGGCGACAAGCTCATCACGATTCCCTACTCGCGCCACTACGCGAAGCAGCTCGAGCCGGCCGCGGCGAAACTCCGCGAGGCGGCCGAGCTGACGACGAACGCTTCGCTGAAGAACTATCTGACGAAGCTGGCCGATGCATTCGGCAAAGACAACTATCGCGAAAGCGACATGGCCTGGATGGATCTCACCGGTCCGATCGAAGTGGTGATTGGACCGTACGAGGTCTATGAGGACGCGCTTCTCAATTACAAGGCCGCGTTCGAATCGTTCATCACCGTCGTCGACAAGCCGGAGACCGACAAGCTCGCCGTCTACGCGCAACATCTGCCGGACATGGAGCAGAACCTGCCCATCCCGGACGAATACAAGAACCCCAATCGCGGAACCGAATCGCCGATCCGCGTCGTGCAGGAGCTCTACACCGCCGGCGACGCGCGACGCGGCGTACAGACCGCGGCCTTCAATCTCCCGAACGATGAATTCGTGCGCGAGAAGAAGGGCTCCAAGAAAGTGCTGCTCAAGAACGTCATGGACGCGAAGTACAGACTGAGCGGCGCGCCGATCGCGAATCGCGTCCTCGGATACTCACAGCGTCCCCTGCTCAACTTCGACGCCTACTTCAACTTCGTCCTCTTCCACGAGCTCTCCCACGGACTCGGGCCGGGCATGATCACGCAGCCCAACGGCGAGCGCGTCGACATCCGCTTCCTCCTCAAAGACACCTACTCCGCCATCGAAGAATGCAAAGCCGACGTCCTCGGCGTCTGGAACATCCTTTACGCGCAAGAGCACAAATTCCTCACCGGCTTCGGCCCCGAGCAACTCTTCGCCACCTACGCAGGACTGCATTTCCGCTCCATGCGATTCGGCCTCGACGAAGCCCACGGCCGCGGCACCGCCGTGCAATGGAACTGGCTCCGCGAAAAAGGAGCCATCATCGCCGCCGCCGACGGCACCTTCACCATCGACAACGTAAAAATGCGCGAAGGCATCCGCACCCTGGCCACCGAGCTCCTGACCCTGCAAGCCACCGGCGACTACGCCAGAGCCCAGCGCCTCCTGACCAAATACGGCGTATCGACCCCCGAGATCGAATCCGTGACCGCCAAACTCAAAGACATCCCCGTCGACATCACGCCGGTATTCTCCGCCGCGGGAGAGAAGTAGAAATTTGGAGTGCGGCGACCGCAGTCGCCGCTTTCGTATCTCGATCGCGCAGCAGTAACAACATACAAAAGCGGCGGCTGCGGCCACCGCACTCCAAAAAGGAGCCGGCGATGGAAGGACGCGTTCTACTCGAGTGCAGCGACTGCGATCTCACCCGAGAAATCGCCGGCGAAATCCCCGACGAATACACCCGCTCCTTCGACGACGCCGTCCACCAGGACGGCTGGGTCCCGCGCCCTGGCGCTAACCAGCCCTCCCTCATCTGTCGCGAATGCCTCCTGAAGTATGAAGGTCACGAGACGGTGGATGACAAGGAGAAGGTGCAAGGGAAGCGGGATCCGATGGCGTTGTGATCTGCTCGATTCGGACTCACGGTTGATCGCGAATGACGGCATTTAATACCGCCAATGAGCGAGGGTGCATGTGTAGAATATAGCAATGCTGAAGGAAGTTCGTGTCTTGAAGGTTGGACCGCTCGCGTCGGTCGACCTCCACGATCTTGGCCGCATTAGCGTTATCTGCGGCAAGAACAACAGTGGCAAGTCAACTTTACTTAACGCGTTGAGCAACCCCGATCATCGCGCCGCAGGCGGCTCGATTTCAACCGACGAAGCCGAAAAGGTCGCGATCGAAGCCGCCAATGCCACGATGCTTCGCCACGGCAGCGGTTACGACGTCGAACGAAGTATCTACACGCAGTGGGTTATGAGATTGGTCCAATCGCGCAAACATATGGTACACGAGTGACCACGACGATATTGTGAGGGATCTCGCGACACGAGTTGGGAACAACGCCCACCTAAATCGCTATGCGCTCAATGTCGCTTCGGCTGCTCAAGCAATTATGGCACGGATTGACCGCTTTCCATCCACAGTACTAATTCCTCCAAAGCGACATCTGCAGGTATCACGCAGCATAACGCTCTCGGAACGCGTCGACCCATCAGGGGATGGTCTGCTGAATTTTCTTTTCCTTTCCAAGAATCAGCCGACTGGAAGTGATGACCGACTCGCATATGAACGCCTGCTAGATGCTTTTCAGGACATCTCGAGTGGCTTCCTGTTTGGTCTCTTTGCTGATCGTGACAACAAGGTGTCGCTCAGCTTTGCTCGGAGCAAAGAAAGCTGGGTGCCGGCTGGAGCATGCGGTCTCGGGCTACAGGATCTGCTTATCCTTCTCTATTTCGCCGTGGTCGCACCGCAGCAGATGCTTCTGATTGAGGAGCCGGAAAGCCACATGCATCCAGATATGCAGCGACGGTTCATAACGTTCGTCAAGGATGGGACCGAAAAACAGCTCTTCGTCACGACTCATTCTAACGTCTTCCTCAACAATACTTTTGTAGACCGAGTGTTTTTCACTACGTTCGATGGTGAGATACACGTGGACGATGCTACGAGCAGGGCTTCGATTCTGGACGATCTTGGATATGCGGTTACGGATAACTTGGTTTCGGATTTAGTAATACTCGTGGAAGGACCTTCCGATGTTCCCGTGATCGAAGAACTTCTCCGCAAGTATGATCTTTCGGCGCGTTTCGAAATTAGAATCTGGCCACTCGGCGGGGATATCATGGATCAGGTTGATCTTTCGGTGTTCGCCGAAAAATACCGCATCGTGGCCGTAGTCGATCATGATCCTGACAGCGGTGCTGTGCGACGACGCTTCGAGCGTAAGTGCAAGGAGAGCGATATTCCAGTCCATCGCTTATCTCGATACTCGATTGAAAACTACTTTACGCTGGAGGCGTTGCGGAAGGTCTTTGGCGCGCAAGTCCCACCGGAGATCACGGCTATCGATCAAGCCAAAAAGCTTTCCAAGCAGATCGGATTCGACGTGAAGAAGAGGAACCGAGCTATCGCGCGCGAGATGTCTATCGCGGATTTTGAGAACACGGACCTGGAGAAATTTATTGTACGAGTGCGCAAGCTGCTCGGCGCCTAAGGCATTGGCGCGAAAACTTCATCATGGATCTCCACTTCGACGATTCTCTCGCTCTAGCCGTCACATACGCCATTCACGCCGGCCGTGTGGAAGAGCTTCGGGAGTTGCTCGCGAGCAATCCGGATCTCGCGAGAGCAACGATCAGCGATTGTGCCGGCGTATGCAGGACGCTGCTGCACATCGTGTCCGATTGGCCCGGCCATTTTCCGAATGCCGCGGCTGCCGTCGCCGCGCTGATCGACGGAGGCGCCGCCCAAACGCCGTCGTGAATGTCCCGGGCCGTGACGATACCGAGACTCCGCTGCATTGGGCGGCGAGCAGCGACGATGTCGCCGTGATCGATGCGTTGCTGGACGGCGGTGCGGACATCGAGGCTCCCGGCGCGGTCTTCACCGGCGGCACCGCGATGTCCGATGCCGTTGTTTTCGCGCAGTGGAAGGCGGCGCGTCGGTTACTGGAGCGGGGAGCTGAAACGACGCTGTGGCAGAGCGCCGCGCTCGGACTTGCTGATCGAGTACACACCTTCTTCGCCGTCGAGCCACAGCCGACGAAGCACGACGTCACGAATGCCTTTTGGCATGCGTGCCGGGGTGGGCAGCAGGAGACGGCGGAGTATCTGCTTCGTCACGGTGCGGATCTGAATTGGATCGGCTACGACCACAAGACGCCGCTCCAGGTGGCGCAGGAAAGTGGCGTCGAGGAGCTTGTTGTCTGGCTTCATGCGCGCGGGGCGAAGACGGCAGATGAAGGTTGCGCGCCGGCTTAAGACCAACCCAGTATGATCAGGTGCGTTGATGGCGGATATGGACACACCACCCTTGCAAAACGAGATCGCGTTCTTCGAGGCTCGTCGCGCTGAGCTTCTCAAGCAAGCGAAGGGTAGGTTCGTGTTGATCAAGAACGACCGGGTGATCGACGTATTCGAGAGTTCAACGGCAGCGATCCGCCGTGGCTACGAAGAATTCGGGAATGAGCCGTTCCTGGTGAAACAGGTCGTTGACGTAGAGATCCCTCTCAACTTCACATCTTTTAATTTGGGTGTGTAGTTGCCGTCCTTCGTCACGTCGGCTGCTTTTGCGGCTAGTTACAAGCGTTTCTCGAACTCGCGACAGAGCTTGTCGAACGATTTCGAGCGCGAGCGGCAGAGTTTCAAGTCCATCGCGTTGGTGAGCCGAACCTGATCGATTGTCTCGGCGTATGCCCCGTGCATCCATCGCTTGACAGCTCCCTTGCGCTGTCCGGCCATCTCAGGATCTGTGGCAGGCGCAGTCACTGCGAGATCAAAGAACTTCGTCAGCGACTCCGCTGCGGCTGCAAACCACGTCTCGAACTCGGTGTTCGCCAGGACGATGGCCACGTCGAGGTGAGCCCGATTCTGCTGTGCGACCGAGAGGAGCGCGGGTGCGAGAACACAAGGAAGATCCTCGTCCGCATCGAAAAGAACAAGGATGAGCGACGGATCTCCGGAGGCGTGTTCTCTGAGCCGCTCGTCCGCGAGGTCGATTGCCTTGAGCAGCCCCTCTTGCCGAATGAGTCTCGAGCGTGGCTGGCGAATCGGATGAAGAACGTTGATGTACTCTCCGCCGAGTAACTCCGTCCAGACGCGCGTCACGATCGTCCGGATAGCGGACCGTTGCTCACCGTGGCCTTCCACGATCGCGGCGACGGTGAGCCGGCTCATCTTCGATCAGCCACGAGGGGCTTCCGCAGGCTGCAACTGATCCATCCTGAGCAACTCACCTGGCGTGTAAAGGTCCCTGCGAATCGCTGCGCGGCTGGCGCCGTCAACCGCAGCGATCGTGGTTGCGCCATCGCGCAGATCCGTCACCAGCAATGCATCGGTATCGATATCGACATGGTCGAGCAGATCAGGGCTGTGGCTCGTGATGATGATTTGAGTCTTCGCACTCGCCTCATGGAGCGCATCCATGAGCGCGGCAACCGCTCCGGGATGAAGGGCGGTTTCCGGTTCCTCGATACCCACGACGGCAGGAGACAGCGCCCCGTTTCCCTGTCGCGAGGCGACGAGGGCTCCCAGCGCTCGCAGCGTTCCGTCCGACATGCTCGAAGCATAGAACTCCAGTTCTTGCAAACCGGCCCCTGACTGATGGAAGTACAAAGTCTCCTTTGGTCCGAGCTGGACGGGACGAATTCTCCCGATCTCGGGCACGATGGCGCCCAAGAACTGTTCCAGGCGTTCGAGAGCCGCGGGATCGCTTGACTGCAGACGACGCCACACACTGGCGATGTTTGAGCCGTCCTCCCGAAGTACGGTGCCTTCATCCGGATCTTGAAGCCCGCGCATGGCTTCGGGGTTGAAGCGATAGAAACGCATCGACGAGAGAGCATCAAACGCTTCACGAAACTCGGCATGGCCGGACAGACTGACAAGAGCGAGGCGATCGGGGAAAACCGCCGGCATCGCAGGTAGCCTTTCATTTCTCACGTGAGCGCGGACTGTGACCCCCGCACGCTCGTAGCCCGCATTCGGCAGCTCATCAGAGGCGTCGATCTCGAGCTTTTCGAATTCGACGAGCCCATCTTCGAGAACCAAGGCGTAGGTTCCCTTACGGTCGTCTGCAAAACGGAACGAGATTTCGATTCTCAACCGAGGACCTCTCCATCGATGCGTGAGCGCCTTGGCTCCTCCGCGCGTGGAGATGGCCTGGCCGAGCGTCGTGAGCAAAGCCTCGGCAACGAAATGCAGGCTATCCAGAAAGTTACTCTTCCCTGACCCGTTACGGCCCACTACTACGGTCAGCGGCCGCAACGTCACATGAACGTCGCCGATGCTCTTGTAGTTCACGAGCGAGACGTTCTCGATGAATGCTGACCGTTGCACTTCCATCACGATCTGTCGATTGTAAGCGTGTGATGAATGGAAAGGGCCGGCAAAAGCCGGCCCCTTCTCATCGGTGCTGTGTGTCTACGCGCTACGCCAGTTTCCGAATCGCTTCTTCCACCTGCTCTGCCGTCGGCACGATCGGCTGCACGAGCGGGCCTTCCAGCCATTCGTACTCGCCTTTCATCATCCGCTGTACGACTTTGTATTGGAGGTCGTCGTGGTTGTCGAAGAGGGTGCGGAAGGTTTGGTCGATGCGGATGCGGGCTTCGCGGCAGAAGAGGTCGGCCAGCTCGAGGGCGTTTTTCTCGCCCTTTTGAGCGAGCATCGTGGCGTAGCTGATGGTGGCGGACATGGCGAAGAGGTCGGTGCCGATGTCGACGATGCGGAAGAGGACCATCTGCTTGCGCTCCAGTTTGGCCTGGAAGCGCATCATGGCGTGGAAGATGGAGCGCGAGAGGTGGCGCGACTGGCGCTCGAGGTAGCCGACGTGGTTCTGCAGGCGGCCGAACTCGCCGTATTTCGGGAAGCGGCTCCAGCCGATGTATTGCGCTGGATACCAGGTCGAGTAGAACGCTCCGGCTTTGGCAGCGGCTGAGAATTTCTCGCCGGTCGGTGTCTCCGGCAGGAGGATCTTGTAGCCGCGTTTCATGTGCGGGTCGACGGCTTCGCGGGCGATGAAGAGGTGCTGGATCTCGCTGGTGCCTTCGAAGATGCGGTTGATGCGCATGTCGCGCATGATCCGTTCGACGGGATGCGGTTTCTCGCCGCGCTCTTTGAGCGAGGTCGACGTTTCGTAGCCGCGGCCGCCGCGGATCTGCACGAGGTGATCGACGCACTGCCAGGCCACTTCGGTGTTGAAGAGTTTGGCCATGGCCGCTTCGAGCCGCAGGTCGACGTCGCCGCGATCGGCCAGACCGGAAGTCAGCCAGACGATCGCTTCCATGGCCATGGTGTGCGAGGCCATCCAGCCCAGCTTCGCCGCGACCGCTTCGTGTTTGCCGATCGGCGCTCCCCACTGCACGCGCTCGTTCACCCATTCGCGCGCGATCTCCAGCATGCGCCGGGCGCCGGCCGCGCAGCCGGCGGGAATCGTCAGACGTCCGGTGTTCAGCGTGATCAGCGCGAGCTTCAGGCCGAGGCCTTCACCCCAGAGGAGATTCTCCTTCGGGACGAACACGTTGCTGAACTTGATCAGCACGTTGCCGATGCCGCGCAGCCCCATGAACTGGCAGCGATGCGCGACGTCGATGCCCGGCGTGTCCATGTCCAGGATGAACGCGGAGATCTG
This sequence comes from Acidobacteriota bacterium, assembly GCA_030775085.1. Taxonomy (GTDB): domain Bacteria; phylum Acidobacteriota; class Thermoanaerobaculia; order Gp7-AA8; family Gp7-AA8; genus QHVT01. Next base: position 36,708 of record JALYJW010000008.1, on the reverse strand, counting down.
TTTCTTCTCCTTGCCTTTCACGACCTTCGGCGGCGTCTGGGCCATCACGACGATGACTTCGGCTTTGAGGCCGTTCGTACACCAGAGCTTCTCGCCGTTGAGGATCCAACCTTTGCCGTCGGCGGTGGGAGTGGCGCGCGTCTCCATCTTGGCGGGATCGGAACCGACGCCCGGCTCGGTGAGCGCGAACGCGGAGATCGCACCTTTGGCGAGACGCGGCAGGTATTTCTGTTTCTGCTCGGGAGTGCCGAAGAGTTTGAGCGGCTGCGGCACGCCGATCGATTGATGCGCGGAGAGCCAGGCCACGCTCGAGGCGCACCATGTAGCGACCAGACCGATGGCGCGGTTGTAGTTCGTGGCGCTGAATCCGAGCCCGCCGTACTCCTTCGGGATCTTCATGCCCCACGCGCCGAGCTCATTGAACCCCTTGAAGAGCTCGTAGTCGTACACGCCATCCCGGTCGATGGCCTCGGCGTCGACGTTCTCGGCCATGAAGCGCTCGAGATTCGCGAGGAACTCATCCGCCTCCGCCTTGTCGGCGGCCGGCTGTTCGGGGAACGGATGGATCAGATCGAGGTTCAGCTTGCCGAGGAACAGATCACCGACAAACGAAGGCTTCTCCCATTCGGTCTCGCGCGAGGCTTCCGCGACTTCCATCGCCTCCACGGCGCCCTGAGTCTTGATTTCTGCCATGAGCCACTCCTTGAAGCAGGGTTCCAGAATTTGTACCGGGGTCAGTTTTCGAGGAGGCAGCAGTATGAATGAATGGTCATTCAGTCGTCAATAGCACGATCGTGCGGTTGCGCGCCCTGGAGTCGCAGAGTCTCAAAGTCTCAGAGTCTCAAAGAGTATCGTTTGGCGTTCGGCGCGGGATCGGCAAGCTCTCCGTTCGACGCCTGCAGAGCCAACCGACACCTCTGAGACTCTGCGACTTTGAGACTCTGCGACTCCCTCAACTTGCGCGGTCGAGGCCCAGAACCGATGCCCGCGCAGCACTCTCCGAATCGCATAAGCTACGCCGGCCATGAAGAACGACATCAATGGAGAGCTCGAGGCGATCATCAACGATCGCGGGCTCCTGAACAACCCGCGGCCTTCCATCGATCGCGCGCAGTTGCAGCATCATCTTCACGAAGTCCTGCGGCTGCTGCACGTCGATCTCGAGAATGAGAACGTGCTCGATACGCCGCGGCGGTGGGCGGAATCGCTGATCACCATGACCAGCGGCTACGACTTCACGGACGTGAAGAGGCTGACGACGCTCTTTCGCAAAGCGTGCTCGGCGGCCGACGAGAAGTGTCAGAACCTCGTGGTGATCGGCGGGACGTTCAAGACGCTCTGCGCGCATCACATCCTGCCGTTTTTCGGGCGATTCATCATTGGCTACATCCCGGACAAAACGATCATCGGTGCGTCGAAGATCCCGCGCATCGTCGAAGTCCACATGCGCCGCCTGCAGTCGCAGGAGCATCTCGCGCACGACGTGGCGGATACGATCGAGCACATCGTCGAGCCGAACGGCATCGCCGTCTGGATGGGAGGCGTTCACCTTTGCATGGTGATGCGCGGCGTGGAGCAGGAGTCGTCGTTCATGGAGACGAACGTGCTGCGCGGCGCGTTCCTCGAGGATGAGCGGACGCGCCAGGAGTTCATGTCGATCGTGAACCGGCGCGGGCAGCGCGAGTGATTCTCGCCGCCCTGTGGGGGCGCATGGCAAGTGCGCCCGTAACATCCGGCCTTTGTTCTCGTAAGCTACGAGAAGCTGATGTCTCCCCGTAGCCGGACGCTCGCCATTTATCTCCTCACGCTGGCCATCTTCGGCGGCGGGTTTGGATATACGGTCCTGCGCATCCACGACTGGCACACGCGAGGATGGACGGGCCTCACCTACTTCCCCGACGTTCCGGCGACGAAGAAGCAGAAGACCACTCCGCAGCAATTCGGCGCGGGCAGCGGCGAGCTGGTGATGATCTACGGCGGCACGCCGGCCGAGGGGCGAATCCTGCCCACCGACCGGATCGTTGCGGTCAACGGCATTTCGATCGGCAACGTGCCGGAGCTGCGCCGTCTGGAGTCGGAGCTGACATCCGGCGGCGAGGTGCGCTATCGCGTCCAGCGCGCCGGCAAGCTCATCGAGGTTCCGTTGCAGCTTGCTTCCCCGCTGCGGTCGCCTTACATCGTCATCAAGACGGTCGTCTCGTTCGTCGTCGCATTCATCTTCGTCGGCGTGGCGGTGTTCGTCTTTCTGCGCAGCTCCGACGATCGCCGCGCGCTGGTGTTCTACGCGTTTGCGCTCGTCTCCGCGATGGCGCTCCTCGGCGCGGCGGCCACGGTCTACGAGACTGCGGGCGGCCGCGGAATCGTGCCGCCGTTCGTCTTCGCCAACGCCAGGCCGCTGCTGTTCTTTCTCTTCAGCATTGCCTATGCGCCGCTGATCCTGCACCTCGCGTTGATCTTTCCGCGCGAGCGTCCGATCGTGGCCCGGCATCCGTTCCTGATCCGCTGGATCTATGCCGAGGCGTTGCTGGTGGCGCTGCTGGTCCTCGTCATCGGCATGCTCACCATCTTCTTCTTCCAGGACATGGTGACGGCGCGGAAGGCGATGGAGACAAGCGGCTATCTCATCGGCCGGAGCAGCACGCTCATCGCAGCGCTCGGACTGATTCTCGCGCTGCACATCATTTACGCCGGGCGGCGGGAAGGAGTGGCACCGGCATTCGCGCGGCGGCCGTTCCGGGCCGTCTTCGCCATTTTCGCGATGTGCATCGCCACGACGGCGCTCATGGGGCGTTACGTCTACGAGCTCATCGCCGCGATCACGCTGCTGGCCAGCATCGCGTTGCCTTTGCTCATCCTGTCCACCTATCCCGTCTTCGCGACGGTTGCTCTCGTGCGCAGCTATCGCGCCGCCGGCGTGGAAGAGAAACGTCAGGTGAAGTGGCCGTTGTGGGGCCTCGTCATCGCGCTCACGGCGAAGATCGCGGGGAACGTGGCCGCGTTCGGACTGGCCATTCTGCTGAACGTCGTGCACGCCTCGACGATCGAATATCGCGTCATCTTCCAGACGCTCGACATCGTCCCGACGCTGGTCTCGCTGGTCGTTCCGATCTCATTTGCGGTGGCCATCCTCAAATACAGGTTGATGAACATCGACCTGCTGATCCGCAAGACGGTGGTCTACGCGATCCTCAGCGGCGCCATCGCGGTCGTGTACCTCGGGCTCGTGGGAGGGCTGGGAACGCTGCTCGTCAACGTGGCCGGGCTGCAGAACCAGACCATGGTCATCGCTGCGACGCTGGTCGTGGCGCTGATGTTCGTTCCTGTGCGCAACAAACTGCAGACGCTGGTCGACCGCAATCTCTTTCGCCACAAGTACGACTATCCCGAAGCGCTGCGCGCCATCGTGATGGAAACGCGCATGGCCAGAGATGCGGGTGAGTTTCTGGCCTCGGCAGCGGAGAAGCTGCAGCAAGCGCTGCAGAGCCGGGCGCTGGTGATCTTCGCGGAGCGGCAGGAAGAGTATGTGGCCACGGCGAAGATCGGCGTGTCGGACGCGGTCATCGGAAAACTGCGCGTGGCCAGGACATTCGTGGAGATGCTCGACCGTCCGTTCGATCCGCGGCGCCGTACATTGCCCGACGATGCATCGCGGGCCATGACACGCATCGATGCGGTGCTCGTGGCGCCGATCGGATCGCGCGGCTTCGTGGCGCTGGCGCCGAAACTTTCCGGCGGTGAGTTCGACGTCGAAGACATCGACTTCCTCCGCTCCGCGGCCGACCAGATCGGCATTGGCGTGGACCGCATCCGCATGCAGGTCGAAGAAGAGGACTACGCGCAGGCGCGGACCATCCAGCAAACGCTCCTGCCGCGCGAGATGCCGCAGATCGAGCGTCTCGAGCTCAGCGGCGTCTGGCAGCCGGCGCGCACGATGGGCGGCGACTACTACGATCTCCTGAAGCTCAGCGATCACGAACTCGCGGTCTGTATCGGTGACGTGGCGGGGAAAGGAATGCCGGCGGCGTTGCTGATGTCGGGGCTGCAGGCCGCGGTCCGCGCATCGGCCAGCAGCTCGCCGCGCGATCTGTGCGAGCGCGTGCGCCGCGTGGTCATCTCCAGCCTCTCCGGCGGGCGTTTCGTGACGTTCTTCTACGCCACGCTCGACATGTCGGCCATGCGCCTGCGCTGGTGCAACGCCGGCCACAACGCCCCGATCCTGGCCCGCGCCGACGGCTCGATCGTTCGTCTCACCGAAGGCGGCCCCGCCTTCACGCGCCTCTTCCGCGAATCGGGATACGAAGAGAGCGAGATCGCCATCATGCCCGGCGATCGCCTCGTGCTCTTCACCGACGGCGTGTCCGAATCCACTGACGCGGATGGTGACCTCTTCGGCGAAGAGCGGATCGAAGAGCTCGTCGCCGACAGCCGCGATCTCTCCGCACACGAGCTGCAACGCACGATCGTCGACGCAGCCGCGTCGTTCAGCAGAGGCGAGCTCGAGGATGACCTGACGCTGGTCGTGGTGTGCGTTGCCGATTCAAACCTGTGACGGGCGTGTGACTTCTCGTCAGATCCCGCGCTCCAGCCACGTGCTATCCTCTTTCGACATCCGGAGACCCACCATGCGGAAAACCTGCTTCCTCGCGCTACTCGTCGTTTTCTCATCAGTCGCCAGTGCAACGACGACGACTTATTCGGGTGAGGCGGTCGTCCGAAGCATTGCCCCGACCCGCGTGGCGGTGTTCCTCGATACCGACGGCGATCGAGTGGTCGACAACGGGTTTCTGCTCACCACCGACATCCCCATGCACGACGGCATCTCGGTCCACCTGCCGAAAGCGAGTCTCGTGTTCACCGACGGCTATGTCCGCGTCTCCAGCGACAACCTCGTTTACGACCTGCAGGTGGCCGGCTACCCCGATCCTCCCGCCGCGCCCAAAGACAGCGAAGTCGTGACGCTCATCGGCTCCGCGCTCATGCACAGCACCGGCGACAGCGGTTGCGACATCCAGCGCGCCCACGAGAAAGACGCCGGCTTCTGCTACGCGTACGGGAAGAAGTAGCGCCCTCTCCCGCGACAGGCGTCGCGAGCGCTATTGGCGCGCCAGGCGTGCGGTCCTTGTCACCAAACCGTGGCTGGACTACAACTCGCCTGCGAAACGTTCCACCGCCTGACCCGTAATCGGAGAGGCAATGGCAATCGACAAGAAAAAGATCCTGAATGAGATCCGCATCTTCGCGCTGATGATTCTGATCGTCAGTTCGTTGCGGTCGGCGCTGGCCGACTGGAACGATGTGCCGACCGGATCGATGAAGCCGACGATCCAGGAAGGCGATCGCGTGGTCGTCAACAAGCTCGCCTATGACCTCAAGGTCCCCTTCACCACCATCAAGATCTTCGGATGGGATGACCCGAAGCGCGGTGACATCGTCGTGCTGTTCTCGCCGGCGGACGGCATCCGCCTCGTGAAGCGCGTCGTGGCCATTCCCGGCGACCAGGTGGAACTCCGCGAAAACCAGCTCTACATCAACGGTCAGGTGGCCAAACAGTCGCCGGTCGCCACGACCGAGCTGGCCGACTACGGCCGCGCCTTCATCATGGCCGAGAACCTCCCGGGTCACACGCACGAGATGATGCTCACGCCGGACATCATTTCCTCGGCCCGCTCGTACGGGCCCGTCGTCGTCCCCGAAGGCAACTACTTCGTCCTCGGCGACAACCGCGACAACAGCAATGACAGCCGCTTCATCGGCTTCATCGAGCGGCGGCGCATCGTCGGAGAAGCGGTCGCGGTCGCTTTCTCGCTCGATCGCTCCCGCTGGTACAAACCGCGGTTCGATCGCTTCTTCGAAGGACTCGAGTAACGGGAACAACGCCACGGTGCGCGTGCGTTGATCGACAACGGAACAAGGAAACTTTCTCAATGCGAAAAACCCTCGTACTAGCACTCTCCCTTTCTCTGACCGGCGTATACGCGCACGCGCAGATGAAAAACGCCGTGCCTCCGAAATCGCCGATCGTGAGCAGCGCGAAACAGACCACCGCCGGAACGTTTCAGCGCATCAGCCAGACGGACGCCTACAAGCTGTACAAGGAAGACAAAGCCGTCTTCATCGACGTCCGCTCCAACGCGCAGTTCGCCCTCGGACACATCAAAGGCTCGTTGACCATCCCCGGCAGCCAGATCATCGGCCGCTACTCCGAAGTCACCCCGGGCAAGGTCGTCATCACCTACTGCGCCTGCACCGCCGAACAATCCAGCGGAGCCGCCGCGACGAACCTCGTCAACCATGGCGTGAAGAACGTGTTTGCGCTCAAAGGCGGCTGGAGCGATTGGAAGTCCAATCGCTACCCGACCGCGACCGGACCGAAGTAACCCGCGCCTCGCGAGAGCCGCCCCTCACCCTAACCCTCTCCCCGCGGCGATGAAACTGCCGCGGGGAGAGGGGACTTGATGGTCTGCGCAAAATCTCAGTCCCCTCTCCTCATCGCGATGGGGAGAGGGTTAGGGTGAGGGGCGGCTCTCGCGACGCATCCCCGCGGCTGTCATAGAATTCGCCGCGTCATGTTCAAGATCGCAGAAATCTTCGCGCGCGAAATCCTCGATTCCCGCGGCAACCCCACCGTCGAAGTCGACTGTCTCCTCACCAACGGCGCACTCGGTCGCGCCGCGGTTCCATCGGGCGCATCCACCGGCTCGCGTGAGGCGCTGGAGCTTCGGGATGCCGACAAGAGTCGTTACCTCGGCAAGGGTGTGCGCAATGCCGTCGACAACATCGACATCATTGCCAAAGAGATCGAGGGGATGGACGCGCGCGAGCAGGCCATGATCGATCTGGTGATGAATCAGATCGACGGGACCGAGAACAAGGCCAACCTCGGCGCGAACGCGATTCTCGGTGTGTCTCTCGCCGTTGCGCGCGCCGCCGCCGAAGCGGCCAGCCTTCCGCTCTTTCTCTACCTCGGCGGCGTTGGCGCGCGCACGCTGCCCGTGCCGATGATGAACGTCATCAACGGAGGCGCGCACGCCGACAACAACCTCGACGTGCAGGAGTTCATGATCATCCCGGCCGGCTTCGACACGTTCTCCGACGCGCTGCGCGCCGGCGTCGAGACCTTCCATCACCTCAAGAAGATCCTGCACGACAAGAAGCTCACCACCGCTGTCGGCGATGAAGGCGGGTTTGCGCCGGACCTGAAGTCGAACGCCGAAGCGCTCGACCTGATCCTCACCGCGATCCAGAAGGCTGGCTACAAACCGGCCGAACAGATCTACCTCGGGCTCGATGTCGCCGCGTCCGAGTTTTACGACAAGAAGAAGGGCTACACGTTCGAAGGCGTCGCGCGCAGCAGCGATGACATGGTCGACTACTACGTCGACCTGCGGAAGAAGTACCCGATCATCTCCATCGAAGACGGTATGTCCGAGGGGGACTGGGATGGCTGGGAAACACTGACGGGAGTCCTCGGCAGCGGCACGCAGCTCGTCGGCGACGATCTCTTCGTCACGAACCCGTCCATCTTCGCAAAAGGAATCGAGCGCGGCATCGCCAACGCCATTCTGATCAAAGTCAACCAGATCGGCACGCTCACGGAAACGCTCGAAGCGATCGAGATGGGCAAACGCGCCGGCTACCGCTCGGTCATCTCGCACCGCTCCGGCGAGACCGAAGACTCCACAATCGCCGACCTGGCCGTGGCCACGAATGCAGGCCAGATCAAGACCGGCTCAGCCTCCCGCAGCGACCGCGTTGCCAAGTACAACCAGCTCCTGCGCATCGAAGAAGAGCTGGGTGACGCGGCCGTGTTCGCAGGAAAAGCGATCTTCAAAGCGGCGCTGTGAGGTTGAGGAAATTTGACACTTTCCCGTTTGGTCAATAGATTGACCAAACATGGCTGGCGAACGCGACCTGGTCACCGGCGTCATTCAGCTCGCGAATCTTCTCAACCGCCGTCTTGCGCCTGTTTTCGAGAAGGCCAAAGTTACTCCGCAGCAGTGGGCCGTCCTCTCCGCATTGGCCGAGGAAAACGCGCCCGTCACACTCGTCGCACTGGCCCGACGACTGGTCGTGACGAAACAAAACATGACCGGCATGATCGCCCGCCTCGAACAGCTCGGCGTCGCCGAACGGCAAGGCGATCCGAACGACCTCCGCTCGTCACGCGTACAACTCACCCGTCGAGGCCGCGGCATCGTCGAAAAACTCCGGCCCGCGTACGACGAATGGATCCGGTCTCTCGCGTCCGGCGACATTTCCGAGCGGGAGCTGCAGGTGCTCACGAAGAGTGTGGAACGTTTGATTGCGCAGTTGGATGGGTAGGGTTTCAGCCGCGTAGCGGCGAAATCTTTTTAGCCCAATCGCGTCAGCGTTGGGTATTCGGATGTCCGGTATTCGAGCCGCGTAGCGGCGACATCGGCGATCTCGCGAAACATTCGATGTCGCCGCTACGCGGCTCGAAGTTGCACCGACACAATTTCCCCACGCTTACGCGCTGGGGCTAAAACGATTTCGCCCCTACCGGGGCTGAACGGCCGTGGCGCCATTCTTACGCGCGCGAAGAAACCAACGGCGTCCCCGCCCCCGCAACCACCCGATTCCTGCCCGCCTTTTTCGCTTCGTATAAGCGCGCGTCGGCGGCCTGGAACAACGCATCGCGGTCTTTGGCGTCGTCGGGGAAGATGGCGGCGCCGATGCTGACCGTGACGGTGGCGCCGTCGGGCGGTGCGGGGAGTGCTTCGATGTTGGCGCGTACGCGTTCGGCGATTGCACACAATGCGGCGTGGTCGACTTGCGGAACGATCACGGCGAATTCTTCGCCGCCGTAGCGCGCGGGGAAATCGACGGCGCGGATGGTCTCGCGGATCGATTGCGCGACGCGGCGCAAGGCGTCGTTGCCGGCGGAGTGGCCGAACGTATCGTTGTATTTCTTGAAACGGTCGAGATCGAGCACGAGAACGCCGAAGCGTTCCGGATAGCGATCGGCGCGATCGAGCTCGGCGTCGATGCGCTCGCGGAAGGCGCGGAAGTTCGGCATCGACGTGAGCTCGTCGGTGCGGGCACGCGCTTTCAGCTCATCCGCCATCCGGTTGAACGCGACGCCCAGCGTGGCGATCTCGTGATCGCCCGCCACGGGTGCGCGCGCCGTGAGATCGCCCGCAGCCACGCGATCGGCGGCCGCGGAAAGCTCCTCAATCGGCGCGACGACTTTGCGCAGCGTGATCTGCACCGCCGCGAAGCTGAGCAGCATGAGAATCCAGGCGATGGCCAGGCCGCTCGACATCATGCTCGAGGTCTCGCGCTCCAGTTCCGGGAGCTGCCGCGCGATCTCCTGCTTGCGCGCGGCGATGATCTGCCGCGCATCGCTGACGATGGCGTGCGACGTTGCGCCGAGGTCATCGGCGCGCGCGGAAGGATCATCCAGCAGAACGCGAAATGCTTTCACGCGTCCGCGCAGCGCGCCGATGTCGATCCGCTCCAGCGACTCCTCGCGCAGAAGCTGCGTGACCAGCCGATAGCGATCGGGCGATTCCTGTCCGGCCACGAAACGCACGTAAAAACCGTTCTGCGCGCGCACCAACTCTTCGAGCGCGGCAACGGCTTTCGTCTCGACGGAAATGAGGCGCGTCCAGCGCTCCTGCGCCAGCCGCGCGCGCCAGCTCAACCCGAACGCGATCGCAAACAACGCCACCGCAAACGCTCCGGTCAGGAGCAGGACTCGCGTTCGAAGTTTGCCGCGTCGCACGCGACGGAGAATAGCGGGTTTTCCGAGTCGCAGAGTCGCAGAGTCTCTGCGACTTTCCCCGGGGGACAATGTCCGCATGAATCTCACGCGTATCTACCTCGAGACCCTCGCCCGCTGCGCGCCCGACATCCTTGTGCAACGACAAGTCGATCCGTCGATGCCGCGGAACGTCGTCGCGATCGGGAAGTGTGCTGGTTCATTGCTCGATGGCGTGGCGGCGGTGCATCCGATCGAGGCGGCGTTCGTGGCGGTGCCGGCGGGTTATCCGTTGCCGCGCTCGAATGCCGAGGTTCACGTGGGCGGGCATCCGCAGATGACGCCGGCGAGCTTCGATGCCGGACGCGCGCTGCTGGCGTTTGTCGAGAAGCATGACGACATCCTTTTTCTCATTTCCGGCGGCGGCTCCGCGTGCGTCGAAGTCGCGCTCGCACCGCATGCCGAGGAAGATGTGGCGAATGTGAATGCACGGCTCGTTGCGTCGGGAGCGACGATCGCGGAGATCAATCGCGAGCGCCGCAAACTTTCCGCGATCAAAGGCGGACGTTTGCGCGAGCGCGTACGCGGACGCTGCGTGACGCTCATCTACTCCGATGTCTCCTCCGGCGCGCTGGCCGATGTGGCCTCCGGCCCAACGATCACCGATGCGAAAGATGCGCAGCTCATCGCCGACAACACCACGCTCACCGCAATCGCGGCGCAAATCATCGGAGGAGATGCGGTCCTGCTCGAGACGCAGATCGAGTGTGATGTCGAGGAGGCCGTGCAGCTCCTGGCGATGCGCGCGCAGACACTCGCACCGGGACAGATTCTCGTGGCCGGTGGCGAGCCGACTGTTGTCGTTCGCGGCGCGGGGAAGGGCGGGCGCTGCAGCGAATTGGCCGTGCGCTTCGCGGCACAGAGTCCCGCTGCGGCGCTGTTCGGCAGCTCCGACGGAGTCGACGGCAATAGCGGGACAGCCGGGATTTACCTGCCGCCGCTGCGCGATCGCGGTGAGACGGCCGGATGGCGCGAGGCTCTGGATGGGTCCGACTCGTATCGCATCGCCGCGCAAGTCGGTGAGCCGATTATGATTGCGCCGACGGGGAACAATCTTCGCGACCTTTTCCTCGTCACCACCGACTAGGCTCGTGATTAGCAAGCGCTGCCGCACGACCGGATGACTATCACCGACCCCGGAGATCCGCTCCTTCCCCCGCAACGCGTGGGCAAGCACCGCTCCGCGCGCGAGCGGCAGCGCAAGGGGCCGATGTGGGGTTGTCTCAAAGGTCTCTTCTGGATTTTCAGCGTCGTTCTTGTTGTGCTGCTGGTCGTCATCGGCGGCGGCTGGTGGTACCTCGGGTCGACGAGCTTCGCCGGCTACATCCTCAAGAGCGTCGAGGAAACTTTGGAATCGAAACTCGGGCGCGAGGTCTACATCGGCAAAGTCACGATCGTCCGTTCGCGTCCGCAAAAGATCATCATTGACGACCTGCGCATCGCCAACGCACCCGGCGGCGTGGCGGAGTACTTCGCAACGGTGCGCCAGGTGGAGATCACCGGCGGCGTCGATTCGTTCCTGGGCCGCCGCGTGAAGGTCGATCGCGTCGACGTGCGCGACCCGCGCCTCTGGTTCGAAGTCTTTCCGGACGGCACACACAACTTCCCGAAGTGGAAGTCCGGTCCGAAGCGCAGACGCGAGATCGTTCAACTCGCCATCGGGAAGCTCTTCATCACCAACGGCGGCTTCGGTTTCCTCGATCGCAAACACGACATCGAAGCGGTGGCGGTGGAGGTGGAATCGCAAGTCGCGATCACGAGCGCCGAGGGCCTGTACGAAGGGATCATGAAAAGCCCGATCCTGCGCGTGCGGCTGCAGGACTACGAGACGTTCGACGTCGATCTGAACGGCAGCTTCCGCTACACTCCGGGCATCCTGCAACTGCGCTCGATCGCGCTCAAAGGCGACGGCATCGAAGCGTTCCTCTCCGGCAAACTCGATCCGCTCACCGAAGGCGTCTACAGCCTCGATCTCAAATCGCGTCTCGCACTCGAGCGCATTCGCGAGATCTTCGGCATCGAGAAACTGCTCGAAGGAACGATCGCGCTCGACACGCGGCTGACCGGCAAACAAGGCGAATTCCGCATGGCCGGCGAATGGACATCACCAAGCATCACGGCTGACACATACACGATCGACCAGGTGAACGGCCGCCTCGACATCAACGGAAACGACATGGTCATCGACGTCGAGAAAGCCGGCTACGGCGGCGGCAGGATCGGCGCGCACTACACGCTCGCGAAATACGCCGAGCCGTATCCGATGAAGATCGACCTCCGTTACAACGGCATCTCCATCGAACAGTTGTTCAGCGACTGGGGCGTGGAGGGAACAGGGCTGCGCGGCGCCGCCACCGGAGAGCTTTCGTATCACTGGAACAAGGACCTGGTGCTCGAGGGCGCCGGCCAGGGAACCGCGAAACTCGCGAAGAACGCGGTCGCATTTTCCGAGGCGAAGTATCCCGTGCCGCTTGCGGGCTCCACCGACTTCTCACTCGATAAAGGCGTGGTGACTTTTCGCAACGCGGAGCTCGACACTGACGCCTCGCACATCAGCCTGACCGGTTCGCTGAAAATCGAAGAGGTCATCACCGATCTTGCGATGACGATTCGCAGCAGCGATTTCTCCGAGCTCGATCGCATCGGCTACAACTTCGCGCACTCCGCCGATAAGGACGACTACGAGCTGCTCGGACTCGGCGGCGCCGGCACGATCACCGGAACCGTGAAGGGTCCGATCGAAACGCCGCAGGTCACGGCCAACATCAACGGCACCGCGGTTCGCTACGGCGAAGTGCTCCTCGGCGACGCGGGCATCGATCTGACTTACGACGGCAATCGATCGCTGCTCACGTTCGAGCGCGCCACGTTCGCCGATTCCGGTGGACGGCTCTCGCTCACCGGCACGATTGTTTTTCCTGAGAGCGGACCGGGACCGCGCTTCGACATCGCCGTCGAAGCGAACGGCTATCCGGCACAACGCGTCATCGATGCCGTCGATCTCGATCTGAAAATCGGCGAGGGCCTGGCTACCGGAAAACTGGTCGTGACCGGCACGGGTGAAAACGGACGCGTCACGTTTGCGGGTCTGACGATTCGACGCCCTGGACGAGAAGGCGCGTCCACGCTCGCGCTGAACGGCTCCGTCCACTGGTTGCCGGGCGAAGACAATGTCGAATTCGATCTCGACATCGCCGCGACGAACTTCCCCGTCGCCGACATTGCGTCGTTCCTCGACTTCGCCGACGTCCCCGTCACCGGCGATCTCACCGGGACATTGAAGATCGCCGGCCGCAAGGAATCGCTCGAAGGCCAGGGCAGCGTCACGATCCGCAGCGGAACGGTCATGGGCGAGCCGATCGAGCTGGCCTCGGCGGAACTCGTTTTCACCGAGGGCCGCATGCGCGCCACCAATCTGCTGGTGCGCTCGACCGCCGGCGAAATTCGCGGCGAGGCGGAGGCCGACCTCGCGAACGAACGCTTCAGCTACACGATCGCCTCGACTTCCATCGATCTCTCGAAGCTCAAACTGCTCGAGGGAGTCCGCGATCTTCTCGGCGGAACGATCATTCTCAAATCCACCGGAGCCGGCACGTTCGATCAGCCCGAGCTCGTCGTCGAAGCCACGCTCGAAGGTGCCACGCTGCGGGGCCTCACGCTTCCCCCCGGATCGGCGCCGCCATCGCTGTATCTCGCCATCCGCAACGGACGTCTCATCGTCCGCGGCGCCATCGCCGACATCGTCACCATCGAAGGCGACGGCATCGTTGGCGAACAGATGGCCATCGACGGCAACGTGCGCGTGACCGTTCACGACATCGCCCGCGCGGCCGCGATGTCGAAGGCCACGTCGACCATTCCGGCATCCGGAAATCTCGTCGTCGATCTGAAGCTCGGCGGACGCTTCTCGCCGATCGAAGCGCTGGTGATCGAAGGAACGGTCCCGGTGTTCGACGTGAAAATCGCCGATCAGGCCTTCACCGCGCCGGAGCCGTTGCGCGTCACGCTCCGCAACGGACGCATCGAGCTCGACTCATTCGTTCTGCGAAGCACCGACTCCGTCTTCGCCGCCACCGGCTTCGCCGAGATCGCCGGCGCGAAGCGACTCGATGTCGACGTGCGCGGCCGCGTGCAGGCTGCGCTCCTGCAACTGTTCGTCGCCGACATCCGCGCCGAGGGAAGCGCGGACGTGGCCCTCACCATCGACGGCACCATGACCGCGCCGCGCGTGGTCGGCACCGCCGAGCTGCGTGACGCGCAGATCAAGTTCGCCGGCTTCCCGCAGCTCATCGACGAGATCAACGGCACGGTGCGTTTCCGCGGCGATCGCATCGAGATCGAGTCGGTGCGCGCCACGATCGGCGGAGGCACCGTCGTGGCCGGAGGCTCGATCTCGCTCGACGGCATGGCCCCGAAGAGCGTGCGCATCACGCTGCAGGGCACCGACGTTTCGATCCGTTACTACGAAGGCCTCACCGTCGAATCGAACTTCAATCTGCTGCTCACGGGCGATGCCGAGCGTGCGCTGCTGCAAGGCGACGTCGACGTCACACGCGCGCTTTACTTCAAAGATTTCGACATCCAGCAGACGCTGCTCAACGCTCTGCTGGCGCGCAATCGCGTCACGCCCGTCACTACCGCGACATGGCAGGACCGCATCGGCCTGCGCGTGCATCTTTCCGCGCCCGACACGCTGGCCGTGCAGAACAACATCGCCGATGTCACGGCAAGCGCGCAGCTCGACGTGAGCGGCACCGTCGCGAATCCGGTGATCATCGGAGAAGTCACGCTCGACGAAGGCGGAACGGTGCGCATTCAGGGCGTCGACTATCGAGTCACGCGCGGCACGATCGCGTTCCAGAATCCATTCCGCATCGATCCGTTCTTCGACGTCACGGTCGAAGGCACGGTCTCGGGTTTCGGCGCCTCCGAGACCGAGGGCGGTCCTTACGAGGTCACGCTCAACGTCACCGGCACGCTCGATCGCATCACTCCCACGATCACCAGCGATCCGCCCGCCAGCGACATCACGCTTTTCTCGATCCTCGGTCTTGGCGGTCTGACCGGTCAGGGCGCGGGATCGGCGTTGCTCAGTCAGTCAGCGATCTACCAGAGCATCGGGTCACTCATCGGCTCGCGCGTTTTTCCGTTCGTCGATTCGTTCTCTTACGATCCCGGCGGTCTCGACACCGGTTCCGGTCCGGGTGCGAAAGTGACGTTCGAGAAGCGCCTCTCCAACAAGGTGCGCTTCCTGCTGGTCTACAACCTCGAGAACCAGCAAAGCCGCCAGGTCGTGGAATGGCTCGTCAATCCAAGCTGGACGCTGCAACTGACTCGCGACGAAACCGACGAGTATCGACTCGACGCGCGCTTCCGCCGCCGCTACGAAGCCCACTGGGAGCTCGGCCGCGACCGCGAGGATGAATTCGCCACCGCCGCGACTCTAGCCACTGGCGAAGGAGCGACTGCTCCGGCAACCGTGGCTGCGACAGCACCCGCTCCGGCTCCTCGCGTCACCACAGTCGATCCGAACGCGGCAGACGATGCGCCGATCGCAGAGATCCGCTTCCGCGCCGATGCAGCCTTCGACACCACCACGATCGCGCAGGAAGTGACGCTCGAGCCGGGACAGACAGTGACGATCCGCGAGCTGCAGTCATCGATCAAGAATCTCTTCGCCACCGGCAACTTCCGCGACATTCGCGTCGACGCGGCGAGAGATAGCGCAGGCGTCGTGCTGACGTTCTCGCTGTTCCTTCACTACCGCATCGGCGCCATCGAGATCACAGGACTGGAGCGCAGCGACCGCACGCGTGCGCAGCGCGAGCTCTCCGTTCGCGCCGGCGAGATTCTCTCCCTCAACGATGTCGATAAGAGCGCCGCCGCCATCGAAGAGCTGCTGCATCAGTACGGCTTCCTCGAGGCCACCGTCGATCCGGAAACGAACTTCAATCGCGCGCGCAACATCGCCGATGTCACGTTCTCGGCCACTCCCGGCGCACAGGCAACGATCGCGGACGTCATCGTGGAAGGGAACACTGCGCCGTTCACGAAGGAAGAGCTGATCGGACGGATGCGGCGCGGTCCCGGACGAACATTCAATCTGCTCGACGCGCGCGAGGATGCCAATCGGATCAGTAACTTCCTCGTCCGGCGCGACTACCGCCGAGCCGACGTCGACTTCCTCGGGAGCACCTACGACGAGGCTGCGCACAGCGTGCAGCTCCGTTATCGCGTGCAGGTCGGACCGATCGTGCAGGTCGAGGTCAAAGGCGTTCCGCGCAGAGAGGTGCGTCGCTGGCTGCCGTTCGGGCGCAATCAGGAGTACAGCGAAGATGTCATCGACCGCGCCGCCGACGCCATCGTCGAAGGGCTGCAACAACGCGGTCACTATCTGGCCGCGGTCGACTTCGAGACCGAGGTGCAGAACAACGTCCTCACCGTCACATTCGATGTGAATCCCGGAATGCAGTATCGACTCACCGACGTGAGCTTCATCGGCAACCAGCGCGTCGAAGAGGACGATCTGCACGGTCTCGTAGCCACCTCGCCACGCGGCGGCTTCCGCCGGTTCATGCAATCGCTCCTGCGCCGGCCGCAGGGCGTCACGCGCGGACAGCTCAGCGATGATCGCGACTCCATCGAGTCGTTCTATCGCCTCAGCGGATTCTCCGAAGCGACCATTGGCGATCCCGGCGTGACCACGCGCGAAGACGGCACGCTCAGCGTGCAGTTCCCGATCGCGGAAGGCCCGCAGACGCTGCTCACCGAAGTTCGATTGGAAGGCAACGAGAAAATCGGCGCGGATAATCTGCCGCGTCCTCAGCTCATCGCCGGCCAGCCGCTCAATCCCCAACTGCTGCACGAAGACGTCGTCGCGCTGCAGACGCACTACGCAGA
This sequence comes from Acidobacteriota bacterium, assembly GCA_030775085.1. Taxonomy (GTDB): domain Bacteria; phylum Acidobacteriota; class Thermoanaerobaculia; order Gp7-AA8; family Gp7-AA8; genus QHVT01. The sequence continues at coordinate 20,027 of JALYJW010000008.1, read as the reverse complement.
CCGCGGCCACGTCGAGGTGCAGGTCGCGCCGCGCATCACCGTCAGCACGGACAAAACCCAGGCCTCCATCGTCTACACGATCGCGGAAGGTCCGCAGGTCAACGTCGACGAAGTGATCGTGCGCGGCAACACCTACACCGACCGCGACGTCGTGCTGCGCAGGTCGGGAATCGAGCCGGGACAACCGTTCAGCTATACGACGCTGCTCCAGGCCCAACGCGAGCTCTATCGCCTCGGCATTTTCCAGCGCGTGGAAGTGCAGGCCTCACAGACCGGAACCACCGTGGGCGATCGCGACGTGGCCATTCAGGTGGAGGAAGGACGCAACCTCACCCTCAGCGGCTCTGTCGGTCTGCGGCTGGAGCGCGGCGATCAGGACTTCACGAATCCGGAAACCGGTGCGCCTACGACCGAAGAGATCGCCGGAGATGGCGGCCCGCAAATCCACGAGCGCGTCAGCGTGGCGGTGGCGCATCGCAATCTGTTCGGCTCAGGACGCTACCTCGGTCTGGAGATCGTGGCCGGGCGCGAAGAGCAGGAAGCCTATCTCACGTACCGCGAGCCCTTCATCAGCAGGTGGAACGTGCCGCTACAGTTGCAGATCTTCAAGAGCGATGACAGCACGCGTCTCGGTACGACGATCGTGCAAAAAGGCGTGTCTCTGGAGGCCAGCAAAGTGGCGCTGGAACGGACGCGCTGGTCGCTGCGATACGAGTACAAAATCTCAGAATGTGACGGCGGCGACGTGTGCCTGCAACTCAACAACGACGATCCGATCGAAGGACTCGATCCGTCGCTGCGCAACATCAAGATCTCCAGCATCACACCGACGTTCTTCTGGGACACGCGCGACGACATCCTCGATCCGCACCGCGGATTCTTCACCAGCGCGTCGATCGAGTACGCGTTCCCGCTCTTCACCGCGGAATCTGGATTCCTGCGCGAATACCTGCAGGGCGCGTTGTATCTGCCGGTCAGCGAGCGCACGGTGTTCGCGCTGTCCGGACGCATCGGTTTCATCCAACCGTACGCACGCAAGTCACCCGAGCCCGGAGAGGAGTTCGGCGCGCTGCGGCCGATCCCGCTTTCGGAACGCTTCACGGCGGGCGGCGAGAGCTCGCATCGCGCTTTCGCCCTCGATCGTCTCGGCGATCTATGCCTCGACGATGAGTTCCCTCACGCAGAGCTGCCGCCGGAGGAATGCAAACCGACGCTGCTCGCGAAGTACGACGCCGCCACGAACACTCTCAGCCGCATCCTGCCGCTGGGCGGCAACTCGCTCGCGCTGATGAACATCGAGTACCGCTTCCCCATCTTCGGAGACTCGGTCGGCGGCGCCGTCTTCGCCGACATCGGCAACGTCTTCGCCGGAAGCCAGATCCATTTCGACAAGCTGCGCTACGGAGCCGGCTTCGGCATCCGCTACCTCTCCCCCGTCGGCCCGCTCCGCATCGACATCGCCGCCCCGTTCCAGCGCAAATGGTACGAAGACAAGTACCAGTACTTCTTCACGCTCGGCTACGCGTTCTAGGCGAAGACGTTTGGAGTGCGGTGGCCGCAGCCGCCGCTTTCGTATGCCCTCGCGAAAAACTCAGCTAGAATCCAGCCCAGTCCCATGAAGACATTCGCTGAATTCTGGCCCTACTACGTGCGGGCGCATTCGCTGCCGATGACGCGTCTCATGCATGCCATCGGATCCATCCTGGCACTCGTCTGCATCGGCCTCGGCATCGCCGTCAACGCGTGGTTCTTTCTGGCTGCGCCGGTCATCGGCTACGCATTCGCCTGGACCAGCCACTTCTTCATCGAGCACAACAAGCCGGCCACGTTCGGCCACCCGTTCTGGTCGCTGGCCGCGGACTACGTGATGCTCTGGAAGACCGTCACCGGCACGATGAGCCGCGAAGTGGCCCGGCACGCCGCTGCCTGACGCGCGGCCCGCGATATCATCCGCGGCATGGCATTACTCGAAGGGAAGACCGGAATCGTATTCGGCGTGGCCAACAAGCGCTCCATCGCCTGGGCCATCGCACAGGCGTTGTCGCGCGAAGGGATGCGCCTGGCATTCACGTATCAGGGCGAGCGGCTGAAGAGCAACGTCGAGGCACTATCGTCGACGGTTCCCGACTCGCTGCTGTTGCAGTGCGACGTCACCAATGACGCCGAAGTCGAGGCCGTCTACGCGGAAGTCGATCGGCAATTCGGCAGGCTCGACGGACTACTGCACTCGGTGGCGTTCGCGCCAAAAGAAGATCTCGAGAACGATTTCGTGAATACCTCGCGCGAAGGTTTCAAGCTCGCGCACGACATCTCCGCCTATTCACTCGTCGCGGTGACGCGCGCCGCAGTGCCGCTTTTCGCAAAGTCCGGCGGCGGCTCAGTGCTCACGCTCACGTATCACGGCGCGGTGAAAGCAGTCGAAGGCTACAACGTCATGGGCGTGGCCAAGGCTTCGCTCGAGTCGAGCATGCGCTACCTCGCCGCGAACCTCGGGCCGCAGAACGTCCGCGTGAATGCGCTCTCCGCCGGTCCGGTGAACACGCTGGCCGCGCGCGGCATCAAAGGCTTCACCACGATGCTCAAGCACCACGCCGAGAAAGCGCCGCTGCGTCGCAACGTGGAGCTCGAGGAAGTCGGCAACGCCGGTCTCTTCCTGCTGTCGCCATGGGCGTCGGGGATCACCGGCGAAGTGACGTACGTCGACTGCGGCTACAACGTGGTCGGGCTGTAGGACGCGGGAGTCGCAAAGTCTCAAAGTCTCAAAGTCGCAAAGCGGAATTCGCCGTGGTCTCCTTTGAGACTTTGCGACTTTGCGACTTTGCGACTCCCCACGTCACGCGTACGCTCCGAGCCGCTCCCTCATCTTTTTCATCCCCAACTGCATGCGCGTTTTGATCGTGCCGAGGGGCTGACTGAGGCGGGTGGCGATCTCGGATTGGGAAAGGCCTTCGAAGTAGGCCAGTTCGAGGGCGATGCGTTGCGCTTCGGGGAGCTCGTCGAGGGCTCCGCGCACGGCGCGTTGTTCCTCGGCATGAATGGCGTCGTCGACGCTGGTGGCCTTCTCCACGAACGCGGTGAAGATCGAGATCTCGCGGCCCGCTTCGTCTTCACGCTCCACGCGTGTGCGCCGCGAACGGAGACGGTCGATGCCGCGGCTGCGTGCGATCGAGATCAGCCAGGCCACTTCGCTGCCGCGCACGGCGTCGAACATCTTCGCGCTCGTCCATGCCTTCACGAACGTCTCCTGCAGAACCTCCTGCGCGTCGTCCGCATTGGCCAGGATGCGCAGCAGCAGTCCGTAGACCGTCGATGAATAGCGGTCATACAGCTCCTCGAATGCGGAGACATTTCCCTGCGCGACTGCGGGAAGCAGTTCTACTGAAGTGGGACTCGGGCTCATCGACTCTCGGCGATGCGTGAAGTTTACGCCGATCGAAGCGAGTTGGATTTACTTCGTCTTCGGCGCCGGCGGCTTCTCCGGAAACTCCATGTCGGTGCGGATGCCGGCGCGGCTCCGTTTGCGCAGGCCCGGAAAGCCGCTGGCGCGTCCGGCCGTCTCGCCACTCTTGTCGTGACCCGCGGCGCCGCCGTCCCAGAATCCTTTTCCCTTGTCATTCTCCCGAGGAGCTCCGGCCATCGCTTCACCTCATCTAAATTGCTGATTTCGCTCTATTTGGCATCTCAATGGCAATCACAATAACTACCAAAAGGAGACTCTTTGAATGGTTGACACCACGAATCCTACCAGCCAGTTCCATCCGTACCAGCCTCAGGATGCAGTTCCCATGTCCGAGCGTCCGCAGAAGCAGGGCGGCCTCGGCGGCATCCTCAGCGGTCTCGGCATCGACACGAGCAAGATCGGCAGTTCAATGAAGAACCTCGATCTCACGAAAGCGCGGACCATGGCCCGCAACAACGGCGGTCTCGTGCTCGGCGGCCTCGCTGCGCTCGCCATCGGCGCCGGGCTCCTGCGCGGTCGCGGACACAGATAGCGCGGACTTCATGCGAAGCGGCGGGCGTCAGCCCGCTGCTTCACTGCGAGTGGAACGTGTAGTCGATCTTGATGGTCTTCTTCTCATCGTCGACTCTGCCCTGAACAATGACCGTGGCGTGAACCTTCACGATCCCGGTCACATCGCCCGTTCCGTCGATCGTGAATCCCCCGGCGCTCTTCGCGACTTTCCCGGACATCGTTCCCTGCCAATCGGCGATTGTCACAGGGGCTTGTGGTGGCACGGTCACGAGGTTCTGCGCCGCCAGCTCCGCGCCGTTCTCGGCCAGCGTCAACGCGATGATGCGCGCACGAAAACGGCGCGCTTCTCCAAGCTCGCGCGACGCGTCGTACAACAACAATTCGATGAGCCCGAAGTAAAGCACCGCGACAATCAACGCCATCGCCAGCGCAAACCCGCGCTCACTCGTACGCGCGCGGTTGCAGGATCTGGTCGATCGCGGTGCGTCCATTGCTGTCCTTTGCGATGAGGCGTACGGCATAGAGGCGGTCGTCGAATTTCACCGAATCGAGCTTCACCCCAACCGAAAACTCGGGCGGGATGCCTCGCGCTACCCACGCGGACTTCGCTCCGACGTTGTACGAAATGCGTCGCACAACACCAACCTGCGAGAGATCCCACACGACGATCTGCAGACCTTCGGGCAACTGCGTCTGCAGGATCAGAATCTTCTCTCCATTGACGAAGCCATCGTGATCGTCGAGGTAGATCGTGTCTTTCGGCGCAGGCGGCAGTTGCGCGTCCAGTACATCGCGCCGCATCCGCGCAATCACGGAGATGATCTGCGGATGGCGCATGAAATTCACCGGCAGTCGTTTCTCCCACTTGCGCATCTCGGCGGTGAGCGTGAACGCAATCGCCAGAAAGATCGCAAAGATCGTCATCGAGATCATGACCTCAAGGAGCGTGAAACCGCGTTGCCGGCGTGTTCTCAAAACAGCGACGCTCCCTCGGCTGCACCGGTGTGGACGCGGATGAGTCCGAGCCGCGCCTCGCGCTCGCCGTTTTTCCAGCGGATCGTCATGGTCACGCTCTTCACGCCCGGCTTCACCACCTCGACCGTCACCGCGGTTCCGGAATCTACGAGCGGCGCGAGCAACGTCGTGTCGCTCTGAAAGTCACTGCCGCTCGCCAGCGCATCGAAATTCACGCGGCGCAAATACTCCGCCTCATTCGCCAGTGCCTGATATGCGAGCGTGATCTCGCTGGCCTGCTGCAGCATCTTGTTTCGCTGCAGAAACGCCCACAACGTGCTGGTGATGACGAAGGTCAGGATCAGCAGCGCCGCCATCAACTCGATCAGGGTGAAGCCGCGTTCGGCGCGCATCGTTCCATTGTAGGCAGTATGCAGTGCCTACTGCTCTGCTATCCTCCGCCCCCGATGTCCCGTCCGATGAAGTTGCGGTTCGCCCCTTCGCCTACCGGTTTCCTGCACGTCGGCGGCGCGCGGACGGCCATTTTCAACGTGCTGCATGCGCGGCGGTTCGGCGGGCGGATGTTGCTGCGCATCGAGGACACGGACGTAGAGCGCTCGAAGCAGCATCACGCCGAGCAGATCGTGAGCTCGCTGCGGTGGCTGGGCATCGACTGGGACGAGGGTCCGGTCTATCAGAGCGATCGTCTGGACTTCTATCGCCAGCGTGCCGAGGAGCTGGTGCAGAGCGGAAAAGCCTATCGATGCTACTGCACGGTGGAAGAGCTGGAGGCGGATCGCGCGTCCGCGGAGCACGGTGGCGACGCCTATCGCTATTCCGGCCGCTGCCGCATGCGCGCGGAAGAAGGTGCGCCGCAACCGGATGACGCGCCACACGTCATTCGCTGCAAAGTGCAGTCAGGTCCGATCGAGTTCCACGATCTCATCCACGGCCCCATGCAGTTCCAGGGCGAGCTGATCGACGATTTCGTGCTCATCCGCTCCGACGGCAATCCGACGTATCACCTCTCCGTGGTCGTGGACGACGTGGACATGGACGTCACACACGTCGCGCGCGGCGACGATCATCTCTCCAACACGCCGAAGCACATCGTGCTGTTCCGCGCGTTCAACGCCGAGGTGCCGGTCTTCGCGCACCTGCCGTTGATCCTCGGCGGCGACCGCAAGCGGCTCTCGAAACGCAGCGGCGCAACATCCGCCGAGGAGTATCGCGACATGGGCATCGTCCCGGCCGCGCTCTTCAACTTCCTCACGCTCCTCGGATGGAATCCCGGCGGCGATCGCGAGCTCATCTCGCTCGACGAGGCCGCGCACGTCTTCGACCTCTCCGACGTCAACAAAGCGCCAGCCGTCTTCGACCCCGAAAAGCTCCTCTGGATGAACGGCCAATACCTGATGCGGATGTCGCCGGAAGAGATCCATCCGCACCTCCTCCCATTCCTCGGCCCGCCGGCGCGCCCCCTCCAAGAGCTGCGCGACATCATCGAGCTGAACAAAACCCGCGCGCGCACACTGCGCGAGCTCGCCGATCTCATGGCCCCATTCTTCGCCGGCGATGAATCCATCGAGTACGAACCGGAAGCCGTAAAAAAACACATCAAAGGCGACGATCTCGCGGAACGCCTCACCGAACTGCATGACGTGCTCGCGAAGACCGAACCCTTCGACGTCACGACCACCGAACAAGAACTGCGCTCGCTCGCCGAATCACGCAGCCTCTCCGCCGGAAAACTCATCCATCCCCTGCGACTCGCCCTCACCGGCCGCGGCGCCTCGCCGCCCATCTTCGACGTCGCGGTGGCACTCGGGAGGGAACGCACGTTGCGGAGACTGCAGCGATTGATCGCGCGATTGCCGGAGCTTGTCGGCGCGACGGGCTCATAGCCGGAACACACATCTTCGCGAGAGCGCTCCCCTCATCCGCCTTCGGCACCTTCTCCCCTCACAGAGGGGAGAAGGCTACCTGACCATGCCTCTTGCGAGAATCATCAATAGGTAGCCTTCTCCCTACCGCAGGTTCACCGCGGTGGGGAGAAGGTGCCGAAGGCGGATGAGGGGCGCTCTCGCGATGCGTGTAATTCGAGCCTGCAAGGCGAGGCGCGACACCAGTAGAATCCCAGCCCATGCGCCGCCTGCTCGCGTCCACACTTCTCCTCACCACCACCCTCTTCGCGCAAACACCTCCTGCCGCTCCGATCTATGGTTTCGCCGATTCTGCGAAGCAGCAGGCGCTCGAGGCGAAGTTCGATGCGACGTTGAATCGCGCGAACCTCGAGGCGTGGATGAAGAGGCTGGCCGCGCGGCCGCATCACACCGGGTCGGCTTACGGGAAAGAGAACGCGGAGCTCATCGCGTCGCTCTTCAAATCGTGGGGCTATGACACCGCCATCGAGCGTTTCGACGTGCTCTTTCCTACACCGAAAACACGGCTCGTCGAGCTGATCGCGCCCGAGCGCTACACCGCGAAACTCGCGGAGCCTGCGCTGGCGGAGGACGCAACGTCGAATCAGACCAGCGAGATTCTGCCGACCTACAACGCCTACTCCACCGATGGCGACGTCACGGCGGAGCTGGTGTATGTGAACTACGGCATCCCGAAGGACTACGAAACGCTCGAGCGCAACGGCATCGACGTGCGCGGCAAGATCGTCATCGCGCGTTACGGCGGCTCGTGGCGCGGCATCAAGCCGAAAGTTGCGGCGGAGCGCGGTGCCATCGGATGCCTCATCTACTCCGATCCGCGCGACGACGGATATGCCCGAGGCGATGTCTATCCGAAAGGCGCGTTTCGCAGCGATCAGGGCGCGCAGCGCGGCTCCGTCGCCGACATGCCGTTCCATCCCGGCGATCCGCTGACGCCAGGAATCGGCGCAACGCCAGGCGCGAAGCGCCTCGATCGCGCCGATGCGAAAACGATCACGCAGATTCCCGTCCTGCCCATTTCGTACGGCGATGCGCTGCCGCTCCTCCGCGCGCTCGGCGGTCCCGTCGCTCCGGAGAACTGGCGCGGCGCACTTCCCATCACCTATCACCTCGGCCCCGGGCCGGCGCGCGTTCATCTGAAATTGCTCTTCGACTGGAAGCTCGCGCCGGTCTACAACGTCATCGCGCGGATGCCCGGCAGCGATCTCGCCGATCAGTGGATTCTCCGCGGCAATCATCACGACGCCTGGGTTCACGGCGCGCGCGATCCGATCAGCGGCATGGTGGCGTTGATGGAGGAAGCGCGCGCCATCGGCGAGCTCGCAAAGAGGGGCTGGCGTCCGCGGCGAACACTGATCTTCGCGGCGTGGGATGCCGAGGAACAGGGGCTGCTCGGCTCCACCGAATGGGTGGAGACGCACCTCGCGGAACTGCACAAACACGCCGTCGTCTACATCAACTCGGACTCGAACGGCCGCGGCTTTCTCGATGCCGGAGGCTCGCACACGCTGGAGCGATTCGTCAGCGAAGTGGCTCGTGACGTCGAGGATCCGCAGAAGCGCGTGTCCGTTCTGGAGCGCCGTCGCGCGTACGATCTCGTCAACGCCGATACCGCCGAGGATCGTCGCGAGCTGCGCGATCGGACCGGCTTGCGCCTCGACGCACTCGGCTCCGGCTCCGACTACTCACCGTTCCTGCAGCACGCCGCGGTCGCCTCGCTGAACATCGGCTATGAAGGCGAGGCGGAGTACGGCGTCTATCACTCCGCATACGACTCGATCGCGCACTACCTGCGTTTCGGCGATCCGAATTTCGACTACGGCATCGCGCAGGCGAAGACCACCGGCCGCATGATGCTTCGCCTCGCCAACGCCGACTTTCTGCCGTTCGAAGCGTCGACGCTGGCCGAGACGGTGGCCCGCTACCTGACCGACCTCACGAAAATGGCCGAGAAAATGCGCGCCGAATCGGAGGAGAAGAATCGCCAGTTGCGCGAGCGAACGATGGAGCTGGCCGCCGATCCGCTGAAACCATTCGTGGCACCGAAGGAAGACGACGCCGTACCGCATCTCGAGCTCGCGCCGTTACAGAATGCCGTGGCCCGCCTACAGAAAAGCGCCCGGATGTTCGACGCGAAAAAGCGAGACGATCGCACCGTCATGCGCCTCGAGCGCGCCCTCAGCCGCGACGAAGGCCTCCCCGGCCGCCCCTGGTACCGCCACCACGTCTACGCCCCCGGCTTCTACACCGGCTACGGCGTCAAAACCCTCCCCGGCGTCCGCGAAGCCATCGAACAAAGAAAATGGCCCGAAGCCAACGCGCAGATCGTGATTCTCGCGGGAGTGATCAATCGATACGCGGAGATGCTGGAGAGATAGACGCCTTACTTCTTCGGCAGCATGTAGACCACTTCGCCCTTGCGCGACATGCCGAGGTCTTCGCGGGCGATGCGCTCGATGGCGTAGGAAGATTTCTTCACGCTGTCGATCTCGGCGCGGAGGCGCGTGTTCTCTGCTTCGAGGCGGGCGATGCCGGTGTGCAGTTCGGCGACACGGGTGCGAGCGTGCTGGAGCTCAGGCAGTCCGCGGTCGCTGAAGAAGAATGACACGGCGAACACCACCGAGAGCACGCTGGCGAGCAGGATCACCGCCTTGAGCGTGACATGCGCGGAGCGGCGCGAATCGTGGACGGAGACGGACGAATGCATCCGCTGCGTAGTGTACGCACATATAATTCTTCCGTGAAGCGCGAACAGACCTCGAAGCACGATCAGGCCTCCAACCCGCTCACCGAGCGCTATGCCTCGCGGGAGATGTCGTACCTCTTCTCCCCGAATTCGAAGTTCCGCACGTGGCGCCGTCTGTGGATCGCGCTGGCGGAGGCGGAGCAGGAGTTAGGGCTGCCGGTCAGCGATGGGCAGATCGCCGAGCTGAAAGCGAACGCCGAGGACATCAACTTCGAGGATGCCGAGCGCCGCGAGCGCGAGGTGCGGCACGATGTCATGGCGCATGTGTACGCCTACGGCCTGCAGGCGCCATCGGCGAAAGGGATCATTCACCTCGGCGCGACGTCGGCGTTCGTCACCGACAACACCGACATCCTGCACATGGCCGAGGGGCTGCGGATCGTGCGGCAGCGCATGGTCAACCTCATGGTCAAGCTGCGCGACTTCGCGTGGCGGTGGCGCGCAACTCCGACATTGGCGTTCACGCATTTCCAGCCTGCGCAACTGACCACTGTCGGCAAGCGCTCTACGCTCTGGCTGCACGACATCCTCCTCGATTACCGCGATCTCGTGTTCCGCGAATCGCAGCTCGCACTCCTCGGCGTGAAGGGTGCTACCGGCACGCAGGCTTCCTTCCTGAACCTCTTCAACGGCGACGAGGCAAAGGTTCACCGCCTCGAACAGCTCGTCGCGGAGAAGGCCGGCATGCCGCGCAGCTATCCCGTCTCCGGCCAGACCTACTCGCGCAAAGTCGATTCACAAGTGGTGAACGTGCTGTCGGGATTCGCGCAGTCGGCGTCGAAGTTCGCATACGACATGCGCCTGCTCCAGCACCTGCGCGAGATCGAGGAGCCGTTCGAGGAAGAGCAGATCGGCTCGTCCGCGATGCCGTACAAACGCAACCCCATGCGCGCCGAGCGCATCGACGCGCTGACGCGGCACCTCATCGTCAACACGCTGAATCCTGCGCTGACCGCTGCCACACAATGGTTCGAGCGAACGCTCGACGACTCCGCGAATCGCCGCATCGCCATCCCCGAGGCATTCCTGGCCGCGGACGCGATCGCGCTCATCTACGACAACATCGCCGCCGGCTTCGTGGTGCATGAAGACGTCATCGCCACGAACGTGCGGCGCGAGCTGCCGTTCCTGATGACGGAGAACCTGATGATGGAAGGCGCGAGCCGCGGCGGCGACCGTCAGGTGTTGCACGAGCGCATCCGCATCCATGCGAAAGCAGCCGCCGATGCGCTGAAAGCAGGCGCGGCGGAGAACGATCTCTTCGATCGAATCGCTGCTGATTCATTGTTCGGGATCGATCGGGCATCGATCGCGCGACTGGCGCGGCCGGAGAACTACACCGGCCTCTCGGCTCAGCAAACGGAGCGCTTCCTCACCGAAGAAATCGATCCTGTCATCGCGACGGAGGTCGGCAACGTCATCGCGGATGTAGCGGAATTGCGGGTATGAGATCGCGAGTCTTCATCGTCGCGGCACTGGTCGTCCTGGCCTACGGTTGCGCCACGACGCAGCCGCCGGAGCCGCGGCCGTCCGAGACGTTGCAGGGCATCGCCAGTTGGTACGGCGAAGAGTTCGCCGGACGCACGACCGCGAACGGCGAGATCTTCGATCCGGCGCTGCTGACGGCGGCGCATCGCACGTTTCCCTTCGGCACGATCCTCGACGTCACGAACGCGAAGACCGCGCAGATCGTGCGTGTACGCGTCAATGACCGCGGACCGTACATCGGCAACCGCGTCATCGACCTCTCGTACGCTGCCGCGCAACAGATCGGACTCATCGAGCCCGGCATCGGCACTGTCGACATCACCGTCGTGAAAGTCGGCAGCGGCGAGCGTGAGGCCCCTGCGCCATTCGACGTGACGATCGCCGAATCGCCAAAGACAGCGCCGGTGGTTTCCGCCGGCGATCCACCGAGGATCGAGTTCCCGCTGCCGCAGCGAGAAACCGCGGAGGCTCCCGCGCCCGCCGTCGCCGCCGTACCGCCCGTCGTGATCGACCGCGTCACGGTGGAGACCCAGCGCGGCGACACGATCACGCGCAAACAGGTCGGCGCGGACGGACGCACGCTCGAAGAAGTGCCGGTCGGCGAGGGCGAAGCGCCGACCGCCATCGCACTCGACACCCAACGCAAAGCGGCCTCCGACGCGCAGAAGACCATCGCCGTCCAACGCCCGGCCCCGCTCCGCCAGTTCATGGTGCAAGTGGGAGCGTTCGCCGTCGAAGGGAACGCGAAGTCACTGCAGGAGCGACTGACCTCGATCGGCCACCACGCCTTCATCGACCACGAAGAGCTCTACCGAGTCCGCATCGGCCCGTTCACCACGAGAGAGCAAGCCGTCGAAGCGCGCGCATCGCTCGAGGCAAATGGGATCTCGGCGATGATCGTGAGTGAATAGGGCGTTTGCGCGAGAGCCGCCCCTCACCCTAACCCTCTCCCCTCGGCGATGAGGCCGCCGTGGGGAGAGGGGACTTAAAACACAGTCCCCTCTCCTCGCCGCAGGTTCATCGCGGTGGGGAGAGGGTAGGGTGAGGGGCGGCTCTCGCGCCAAATCCGCGCTAAACCAATTCCGATTCCGCAAAGAAGAACGAGATCTCGATGTTCGCGTTTTCGTCCGAGTCGGAGCCGTGGATGGCGTTCTGCTCGATCGACTCGCCGAACTCTTTGCGGATGGTGCCGGCATCGGCTTTGGTGGGGTCGGTGGCGCCCATGAGCTTGCGCAGCTCGGCCACGGCGTTGTCGCGCTCGAGCGCGGCCACGAAGACCGGACCCGAGGTCATGTACTCGACGAGGCTGCCGAAGAAGGGGCGTTCTTTGTGGACGGCATAGAAGGCCTCGGCCTGGCGGCGCGAGAGACCGGCCTTCTTCACTCCGAGGACGCGGAAACCCTGACCCTCGATGCGGCTGAAGATATTGCCGAAGTTGTTCTTGCGCACTGAGTCGGGCTTGATGATGGTGAAGGTACGATTGGACATTGATTTTCCTTTTGCGTGGCGGATTCGGGGCGCGGATTATACCCGCGGCTGCGAAGTCACGTCGTGCAAAGGCGGTGTCGACATCCGCGCCGCTTCCATGTAGTCGATCGGCAGGTAGAGGGCGAACGTCGATCCCAGTCCGGGCTTCGACGAAACCTCGATCTTGCCGTGATGGAGCTCGACGAAATTGCGGGTGAGTGAGAGCCCGAGGCCGGTGCCGCCGGTGCGCGAGCGCCGTCCGTCTTCCGTCTGGTAGAACTCGACGAAAATCCGCTGCAGCTCGTCGGCGGGGATGCCGATGCCCTGATCGGTCACGTCGATGCGCACGGTGTCGAATCCGATCGGCGATTCGGCGGCCGGGACGAACCGGCAATGAACGGCAACGATCGAGGTGGGAGGGGAGAACTTGACGGCATTCGACAGCAGATTGAACAGGATCTGCTTGAGCCGCCCCTCGTCGAGACGCACAGGCGGCAGCGCCGGATCGAGGTGCGACATGATCTGCACCTTCGCTTCCGCCGCGAAGCCCTTCATCACGCGCTCGACGGCGGCGATGGTCTCGCGCAGATCGAACTGGTCGGCGCGAAGCTCCATCTTGCCCGCCTCGATTTTCGAGAGATCGAGAATGTCGTTGATCAGCTCGAGCAGGTGATTGCCGGCGGCGTGGATGTTCTCGAGAAAGCGATGCAGGCGCGGCTGCACCAGTCCGCGCGTGGCCTCGATGAGCACGCTGGAGAATCCGATGATCGAGTTGAGCGGCGTCCGCAGCTCGTGCGACATGTTGGCCAGGAACTGATTCTTCGAGCGGTCCGCGGCCATGAGGCGCAGGTTGGTCTCGCGTAGCTCGTTCGTCCGCTCCATGACGCGATGCTCGAGCGCGTACGTCAACCCTTCCAGATCGCGGTAGAGATTGGCGTTCTCGATGGCCACCGCGGCCTGATTGGCGATGGCCGTGAGCAGGATCAGGTCATCGTTCGAGAAGGCGTTCTTCTTGTAGCTCTCCACCGAAATGACGCCGATGACGCGGTCGCGCGCCAGCATCGGCACGCCCAGCCACGATTCGGTGGGCTTGGTATCGGTCACATGCTGAAGGCCGAAGCGGCGCTCCTCCGCGGTGCTGGCCAGGAGCAGCGGCTGGTGATTCTGGACGACCCAGGAATTGAGACCCTCGCCGATGGGGATGCGCTCTTTCGGAATGACCACGCCGTCGCGCATCTCCAGCTCGAATGCCAATTCATTCTTCGACTCCTCGTGCAACGCGATGGAGAAGAGCGTGCAGTCGATGACGGTCTTGCACTCCGTGTAAATCGCGCGCAACAGCTCGTCCGTGTTGTTGCGCAGGGAGATGGTCTTGCCGATGTTGGTGAGCGAAGCCAGGCGCTGCAGAAGGTCGTTCGTTTTCGAGCGCGTGAGGGCGAGCTTGCGCGCGATGAAATTGGCGATCGTGCCGGTGAAGGCCAGCGCCACGACGGCGCCCCAACCCATTGCGCCATAAGCGACCGCGGTGACGGTGGCATACGGCAGCGACACGAACGAGATCCCGCCGTCGATGATGTAGAGGCTCACAATTTTCTCGATCGAATAGCCATAGGCGCGCTGCGGCCAGAACATCAGAAGGCTGTTCATGATGATCAGCGCGGCGCCGCCGGCGGCGATGCGCGCGGCGTTCGACGTGTTCGCTTCCATCACCGGCGCCACGCCGCCTAAGAATTCGAACACGCTCGAGGCCACAACGATGGGGATGCCATAGGTGCCGAAGATGCCGAAGGCTTTGACGTAATCAGTGACCGGATCCTGGCGGGCAATGCGCGCCGGTCCGATCTGTTGCAGCGCCAGCACGCGCGTGACGATGGAGACGCCCACCGCGATCCACGCCGACAGCACCATGCCGAGGATCGGGAACATCGACATGTAGGCCGTGATGACCAGCGCGACGTAGACGAGATCGGTCAGCTCGAACTTGAGCAGCGCCAGCGCCGTGGCGAAGATGATGAAGATGGCGATGAGGATCGGCCCGTCGCTCCCGAGCAGGCGCAGAATTTCTACGGTCTGCTCGCGGCGAAGCCACGTCAGCCACAGCATCACGATCAGCCCGGTCAGACCCTGAATGAGAAAGACCGAGATGACGCGCCGCCGTGCGGAATCGGGACCAGGTGCTGCCATGGGATTCGACTGATGGTACACCCGGGCCCGGATTGAGGATTGAGAATTGAGGATTGAGGATTGACGTCAGGTGAACGCGTGGAAGGCGTTGCCGGCATGCCGTTCGTAATCGCCCGGAATCGCGGGATCGTCACGCACGATCACTGCATCCCGATATGCACCCTCGGCGAACGTGACGCCGTGACCGACGATGCAGCGCTCCAGTGTGACTCCGCGCGCAATCGAACAGTCGTCCCAGATGATGCTGTCGCGCACATCGCCCTCGATGACGCTACGGGCGCCGACCGTCGACCGAGTTGCGTCACCGGATGCGGTGGTGTGGACGAGTGAATCGCCCTGCACGCGTGAATCTTCCGGGAGCGCGAGCGCACCTTGCACCATCGCATCGAGCAGCGCCCGCGATGCGGCGAGATAGCGTTGCGGCGTTCCGATATCGAACCAGAGTCCATCGTCGACGACGCCGGCGAGTTTCTCGCGTCGATCGGCAAGTACCGGGATGTACGCGTGCTCGACGATGCCGGAGAAGTCGCGGTCAGGCAGATAGTCGAAGATCCGGGTGCTGATGACGTGCGAGCCTGAGAACATCAGCGGCTCGCCTGTGCCACTGCCGAATCCGGTCACGAGGCCTTCGTCGAAGTAGACCGGCGTGAAGCGGTCCCCCTCCGGCGGATGGCGGAGCGTCAAAGCGGCCAGGGCATCCGTCGTCTGTCGCGCCGCACGCAGGGCATCCCAACGCGGGAACTGGACTGTGTCGCCATTGACGAGCAGGAACTCGTCCTCGCCTTCGAGCTGTGGACGGACGCGACGGATCCCGCCGCCGGTGCCGAGGATCTCGTCCTCGATCGAAAAATGAACGTCGATGCGCCCCGCGTACTGCTCGCGGAGAAAGCGCTGTAGCGATTCGGGGAGGTGATGCAGATTGACGATGAGATCGCGCACGCCCGCCGCCAGAAACGACTCCACCGCCCACGCGATGAGCGGCCGGTTGCACAACGGCACCATCGGCTTCGGCATCGTGTAGGTGATGGGGCGAAGGCGCGTACCGTAGCCCGCGGCCAGGATGAACCCTTTCATGAGGGCACAGACGCACAGCGGGGCGAGACCGCAACCAAATCACAAATGATTGGCCAAACATGGATCACCGCCACGCGGCTTTTCACCACAGAGACACAGAGGGCACGGAGGAGGACGGAGAAAAGCAAATGGTTGAAACCCCACGGCCTTCCTCTGTGTCCCCTCTGTGATCTCTGTGTCTCTGTGGTGAAGGTGCGCGCGTGTACCGACGCGCAAGAGATTCTTTGCGCCGTGCGTCGAAGTCGCGGGCTGGTAGTACAGGCGACCGTCACGGCAACTGCTCCGGCGGAAAGACCATGTGCTCGCCGAGGTCGGCGCGCGTTCTGCGGAACTGGCGGTACAGATCGGCGTAGGACTGGCGGATGCCGGCGTCCATGTTCATGCCCAGTTCCTCGGCCACGGCGCGGATCACGTCCAGCGCGCCTTCGATCTCGAAGTAATCGCCGATGGGAGTGCGGTCGAGCACCACTTCGACTTCGCGGACGCGCCAAACCTCGCGGTACTTCTGGTATCGGAACGTTGGCTTGAAGCCGAGAGAATCGAAGAGCTGGATGGCCAGCTCGAAACTCTCCACGCCGGTCTGCACTTCCTCGCGCATCTTCACGCCGCCCTCGAACGCCATCGGCCCCTTGAACGTGGCCAGCGCATAGCGTCCGAATTTGCGCACGCGCAACAACGCTCCGCGCGTACGCAGCTCGCCGCGGCGGTCGAGGACGATGTTGTCTTCGAACGTCTCGCCGTAAAGACGCTGCGCACCGATCTCATGAAGCTTCTGGACGAGCGCTTCGCGGTCTTTCAGGGCGAACTTGATTTCGATTTCCTGGGCCACGTGGAAGGGTGTGGGTCTCCTGCCTACTGCCTACTGCAAACTGCCTACTAACTCCGAAGCACCTCGACGCCCGGCAACGCAGCGCCCGAAATGAACTCCAGCGATGCGCCGCCGCCCGTGGAAATGTGCGTGATGCGATCGGCGAAGCCGGACGCTTTGATGGCTTCGACCGACTCGCCGCCGCCGACGACGGTCACCGCGTCCGCTGCTGCCACGGCCGCGGCCATGGCCATCGTGCCTTTCGCGAACTGTTCTTTCTCGAACACGCCCATCGGTCCGTTCCAGAAAATCAGCTTCGCTTCCTTCAGCACGGCTTCGTATTTCGCGATCGTGCGCGGTCCGATGTCGAATGCCTTTGCCTCGGCGGTCAGTCCTTCGCGGACCTCGACGTCTTCGATCTCGGTCGGGTTATCGAGAGAGTCCGCGCAGATCAGGTCGTCCGGCAGCACGACTTCGGCCCGCGCGTGACCTTCGAGAATCCGCTGCGCGACATCGAGCGAATCCTTGTCGACGAGCGAGCCACCCATCGGCACGCCGCGCGCGGCCAGGAATGTGTTGGCCATGCCGCCGCCGATCAGCACCTTGTCGGCGAGCTTCACGAGCACTTCCAGCGGCTCGATCTTCCCGGCGATTTTCGCGCCGCCCATCAACGCCACGAACGGCCGCTCCTCGATATTTGTCACTTTCTGCAGGAACTCCAATTCCCGGGCCAGCAACTGACCGCCGGCCGTGTGATCGTCCGGCATCAGCCGCGGCAGCGCTTCGATGGATGCATGCGCCCGATGGCATGCGCCGAACGCGTCGTTGACGTAGAAGTCCGCCAGCTCGCGGAGTTGCGCGGCGAACGCGGGATCGTTCTTCTCCTCGCCGGCGTGAAAACGGAGGTTCTCGAGCAGCAAGAGCTGGCCTGGTTTCAGATTCGACGTATCGACGCCGACGCAGTCATCCGCCCACTGGACTTCCGTCTCGAGCAGCTCGGCCAGCTTCTCGCGAACGGGCTTCAGCGAATACTTCGCGTTGCGCTCACCCTTTGGCCGCCCGAGGTGCGAGGCGATGATGATCGCGGCTCCGCGCTCGCGCAGGATGCGCAATGTGGGAAGCGTCTCCTCGATGCGCGTGGCGTCGCTGATGCGCGCTCCATCAAGCGGCACGTTGTAGTCGACGCGATAGAACACCCGTGCGCCGGTCGGGATGTGCAGTTGGTCCAGCGTGCGGATCTTGATCATGCGTGTCAGCGAGAGCGCGCGACGTGGGCGATCAGATCGAGGACACGATTCGAGTATCCCCACTCGTTGTCGTACCAGGAGAGAACCTTGTGCATGTTCGCGCCGATCGAGCGTGTGTACGCCGTATCGACGATCGACGAGTGCGCGTTGTGATTGAAGTCGATCGACACCAGCTCTTCATCCGAATAGGCCAGGATGCCTTTGAGCTCGCCGTTGGCGGCGTCGCGAAGAACCTGATTGATCTCCTCGACGCTCGTTCCCTTGTCCGATTGGAACGTCAGATCGACAAGCGAAACGTTCGGCGTCGGAACGCGCACGGAAATGCCTTCGAACTTTCCTTTCAGCTCCGGCAGCACGAGCGCCACGGCCTGCGCCGCGCCGGTGCTCGTGGGGATCATCGAAAGCGCCGCGGCGCGCGCACGACGGAGGTCCTTGTGCGGGAAGTCGAGGATCACCTGATCGTTCGTGTAGGAGTGGATCGTGGTCATGATCCCGGAGACGATGCCGAAACGCTGGTGCAGCACCTTGGCCACGGGCGCCAGACAGTTGGTCGTGCATGAAGCGTTGGAGATGATCTGATGCTTGGCGGGGTCGTACTCCTTCTCGTTCACGCCCATGCAGAACGTGGCGTCGGCGTCCTTCGACGGCGCGGAGATGATCACCGTCTCGACGCTGCTCCGGAGATGCTTGGCCGCTTTGTCGCGGTCGGTGAAACGGCCCGACGATTCGACGACGATGTCGACGCCCATCTCGTCCCACGGAATCGCCGCCGGATCGGGAATCGAGAAGACGCGGATCTCGCGCCCATCGACAGAGATGCTCGACGCGGTGTGCGTGATCGCGTTCGGGATGGTGCGATGGACAGAGTCGTACTTGAGCAGATAGGCGAGCGTGTCCGCGCTCGTCAGATCGTTCACCGCTACGACTTCGAGGCCCTGCTGCTTCTCCAGCCACGCCCGAACGACGTTGCGACCGATGCGACCGAATCCGTTGATACCAACTTTGACCATGCCAGTCTCCTACACGCGCGCGCTGAGTGCCGATTGCGCGCGCTAGTATATCGGCGTGAATCCGCCTGCGAGCTCCATGCACGTCACGCCGCTGCGCTGGGACGGCCGGTCCCTCTTCCTGCTCGATCAGCGGCTGCTCCCGCGCGAAGAAGTCTGGCTCGAGTATCAAACCGCCTCCGGCGTTGCTGAAGCGATCAAGACGATGGTCGTGCGCGGCGCGCCTGCCATCGGCGTCAGCGCGGCGTTCGGCATGGCCATGGCCGCGCAGCGCGGCGATGATCTGACGATCGCCGCGAACGAGTTGAGGCAAGCGCGGCCGACCGCCGTGAACCTCGCCTGGGCCATCGATCGCATGCTGCGGACTCACGCCGCGGGAGGCGATCTCACGGTCGAAGCCGAGCACATCCTCGACGAGGACGTCGCCGCCAATCGACGCATGGGCCAATACGGCGCAGAGCTCCTCGGCGCGCAGTCTACGGTCCTCACGCACTGCAATGCCGGCGCGCTCGCCACCGGAGGCTACGGCACCGCCCTCGGCGTGATCCGCGCTGCCGTCGAAGCCGGAAAGCGTGTGGCCGTCTTCGCCGATGAAACGCGCCCGTATCTCCAGGGCGCGCGCCTCACCGCATGGGAGCTCCAGCGCGACGGCATCGACGTCACCCTCATCACCGACAGCATGTCCGGCTACTTCTTCCAGGAAGGAAAATTCGACGCCGTCATCGTCGGCGCCGACCGCATCGCCGCCAACGGCGACGCCGCCAACAAGATCGGCACCTACACCGTGGCCGTCCTCGCCCACGCCCACGGCATCCCCTTCTACATCGCCGCGCCCGTCTCCACGATCGACCCGAACTGCCCCACCGGAGCCGAGATCCCCATCGAAGAACGCAGCGCGCAGGAGGTCACAGACATTGGTGGCACGCGCATGGCGCCCGAGGGGATACAGGTACGCCATCCGGCCTTCGACGTAACACCGGCGAGATTGATCACCGCGATCATCACCGAGCGGGGGGTTCTCCGCGCGCCGTATGGGGATGCGATTCGCGCCTTGTTCTAACTCCGCGCGGCGCGCTTTGGAGTGCGCGCGGCTTGCCGCCGCTTTCGGTAGCGTGGCAAGTACCGCTCCGTTGCGC
>JALYJW010000007.1 GCA_030775085.1 Acidobacteriota bacterium | reverse complement strand
GATCGGCGCCGCGCCCGCGGACGTGAGCACCGCGGCGAGCTGCCGCAGGCGTCGCTCCGGCCGACGCGCCACGGGATCGGTGACGGTGAGCCACACCTCGACGGTGGCAACGCCGAACGTCGCGGCTGCGAGCTCCGGCAGCAGCACGTAGGGCGCGTACCGCTCTGCCTTCGCGCGGCGGAAGTGCGCCAGCGACTCCTGCCCCCGATCGTGCTCGCCGAGCACCACGACCGGTATCCCGGCGCGGTGCAGCACGAGCACGTAGTCCGGCTGCGGGAGGAGGGTCGCGTCACCGCCCCGCCCGAACGGCCGCTCGAAGCTCGACGCCCAGCGCACGTCGAGCGCAGCGCATCGGAGGCTCGCGACGACGAGCTGATTCACCTCGCGCTGGTGCGCGAGGAACGCCGGTTCGGTCCGGCCACGGAGCACGAGCGGCTTCCGCGGGCGCGTCGGCAGCATGCGGTCGACGAGCGGCGCGTAGGACGTGTCCACCGCGTCGTGGCGGAGCGCGTCGAGAGCGAGGGCGAGCGCCCGGGCCGTGGGGAGGATGTAGCTCGGTGCAGCGCCGTCCGTGCCGCGCGGTCGCCACCGCGTGAGCCATCCCTCCGCGACGAGCGCGTGGACCCGCCGCGTCAGGATCGAGGGGTGGCGATCAGGGAAGAGGAGTGTGCGCACCTGGTCGTACGCGAGGATGCGCAGCCGCGCGACCGCGAGCACGATCGCGCGGTCACGGGCGGAGAACGACGCGAGGGTGCGCGGTGGCCGCGTGGCGCTGTCGTGTGGGGTGCCGCCTGTACGCGCGGCAGGGGTCGGTGGAGAACTGGGCATCACGATGCGGTAGCTGCGCGGAACGGAGCACGCGATCACAGTGCTGTGCGCCGTGCCGGACCGGTGCCCGCGACGGACGGTACGCCGGCCCACGGTACCAAGCCGTATCGCGTCGATCGGAGCGTGACGGCGCGTCACCTTCGACGTTGTGTTGAACCGTGGCTGTCGTCGGGATTTACAGCGTCGCGGATCGCACGGAGAGGCCATCGGCATTCGTTCCGTCGATGCGCATCGACGCCGAAGCGGCCGTACGGCGTATCGTTAGAGCAAAGCAGCTACACCAACCACCAGCTCCGGCAGTCCCGCGCGGCCTACTCCGACCGTACCGGTGACACGGCGGCACAGCAGGAGCCGATGCCATCGCGTCCTGTGCCCGTCGTGGCCCACAGTGCGCGCACTCCTATGCGCCGCATCTCCCACCTCATCCGCGAAATCGACCGTCTCGCTCGCGAGCGACGCTGGTCTGCCGCGCAGCTCGCGCGCGAGCTGGACGTCCATCCGACGCTCCTCGCGCACGTCCGTGCCGGGCGGAAGCCGCTCACGGTCGCCGTGCTCTCGCGGATCGCCGTGGTCTTCGGCGGGAGCCCGCTCGTCCGCGACCTCCTCTTCCTCCACCTCTCCGTCGAGGTGCCGGAACAAACGGCCGCGCAGCTCGCACCACCGTCGCTCGCGGCGTGCGCGCTCCCGGACGCCGCCGCCCGCGCGGTGCGCGAGTACATCGCGAGCTTCCCGCTCGCGCACGTCGCGGGCCGGAGCCTCCTCATCGAAGGTGATCCACCCGTCCTCGCGCGTGCGGCGGCCGTGCTCCGTGACGCGTTCACCGAGCGCGAGGTGGGCGTGATCGCGCTCGCCGCCTCGGCGACGCTCCGCCCGTCCGAAGACGTAGCGGCGCGCCGCGTGCCCGCGCTCATCCTCGAACGGATCGAGTTCGCCTCGCCTGCCGTCCTCCGCGTGCTCGAATCGCGCCTCGCCTTCGGCCTCCCGGTGATCCTCACGACCACCGCGACGCTCGCGGCGCTGCCGGGCGATCTGGCGGCAGCGCTCCGCCCGAGGCTCCACACCGTCACCGCCAAGGCGCTATGCCCGAGCTGATCGCGCTCCGCTTCCTCGGCCCTGCGGCGCCCCCACCGGACGGGCAGTCCGTCGTGCCGGTGGACCTCTCCGCGTGGCCACTCCTCGTCGGCCGCCTCGGCACCGAGGCTGCCCTCCTCTACCTGCTCCTCCGCGCGGTGCGCGTGCGCGCGGGTGCTGGTCACGCGATGCTCCACGCCCTCACGTGGCCGCTCCGCACGAGTGAGGCGCGCGTGCGCCGTGGCTTGGACGTGCTCGCCCGCGCCGACCTCCTCGCCTTCGCGTGGGAGCGGACCCGCACGGGCGAGGGGATCGTCTTCGAGTTCCCGGCGCAGACGCCGATCCACCCGCCGGTCCGCGCGTGGCCGCCGTCGCCCGCGCGCCTGCACGCGCTGCCGACGATCTGGTTCGTGCAGGCGCTGCCGCTCCTCGGCCGCGACGCGTTCGCCCTCTACCTCGCGCTTCTCGCGCGGGAGCCGACGCGGCGCACCCGCGCCGAGCTCCGGCTCTCGACCGTGGCCGCGAGCATCGGGATCGTCGGCACGTTCCGGCAGCGCCGCGCCGTCCGCCGACTGCGCCGGTTGGGTGCGCTCCATGTCGAATCAACGGTGGGGCCGTTCGCGCCCGCGACGCTCCGCGACCTGCCGCCGCCCACCCCGCGCGAGCGGCGCGTGCTCCGCTTCCTCGCGATCCCGTTCCTCCCGGCCGCCCTCCGTGAGCTCGCCGCGCTTACCGCAGCGCTCATCGCGGCTGTGCTCGTCCTCCTCACCCTCGCCCTCCATGCGCGCCATCGCTGACACGCTCGCGCTCTCGTTCCAGACGCGGAGCGCCCGCACCCGCTCCGGCTGGGACGCGTTCTACCTTGCACGCGACGGGTTCCTCCACGAGCAGCTCCGGCGCCGTGGCGCAGGCTTCCCGTTCGGGACGTACCGCGCGCCGGACGGCCACACGGTGGAGACCACGCTCACCGTCGCGGATCTCCGACAGCACGCGCTCGTCCTCGGCGCGACGGGCACGGGCAAGTCGACGCTCCTCGAACTCCTCGCGCGCGCGAACGTGGACCGCGGCCAGCCCTTCGCGCTCGTCGACCTCCACGGCGATCTCTTCACGCGCGTGCATGCGTGGCTGGTCGCCGCGCGCGTCCCGGCGGTGCGCGTGGTGGACTTCACGCAGCCGGAGACGCTCCCCGCGTGGAACCCGCTCGCCCGAATGCCGGACGTCGATGTCGGTCGGCAGGTGGACCTCGTGATCGGCGTCCTCAAGCGCCTGTACGCGGCGGAAGTCGCGTCCTCCTGGGCGTGGGGCGTGAAGATCGAGGAGCTGTCGCGCTACGCCGTCCGCGCCGCGATCGAAAGTCAGGCATCCATCGCGCTCGCGGACCTCCCCGCCTTCTTCCTCCTCCCCGCGATCCGCGCCCGCGTGCTCGCCACGGCGTCGGCGGAGACGCGCGCGTATTTCCTCACGCGCTTCGGGCCCCGCGAGCAGATGTACGTCTCGGCGGTCCTCAACAAGCTGGAGCCCTTCCTCGGCTCGACTGCCGTGCAGCGCTTCCTCGGCGGTGGCACGTCCTCGCTCGATCTGCTCTCGGTCATGGATCGCGGCGAGATCCTCCTCGTGAACCTCGCGAAGGGCTACCTCGGACCCACCGCCGACGTGATGGGACGGCTCCTCGTGAACGCGCTCCAGGTCGCGGCCCTGCGGCGCGAGCGGCTCGCCTTCCGCAGCCGCCGACCGTACGCGCTCCTCTTGGACGAGGCGCATGTGCTCGCCGCGTCCGAGAGCGGGCTCGAAGACTTCCTCGTGGCCGCGCGTAAGTACCGCGTCGCCGTCACGCTCGCGGCGCAGGGGCTGTCGCTCTTCCCGCCCTCGTTCCGGCCGCATCTCCTTGGCAACACCGGCCGGCAGTTCTTCTTCCGGATGCCGTACGGCGAGGCGCGGACCCTCGCGCCCGACCTCTTCGAGCCGCGGGGGGACATGTGGCGCGATGCTGTGCGGCCGTACGACGACGTGGCGAGCGATCCGCTTTTGACCGGCTCGGAGGAGCTCACTGCGCGAACGCGGGAGCTCGCGAACCTACCCGTAGGAGACTGCTACTGGCTCCTGAAAGGTCGTCCGTACAAGGCGCGGCGGATCCGCGTGCGTCCAGACCGGAATAGGAGGAGCCGTTGGTCGGCGACGCGCACGGAGCCGTGACGGCGGCGCCCGCACCCCACAGCCCGCGCGGAAACTTCCTCCACCCGCTCGATCGCGGCGAGGGCGCGCTCGCCGGCGGCTGGCTCCTCGTCCCCGGCAAGGGCGCGCTCGTCGCGCCGCGCACCATCCCGCTCGCCTTCCCATCGCTCGCGCACCTCGACGAGCGGGTGGCGACAATCCAGCGGCGCATGGACGAGGTGGAGGGCCTCCGAGCGGGAACGGTGCAGTGGACGACGACCGCGTACCGGATCTTCCGGCGGTTTCTGCTCGCAAGCGGCAACGATCGGCGCTTCCTCGGCGGTGATCTCCCGAGCCAGCTCGGCGTGCTGGAGGCGTGGGTCGGCGACCTGCGTGCGACGCGCTCGCGCGTGACCGTCAACAACTACTGGCGGGCGCTCGCGCTGCTCTTCGTGCGCTTGAACCACCTGCACGGGATGGTGAACCCGCTCGCCTTCCTGCCGACACCGAAGTACGGGCGGCGCGAGCCCCGCTACCTCCCGCGGCCCGCAGCCGAACGTGTCCTCACCTTCGTCCTCCACCACCAGTGGGCCTCGCGCTTCGAGCAATCCCGCAATCTCGCCGTCATCGGCATGATGGTGCTCTCTGGTCTCCGGCGCGGGGAGGTGCTCAAGCTGCAGTACGGGCACGTCGATCCCGACGCCGGCACGATCCGGATCGTCGGCGGAAAGGGGCGGCACGGGGGCAACGACCGCACAGCCCACATGCCCGCGCAGCTGCGGTCGATCATTCGGGCGTACCAGGCACGGCGCGGCGCGCGCGCGCTGACGACGACGGCCTTCTTCGTCAGCGCACGGCGGGACGCGCCGCTCCACGTCGGCGCGATCCGGCACCTCTTCCGCCGGATCGCGAGCGGTACGGGAACCCCGGTGACGCCGCACATGCTCCGCCACACGTACGCCACGCTCCTGCGGCAGACGGGCGTGGCGGATCGGGTCGCGATGGACCTCCTCGGACACGCGAGCCTCGACATGCTCCAACGGTACAGCCACGTCGCGGACGGCGAGGCCGCGCACGCGGCGACGCTCCTCCGCCTGGACGTGGATGTGCCGAGCGACGAACCGCCTCACGGGTAGCGCAGCTTCCGGATCTCGCGCTGGCGATCCTCGTCGACCAGCCCCGTGTAGCCGAGCGTCGTCTCGATGTTCGCGTGGCCAGCGAGATCGCGGACGACCGCGAGCGGCACGTTGCTGCGGATCAGCTGCGTCACGAAGCTATGCCGAAGGACGTGCGGCGAGAAGCGGACGCCAGAGGCGCGGGAAACGCGGCGCACGATGTCGCGCAAGGCCCCTTCCGAGAACTGGTGTCCACGGATCGCGGTGACGAAGAAGTACGGCGTCTCGTGGAGCTTGGCGTCGTCGCGGGCCACGAGGTACGCACGGAGGATGCGGGCGAGGTCGGGCGGGATGAAGGCAATCCGCTTCTTGCCGCCGTACCGCCCCTTGCCGCGCTCGATGCGGATCGTGCCGAGCTCCAGATCGACGTCGCCGTTCACGAGCCGGAACAGCTCGCTCTTGCGGAGCCCGGCGTAGAGCATCGTTCCGATCGTTGCCACGGCGAGCTGCCGCTGCATCGCGGTGCGCCAGGGGTAGTTGCGCGCGGCGTGCAGAATCGCGGCGCACTCGTTCGGGGACTTGGCGCGGGGGAGCGGTGTCGGTGCCTTGGGCGCCTTCTGGCCCTCGAACGGACTCGCCGCGCGTGTCTGCTCCGCGCGATCCTTGAAGAAGGTGCGCACGCTGCGCCAGTAGTTGTTCATGGTGAGCCGGGAGATCCCGCGTTCGGTGTTCCACGCGATCCACTGGTCGAGTGCGAACATGCGGTAGCGAAAGGTCTCGGGCGGCAGCTGCGCGCCCGCCTCCAAGAAGCGCTCGAAGTTCCGAAAGCCGCTCACGAACCACGCCACGCTCGTCTCGCTGTAGCGGAGCACGTTGTCCGCGCGGTACTTGAAGTCGTGGAAATCCTGCCGCAGCTCGGCGATCCGATGCAGATTCGCAGGCTCGCGCGCGACCGGAACGGCGGGCGACTTCGGAGACGACAACCTGCTAAGTGGTAGTTTGGGCGAGGCCGAGGCTTCGGAGATAGGGGGAACCTGGTGAGACATGGGGGTGGGGGGAAGAAATGGCGTCCCCTAGCCATGCCGGCGTCGTGGTGGTCCGCAACGCACCACCACACAAGCGTCGTCGACGCTTGTGTGGTGGAGAGCGCGGATCGCGGAAGGCGTGATCGACGGTTTCGCGCTTCAGCGAGCCATTTGTGAGCGGGCTACGGGAATCGAACCCGTGTCTCAAGCTTGGGAAGTCAGGGTCGCATCCCTTCCCACCACATAACGGCTTCGTGAAGCGGCGCAGTGTCGATTCGCCCTCCGTCGTACCGCACTGATTCTCGCGCTTCGTGCAGTACGCCGTGACAGAACGCCAGCTCGGAAAGGGCACATGTTCGGCGTACACCCTCCGCACGATCAACGCAAGGTTCATAACTGACGTGTGGATGCAGTCAGTGCCGTCCCGCTTTCGCACTGTTGCCGATCAATCGTCGAGTTAGATTAGTCGAAGATGACCACTCAACCGCGATCTCGATACCGCGCCCAATAGCGGCGGTGGGAGCCGTTCGCGCTTCACGTGCCGCAGCGCTCTCTTCACCGTCTTCGAGGAGAAAGTCGCGCTCCTGCCAGCCACGGAAGAATGGCCAGGCAGGTCGTACGGTTTCTTGAGATGATCGATCAATCCGCATGCGTCGCTGGATTTTTCACCTTCAATCCTCGGAGAGAAAGATGACCGATACTCCAGAAGCACCCGAGATCGTTTTCACATTCACGGCGCTTGACGACGTGGTGGTGGCGGAAGCAGAAGCCGCATTCGGCCAGGATGACGTGTCGTTGAGCAAGCGAATGACCGGAGGAGTTCTCGTTGATGTGTTCATCAGTCCGGTCGTGGAACTCATCGGCAAGGTCCTCGACTTCAGGGCCAAGCAAGGGAACAGAATCACGAATGCCAAGGTGAGCATCGGCAAGGAGCAGGTCAGCCTGGAAGGCTACGGGGTAGACGACGCAGAGCGGCTTCTCAATTCCGACGGCTTCCAGCGGGCGCTCTCCAAGCTGCGCACGTAGAGGAGCTGCCAGGATGGGTGATCCGTCGCCGGAGCTGCAACGTGCGCTCGCGCGCTTGAAACGTCTTCACCCGCATGCGCGCCTGTGGGGCCACGAAGAAGTCGAAGCGGGTCGCGTGGAGGGAGAACGCGAGGACCAGTCATTCGTCGCCGTCTTCCTCTACGAGCATGACATCACCGAACACTTCCGGCCCCTCGGCGGATACAAATTCATCATCACGAATGGGTTTCTCGCCTCGCACGCCTATAACCTCGCCCTGGTCTGGCTTCAAGGGCAGGGGGACCGGACGTTGCGCCGCACTCGCCTGCGGCACAACTTCAAGAAGTTCTACGCGGAGACGATGCTTCACGCGCGCGACGCCATGCTCGGCAGGTCGCTGCTCCTGGAGACGCTCGCGTACGAACAGGAACTGATGGCTCCGATCTTCGATGCGGCGAAAGCCGATCCGAACCTGAATGAGCGTGCGCACACTCTGGCGTCGGCGATGACAGGCCTCGCGCAGCATCACGAGCTTGGTCACTACTTTCAGGGACGTTCGCCGGCCGAATTCGCCTCCGAAGTCTCCAAGCTGTTGGACGGATGCCTGGCGCCTGTGGTTGCCGATCTCCGACAACAGTATGCGGAACGTCATGTTGAAGAGGTGATCTGTGACAGTCTCGCCGCTCATGTTGGGATTCACGGTGTCGACCAGAGTCCTTCTCCCGATGACGAGTTGACCGCAAGGCTTCGTCGCACCACCTTCGGCCTGCAGGTGTTCTATCGTTTGATGGATCTCAGAGATTCGGCGCGAGTGACGGCGACGGAGTATCCAGACGATCGCGTGGCCATCGACCTCGGTTCCGAGATCAGGCCCAAGGACCAACCGGTTTACTCCGTAGGACATCAACCTGAAGCTCAGCTGCGCGCCGCCGCGATCACCCAAGTGCTCGAAGCGTTCGCCAAGCAGCGCGGCTTTCCGCTGTACGGCGACGACGGTGGTTTCCCGCTTTCGCCCGACGCATGGGAGGATCTCGACCATGCCTTTGAGCACTTCGGCGACGAGGCACCTACCGGCACGCCTTCCCACCTCGGATGCGATGCCCGTGGGCGCGGCATCATGCGCCTGGTCGCTGAGGCACTCTCGCATCATCCAAGCGGCACCGAGCACCTGCTCTGGCGTTCGAAGACGTTCACGCTGGGCAGCACGCCGGTGGATTCGTAGCGCGAGAAAGATAGGCCCTGCCGCGGGCCACTCGGTTCACTCCACCGGACTTGCTGCGATACCGCCGATAACTGGCGGACGGCTACTCTGGAGTTTATGGGACGAAGTTGCGAAATTCCTCCTCGCTGGCAGGGAAAGTCGGCCATCGGGTGCCTCTATTCAACAATAAGGGGCGGAGGCGCAGTCCCGGTTGCGCGATGGCGATGCCCCGCCATAAGTGCAGTGCTTGGTCGCCTTCGTACTATACTTCCGCACTTCCCTGACACATGCGGAGCTTCAGCGTAGGAAAGAGGCGCAAGAGGAGATGAAGCAGGACGAACCTCCGGCCGAGGTACCGCCGGCTGCCGGTAACTCGCGCGTGTTCACACCTGAGGCGCTGCGGACATTCTTCACTCCGCCCGTCGGCGAGCTCGTCATCCTGAAGCTCCGCGCGACACAGTCCTTGGAGATTCCCGAATCGGGTGTCGTGGACGAGGCGCCCTTTCCCGACATCTCCCGACTGCTCACGCGCGTTCGATTGACGCGCGCCCGAACGGCGGATTTCGTGATCGAGGGACTGTCGGGATCGCCGCTCACCGTGACGCGCGTCGAGGTGTACCCGTGCGAGGAGTACTTGCAGATCGAAGCGGAGGACGGACCGGAGTTCGCGTTCGACATCGGCCTCCTCATCGAGCGTACGCCACTGGCGGAGGCGATCGCGACGCTCATCGCGGACGCGCACACGATCCTCCGATCCCACAGCGGCACGGCCGTCCTGGGCATGACGATCGAAGCTCGGACGAATGATCGGAAGGCACTTATCGCGTTGATCCCGATCACGACGACGCTCACCGCGGACGACGTACTCACCTCCGCGCCGTCTGTCATCGCCGCCGTGCAGCACCTGCGGCGCGCCGACGCGCCTGGATCGGACATCGACACGGCGGTAGCCGTGACCGACGATGCTCCGGAGCCACGTGAACCGCAGATGACGCGCGTTCTGGACGAGACGCAGCGGCTCGTCGGTCCCCAGCGTCATCGCGAAGTCACGATGTTCTATGCGACGAACCGCCTCTGCGTGCAGGAGCTGCACACTTGCGACCGCGCCCCAGAGATCGGATTTGGGCGTTGCCTCGTCGCAATCCCGGCGACACACCGCCTCGGTGCCCTTGAGCATCCCCGGATGCTCGAAGGGTGGAAATGGCTCTGGAACCCCGACAAGCACGTCATGATCACCGATCGTGAACGTCTCAATTCCCCGGCGTGGACGCGCGAGGTCGCCCAGCACGTGCGCCGGAAGTCGCGGTCGGAGCTCGTGGTCCTCGTCCACGGCTACAACACGGATTTTGATGAGGCGATCCGCCGGGCGGCGCAGATTTACGTGGACGTCGCCTTCGCGGGCGTGCCGATCGTCTTCAGCTGGCCGAGCCTGGGCGAGACACTCAATTACCTGGCGGACAAGGGGAACGCGGAGTACTCAGTGAAGTACCTCGCGGACTTCCTCGCCGCGATCACGCGCGCGCATGTCGACACGGTCCACGTGATCGCGCACAGCATGGGGAACCGCGTGCTCCTGCCGGCTCTGAAGGAGCTCGCCGCGACCGGAAACGTGCACATCGGCGAGACCATCCTGACCGCGCCCGACTTCGACACAGGTGTGCTCGACCAGATGATCGCCACAATCCGCCCGCTATCGGACCGCATGACGATGTACGTCTCCGCGCGGGACATCGCAACCGGGTTGTCAAAAACGGTGTACAAGAATCCGGTGGCAGGCAACGCGTCGGATTACTTCTATTACCGGCCGGACCACCTCGATACCGTGGACGCGACGCCCATCGCCTCGATCCTTTCGCTCAATCACTTCTACTCCGCGGAGCACCCCTTAGGCCTGCAGGAGCTGCGCGAGGTGGTTGAATACCGGCTTCCGGCGGAGTCGCGCTGGGCGATCGAGCCCCGGCCGTTGGGGGGATGGCAGTTCAAGGCGAGCCATCGCCGCTGAAATCGCAGCCACGGTCGGGCGTGTGCGCAAGCGCGCCACACGTGCACGCGACGACGGGGAGCACGAAAGGCGACCCGCTGCGGTGCCACTCCTCCGCGACCAAGGCGCGGCGCGCGAGAAGCCGGGCGCGGTAGAGTTCATGGCGCGTCTCCGTGCGAGGGTCCGGACGTTCGAGCACGGACGGAAGGACGGAGAGGTCGCCGTGACCGTACTCGGAAAGGGTGCGGCGCACGCTGTGACCTTACAGCGCGGTCGAAACTGTGTCTAGGGGTCTACTCGGTGGAGGAGGGAGAGGCCGACGATAGTTTGCGTGTCTGCCACGATGTCACGTTCGGATCGGAGACAGTGGACGACGAAATCCTCGATCGCACCCACGTCCGTACCATGAAGGACGAGCAGGAAGTCGAAGGGGCCAAAGCAGTATGCCGCCTCGACGACCTCCACCGTACCGCATGGGTGACCGGCGGTGCCGGGGATAGGACCCTGCGGGCGCAGTCGGCAACCGTGGCTACAGGCGTTCGGCTGGCCCAGCGCTCCGAGCCGCGTCCGCAACATCTCCTCGTAGCCGCGTCCGCTCTTCACAAGGACGGTCGCGACGGTCTTCTTCGGTCGCTCCTCCATCTTCTTAGGTGTTTCGTCCATCAGCTGCTCGCTCCTTCATCGAAAGCAGTTCCGCAGTGCCATGCGCCACTCTAGGCGGTGCGTTGGCTCTTGGTGGTGCGCGCGGATGCGCTTCACCCAGATCGCGTTGATCAGGTCCGCGGGCCGCACGCCGCGCAGATCCTGCGGGAGATACTGCCCGCGATGCTCCACTCGATCCGCGAGGTCTTCCCACTCGCTCCACATCGTCGCCTCGTCGGTGCGGCGCATCTTGAGATCGTAGGAGCCGCCCGGGAACGCATCTTCGGCGACGTCGACGACGGTGTCCGCGAAGTGTTGGAGCAGTGTGAACAGCTGCGGAATACGCTTCACGTACTCGCGGACGACCGTGATGGTGTCAGCGGTCCGCAGGTCCGACATGATCCCCCGTTCGAGGCGGAGGGCAGTCGTGATGAACCCGAGGTGCCGGAGCACTTCTACCATGAGGACAACGCGGACCAGCCAGGGCGGGTGCTGGTGGAGCGCGCGCGCCGAGACATCGATCGTCTCGAACACGTGCGCCTGTCGGGCGGTGGGGGCGTAGTAGATCGTCCGGTACGTGAACGGGAACGCCGGCCCGCTGATCACGACCGCACCGACATCGGCGAGGAATTCGTTCGCGTGACGTTCGGCTAGGAGCGTCCGGTACGTCTCCACGACTTCGGGCGACGCGATCCCATCGGCCTGGACGTAGAGCCGAGGGACCCGCAATTCGCGGAAGAACGTCGTCAGCTGTTCTACGAGCGTTTGCCGGATCGTGACAACCGCCATCAGTTCGTCGCCGAACGTCTCCCCGAAACGGCTGAGGACGTCGAGTTTCAGGTCCTTACGGGCGTGGTCGTCGGTTGGTAGCCGGTCGCCGAGTCGCACGCACAGCCGGTCAAACTCGTGGTTCGCGTCGCGATCCGCGAGCGAGGCGACGTGCAGGAGCCGATGGATGTGCTCGTGTGCCGCAGCCGCGAAGGTGCGGATATGCTGCGACGACCAGCGCGGAAGGGAGATGCAGGACAGGCTGAGGAAGCGACGAATACTGCGCATGTTGTCGTCGTCGCGCCATTTCACAGGCCCAGGTTCCTCAAGGCGCGCGGAGCTTCCGCCGGAGATGTTGACGAGCGGCGGCGCGCACTCGGGGTCGACAGCGGCGTAGAAGCGTGTGAGCCGAAGGTGGTAGTCCTCGTTGAGCGCTTCGGCGCCGCGGATCGTCACGGGGTAGTCGAGCGTGGCCTCGGACGGGGCGAACACGTTATGATCGTGCGGCGGCGCGAACGGACGCGGGAACTGCTGCTCGCGCCGCTGCATGAGCGCGGTCGTGAGATGGCGGACGAGGCCAGGGAACCCTTCGAGCGAGACGCGTACGTAGTCTGGGCGGTCGACGACCGACAGGCCGCGCGTGATGTCTAAACACTCTTCCAGCGCGCAGAGGTACTTAGAGACGACACGGTCAAACACTTGATCGCGGTGATCGTCGCGGTAGGCGATCTCCGCCATGTGGCGGGCCGAAGCAAGGTCGCGCTCGATGAACGCTAGGACCTCGATGTGGTGCTGCGTGGCTTCCCAGTCGTGGTCAAACGCCGGATCCACGACTGGGCGGCTATCAATCGTCATCGATTAGCGGGAGGTGCCTTCCCAGTACCGACGATCGGTCATGAACTCGACCGTATTGCTGTCGTCCTGGCTCGGTGTTTCCTCACCGTGTCGCGTCACGTCGAGCGCGAACTCAAACTCCGCGTCGGCAGCGCCACGAGACACGAACTGCAGACGCTGCTCTTCGAAGATCGCCATGATCTGCGTATTCAATTGCTTAAGAGTGCTTCTCATGGCTGCCATCCTTCTTCTAAACCGAACATCCCACCCTCGCGTTCCGAAGCGCGTGAAGACTGAAGTTACTTTTTGCACGGTTCATTCCGGACTTGGGAGAGTCACGCGATAGTAGCATCTGCGCCCCACCTTGCGAAGAATGGGACGGACACGATGAAGCCATCCGAACCGCTTTGATGTCACAAATCTGAAAATTTTTCATCATGGCTGAAAAGCTCTAGCCGCTGGTTAAAGCATACGTTCCGCAGCAACATCTTGTGTGTCGGCGCCTCTACGGCTCGGTGAAGATGAGTCTACGAGGCTCGTTATGAAGTGACTGGACACGTAAATCCTCACTTGAGGGTCGGAATTTTCTTCGTCCTACATCGCAACCTGTCGGCGAGGTCAACCATATCGGCTACGGCGGCAGTCTCCAGCCAATTCCAAACTGCTGTCGAAGGTGGAGCTCACCGGTAGCTCGACAACAATAGGGACAGTCGACATGGAGGCTCCTCAGCCGCTATCAACTCCTCGGACGCGGCTTACACAGGAGTGTCGGGAACACCATACTTCCCTACCTCTGTCCTGCGAGACCTCGTTCGGGGTGGGCCTCGACTGAACTGAGCGACTTCTGAACATTGACGTTTTTGCGAGAAAACGTGCGTCCGGTGGAATCCGGCTTGTCACCGCCCCGTGCGCGCGATGCCGTCTGATCGACGCATCGCTTCCTGCAGCAGCTCGGCGCGCTTGTCGGTGATCCGGAAGTAGACCATCGTGGACTTGATGTCACGGTGGCCGAGCCAGTACTGCACGTCACCGGGTGTCCAACCGATCTCCGCCAAGTGGACGGCAATCGAGTGCCGCAGGCTGTGGACGTGTGCGCGATCGGGTGGCAGGCCCGCGGCCGTCGCGTACTTGTGGAACAGCCGGTTGATCTCCGCACCTGAGATGGGCCGCGAGGAATGGCGGCGAGATCGGAAGAGGTACCGCGTGCCGTCGTCCGGTCGAACCGCGAGATAGCGCTGGTACAAGAGGAGCGTCCGCGGATGTAGCCGGTACGCGCGTGAGCACCCGTGCTTGACCCGGAAGATCCAAATCCACCCATCGCGGAAGTCATCGAGGGTGAGGAGAGCGGCCTCCTCTCGCCGCAAACCGTGCCGGTAGACCAGGTCGAAGAGGAGAAGGTCGCGCGGGTCTTCGATCTGATCGAAGATGCGTTCGACCTCATCTTTCGTGTGGTACTTGACGGTTTCCTGATCCCACCGTCGAAGTCGCATCGCGCTCGTGTTCTCCGCACGAAAAGCGACTCTAACGTTTTCTCGCATAAGCGTTTGTCGGGAAGGGCTAGAAGAAACGTGGCGACGTACCCTGCCACCGCTCGCCCGCCCCGTAAATACCGCCGCCGCCTTGCGGCCCGGTGCTCCTGTCGGAAAGTAGCGCACGCATGCACAAGCCAACGAGAACTATTGTGCGCACAAGAAAGACACCTATACGTCGCACAACGGACCGGGCACTCATCCGCGAGCTGTTCATCGAGCGCGTTCCGTTTTACTCCTTCGCGGATGCGCTCCGGCTCACGCGCACGAGGCAGGCGGAGGTCGATGCGGCGATCGCGGCGGGCGGGATCGCAGCCGGCATCTTCGGCGGGCAGCCCGTCATTCCGTGGGACGACGTAGCGACGCTCGCGCTCGATCGCTGGACCCCTCGGATGATCAACGGGGCGCTCGGCTCGACCGACCGGCTGGCTGTCGTTCCGCTGCTCAACCGGGTGCAACAGGTCGAGGTGTTCCTGCCGGTCTATCAGGTCCGGCTCCTCCACTACCTCGCCGAGAGGGAGCGCGGACAGTTTCGAACACGCCTGAACGCGAGCGACGTGCTCGAACGGCAGCTCCTCGACTTGGCGGGGACGGTGAACACGGACGAGATCGAACTCGCCATCCCGGGCTTCGGCGCGGCGCTGCACTACCCCTACTTCATCCCGCGCGACGACGACTGGTCCACCGCCTTCTGCTGGTACTGCGGGCGGGTCAGCGACGTGCCGGGCCGGCAGGTCTGCACCGACTGCCACGGCCGCCACGAGCCGCGACCGCACCTCGGCGAAGACGGGATCCCGGAACTGGATCAGGAGGAGTGATGCCGCGCAAACGCGAAGGACGGGGAGTTCTTTTGCCCAATAAGACTCCTAAAGGAGTTAAGCCATGCCCGACGGAGTGACACGACGCGGCGTTCTACAGCTCTTCACGGCGCTGACGGCTGCGGTGCCGGTCCTTACGCGCGGCGCCTCCGCGCCCGTGGTGCCGTCCGGCGCACCGTCACCTGAGACACCGGCAGCGGAACTCGTCATTGGCGTGTCGCGGCCGATGCTGTTGGAGTCGTACCTGCGGAGCGGGGGCGTACGGCCGGCGCACCTCGCGCGCGAGTGCGGGTACGAACGCGCACACCTGCTGCGCATCCGCATGGGGTGCATCGAGCCAACGCCTGCCTGCGCGGTCGGGATCGTCTACGCGCTCCGCCGGCTCCTGCGAGAGCCCGTGGTGCTCACCGACGTGTTCCCGTTGGCGATCGCGGACGCGGCGTGGCGCGAGCGGCGCGTGATCGTCCGCACCTTCCACCCGTTCGAGCATCGTGCGGTGCGCGCCGTGTTCCGGGAAGGTGGTCGCCGTGGCTGAGCAGGTGCGATACGAGCGCATCGGGTCACCCCGGAAGCTCCGCCGCCGGACGCGGCGTACGACGTGGCGGTGCCGGATCTACCACGTTCCTGAAGAACGCTTCCACCGCGCCGACGCGATCCACGTGGCGGCGCACGCGGTGGTCGCGTTCGACTTCGGCATCCCGATCCGACGCGCGGTCTTCGACGGACGGCACAGGGTCTTTGAAGGCGCATGGGCGTCGCTCGCGTACGCGCGAGACGACGCGAGCGGTGAGGCGCGCATTGCGCTCGAGCGCGACTGCATCACGGTGCAGTGCGGTGTCGTCGGGCGGGCGTTCGCGCTCGGGTGGTCGCACAAGGTGTGGGGGTGGGATGACCAGTCACTTGCCTGCGACCTCATGGAGCGCTTCGAGTACGACAGCGGTGTGGTGACGGGCTGGTTCAACTACCAGCGCGAACGCGCGCGTGTGCTCCTCAGCGACGGCACGACGTGGACGCGCGTCGAACTCCTCGCGCAGCGGCTCCGCGCCGTGCGCGCGATGGACGGTCCGGCGATCGCCGCGTTCCTCGCGGATCTCCGCACGGAGGCCAGGGTTGTGCCGTCCGGTGCCGCGTGGCGCACGCCGCCGACGCCGGGCGTGGAATCGAACGCCGTGCTCGTGTGGCGACGGCCAACGCTCACGGAGGCGCTACGCGGGATGGACGGCTACCGAGCCGCGCAGCAGGAGGAGTGGTGATGACGATCGCGCGGCTGCAACGGGGTGTCACCCTCGCGGACGTACTGGTGCATGAGGCGGGGCACGCGGTTGCGGCGTGGGAGCTCGGCGTCCGCATCGGCGCGATCCACGTGCACGTAAAGGTGCGTGAGGGACGGATGACCTTCGCCAGCGACGTGGGGCTCGGCCGCTTCCCGATTGGGTCGGACGCGCTGCGGTTTGCGATCGAGCGTGAGATGGTCGTGCTCCACGCTGGTCTCGTAGCGCAGAGGCGTTTCCACTACGAAGGCGCGTGGGGCGTGGTGCCGCGCACCGACTACGAGGGCGTGCTCGCGACCGCGCTCCAGGTGGAGACCGATCTGCGGCTCATCGACGAGTGGTCGGACTACGCCGAGGAGCGCGCCCGCGCCCTGCTGGAACTGCCGCAGACGTGGCGGCGGGTCGAGGCACTCGCGGTGGAACTCGCACGGCGGCCGGTGCTGCACGGTGACGAGATCGAGGCGTTCCTCGCGGGCGTGCGCGTCGCCCGTGCACCGAACGCGCGGCTCGCGTACCGCAGGCGCGAGGCGAAGGAGCGGTACTGCCTCTCCCACGACCACCGAGACCGCACGCCGGTTGAGCGGGCCATCGCCGAAGCCACGCGGAGGCGGCGGTGAGCGAGCGCGTGGAACCAAGGCCAGTGACCGCTGTCTTCCTGCAAGGAGGCGTACAAGTGCGGGTGCAAGCAGTTCGGCGAGACCCTCGTGACAGCGCGGCCAGTGTGCGGTTGAGGAGCTGATGGAGTCCAGCGCCTACGATCCGGAACGCCTCGATGCGCACGTGACGTCGATGCTGCGGCGTCTCGGCACGACCCGGCGGGAGTACGTGCACCGGATGCGGCGATTCGCCCGCGCCGCGGAGATCCTCCTCAAGCCGCGCGGCGCGGTCTTCGCGATGGCCGACCCGATGAACGGCATCACGCCTGCGGAGCTCTACGGCGGGCTCTGGCTCCTCCTCATCGCGGACACGTTCCGCGACGAGGGTGGCCGCGCGAGGTTCGCCGCGGAAGTACTCGAGATCACCGAGGACGAGTGGAAGGACATCCTGCGTATCACCTCACTCGTGTCCGAGCGCTACTTCGGCGTTCCTGTTCGACCGGAGTAGGGACACGTTGCGCCTCTAGGGGCTGCTACGGACTGAGATCGGCGCTCGCGGCCGGGTGCGGCGGTGCTGCTGTGTGCGGGCGGAAGGAGGGGAGCGCGCTACGGGCGAACAGTCGCCGCAGGCGCGCCATGATCGCCTCCGTCTCCCGGTACGTGAGGGGCACGTCGCTGCCGTTGATCGTCGCGTGGACCTGCGCGTAGTCCTGCACGATGAGCGTCCTACCCGCAGGCGCGAGCGCGAGCCAGACACCGGCGTTCGGATCGGGTTCGCCGTAAGGCGCGATGCGGTACGCGAGGGCGCTAACCGGTTCGACCTGAATCGGGCCGCGCACGAGGCGTGCGACAAGCTGACGTTTCGTGGGACGGACGGTGGGGCCGGGCTTCACCATGCTGGAGAGGCTTAAGGACTTGCCGGTTTTGAGGATACTAGGCAGTTCGTACATGGCAAGCCTCAGCTGCGCACGATTTCGCGCGAGCGAAGCATCCTCCGATGGATCTTCGCGCGGCGCTTATGCGTGATTTGGAAGTAGATCGCCGTGGATGAGAGATCGGCGTGGCCGAGCTGCTCTGCAACGTCCGAGATGTCAATGCCTTCGTTCGCCATGTGTGTTCCGAGTGAGTGTCGCAGCACGTGCGAATGTCGAAGATCGTGCGGCAGGCCCGCCATGGCTGCGTACCTGCGCACGATCTCGTCGATCGTGCGGCCCGAGAGCGGGGCGCAGATCTTCCTTCTTCCACGGAATAGGTAGCGGCAGCCATCGTCGCGCCGAATGGCAAGGTAGCGCCGTAGGAGAGCGCGGCTGCTTGGGAACAGGTCATACGTGAGCGAGATGCCGCCTTTGAGCCGTCGAACGAAGATGGTGCCGTTCTGAAAGCAGTCGACCGTGAGGATCGCGGCCTCGCCGCGACGCAGGCCGTGCAGATACATAAGGTTGATGAGCAGGCGGTCACGAATCTTCTCCTTCGGGATCGCGCGCAAGACCGCCCGGAGTTGCTCTTTCGTGAGGTGTTTGATCACCCCGTGTCCCCGCCACCCCATTCCGTGCTGATTCCCCGCGAGAAGTGAGATTCTGCCGGTTTTCCTCATTTTGGGAGGTTCGTTAAGACCACCTACCGTGCACCTTGGGCAGCGGCTCGTAAAGCGGCTGCGCGTGCTGGTAGGTGTCGTCGCCACAGCTCTCTGCACAACAGCAAGCGCATCCGGCGCAGGACCGAACCTTGTGCAGAACGGCGGCTTCGCCACGAGCCTGTCGGATTGGACGAATCCGACGAGCGGCGCGATCGCCACAACGTGGGAAGCAGGCCAGGCGAAGGCCGTCGTTGGAGCATCCGGCGGCGGCGTGGCCCTTCTCCAAGGCGGCATGGCGCTCACCGGCGGTGTCAGCTACGAGCTCGGCGCGACGATGCGCCTCCAGACCGCGGGATCGTCCGCCACGGTGCGCGTCATCGCCGCGGGCGACCCGAACGGCGCGATCTCAACCGAGGCGAGCACCGGGAGCACCGCCGGCGCTTCCGTGAGCGCCGTCCTCTTCAACACGTCTTCGAGCGCGAAGACCGCCGAGGTGCGGCTCATGGTGCCGGGCCAAGCCGGCCAAGTCGTCTGGTTCGATGACGTGATCCTCCGTGCCCTTCCCGCCTCCGCCGAGTTCATGGCATCGCGGACCACGATTGCGACCGGCGAATCGGTAACCCTCACGTGGGCGACGATCAGTGCACCGCAGGTCTCGATCGACCAAGGCATCGGATCCAGGAGCCGAGCGGGCTCCGTCTCAGTTTCACCGAGTGCGACGACGACCTACACGTTGACCGCGACCGGCCCAATCGGAACTGTCTCGAAGCAGGTCACGATCACCGTGGTGCCCCCGCCGACGGTCACCTTCACCGTCACGCCGGACACGATCGGCGCCGGAGGCGCGGCGACGCTCGCGTGGACGACCGCGAACGCCGCGAGCGTCACGATCGACCAGGGGATTGGCGCGCAGCTGCTCAACGGGTCGCGCCCCGTCTCGCCGACCGCCACGACCACCTACACGCTGACCGCCACGGGTACCGGCGGCACCACGACGCGGCAGGCGACGCTCACCATCACGCCACCGAAGCCCGTGATCTCATTCACGGCGTCGCGGCGGACGATCGCAGCAGGCGAGGAGACGACACTCTCGTGGCAGGTCACGAACGCCACGAGCGTCTCCATCAACCACGGGATCGGCAATCGGGCCCTCACGGGCTCGGTGCGCGTCGCACCACTCACCACGACCACGTACCGCCTGACCGCGAGTGGTCCCGGCGGAAGCGCGAGCGACGATCTCACGATCACGGTCCTCGCGCCGCCAGTGATCATCTTCACCGCCACTCCAGAGACCATCAGCCGCGGCCAAGGGACGATGCTCACGTGGAACGTGACGGACGCAACCCTCGTCGTGATCGACAACGGCGTCGGCGTGCAGCCGCCGGGCGGTGCGCTCGAGGTACGGCCGCAGGAGAACACGACCTACGTGCTCACGGCGACGGGACCCGGCGGCGTGAGCGTCGCCCAAGCGACCGTCACCATCAAGACCGTCGGGCGCCGGAGATCGGTACGCCACTGAATCGATGCCCGGTTTCCGCGTCCGGATGCGAACCGCCGTGCGCTCCCTTGCACTGGTGCGCGAACGCACCCCATACTGCCTGGCGTCCCTACCGCAGCCCCGCATGTCGTTCGCACGTGGCGTCGATCACCTCGATGGCGACGAGATCAGCATTCCGACGCTCGTCGTGCCGCGTCCAAGCACCTCGTTCCTCTAC
Organism: Acidobacteriota bacterium; assembly: GCA_030775085.1. Classification (GTDB taxonomy): domain Bacteria; phylum Acidobacteriota; class Thermoanaerobaculia; order Gp7-AA8; family Gp7-AA8; genus QHVT01. Next base: position 69,574 of record JALYJW010000007.1, on the reverse strand, counting down.
CGTGTGCGGGACGATCGCTTCGCTGCGGACGGGATCCATCCCGGCGACCTACTCATCATCGAGCGGGGACAGCGCCTGAAAGCCGGCCGGATCGCGCTCGTCGCACTGGAAGGGCATCACCGGCTCGTGCACGTGCTTCAGGAGCATGGCCGCTTCACGTTTGCGGACGTGCCGCCGGACGGGATCGAGGTGACGCTCGTCGGCATCGCAACGCGCGTCATCCGGTTGCTCCTTCCGTAGTGTTCACCGCCGGACTCGCCGCAGCACGCGTGACCGTTCCTTGATGCGCGGAAGGAGCGGCGACTCGATCGTCGCGAGGATGTCGCCGGCCGCCTCGAAATCGTCGGCTGCTGCGCGGGGATCATCCAGCAGCAGCAGCGCCTCGCCTCGGTGGTAGTAGGCGTTGCCGACCGCGCGCAGGTCCTGCAGGCATGCGAACAGCGTGCTCGTGAGCGCTGTTATGAGCGCCGCACTCGCGTCGGCCTCCATGCTCTCGAACGGTAGGGTGCGGATGTCCACGCCGTCACTCCGCAAGAGGTCGTCCATGCCTCGCGGCGTGAAGAGGCCGATGGCGCACGTGAGCCAGTAGAACGCGTGCGCGGCGTGCGCGTGATCGTGCGCACGCCGCGCGTGCGCGAGGAGCACGGTGCCGAAGGCGACGTAGAACGCCGGCATGAACTCGCGAACCGCGACGATGCCTTCGGCCACGACGGCGCACCGACGCGTGGCCTCGCCGGCATCCTCCACGAACCCGGTGCGTAGCGCGTAGGCGACGAGCGCGGGGTGCAACTTCGCTTGATCGGCGTACGCGTCGCGGAGCGCGAGATCGAGGTTCGGCTGCCCCGAGACGGCAACGCGCGGCGCGCGGTAGGCGCCGCCTTCCGCGTCGAAGGCCTCAGGGTAAAGCGCAAGCGCCGCATCGAAGGCGCGCTTGGCGTCGGCGCGCTTGCCAGCAGCGAGGAGCACCGCACCGTGCACGTTGAGGGCGTTCGCACGGTAGATCGGGTGCGGGAAGTCGCGCGCTTCCCGCACGGCGTAGCGTGCCCACTTCAACGCGTCCGCGATCTGGCCGAGGTCCGCGTGCGCCTCCGCGACCAGCACGGGGAAGGTGTGGTGGTCCGCTGCATTCGCGAACCCGTTGGTGCGGAGCACCTCGGTCGCGAGCGCGAGCACCGTCCGCGCGCGACCGAGCGCTCTCGCCGCACGGAGCGCCATCTGCGCCACCGCGACCCGTCTCTCCCCGAGCAGTTCGGCACCCTCGCACGCCGCGGCTGGTACCGCGGCGAGCGCCTCTTCTGCGGCAGCGAGCGCGCGCTCGAGCGCGAAGTTTCGGTACTCGCCCACACGTACGACGGCGATGCGCAGCACCTGCGCGGGATCGCCACGGGTTCGTGCGGCCACAGCCCCCGCATCGAGCCACGGTTCGGCGATGTCGGCCGGCGGGTTGGCGCACGCCGCGAGCTCGCCGAAGCGGGCGACGAGCGATGCGTCCGCGACTTCTTCCGCTGCCCGCTGTGCCGCCACGAAGGTCGCCAGGACGTCAGCGGGCACGCGACTCAGCGTAAGCTCGCCGCGCTCGGCCTGCCGCATCCCGACTTCTGCGACGTGCGCCGCGAACCGGGCGAGCACGCGTGCGCACTCGCGGTCGCTCGCGAGCCAGCGTCGGCCGAACAGGCGTAGCGGCATCGGCACGACGTAGCGCGCCGCAGCAACGTCGTACGTGACGAAGCCGGCGCGGGTCAGCCCCGCGAGCGCCGCGCCCTCAGGGTCGTCCGCGACCGCGCGGGCATCGTCCAACGAGAACGTTCCACCGAACGCCGAGAGGGCCAGGAAGACACGACGCTCCTCCTCCGGCAGCCGCGCGTATGGGGTCGCATAAGCCGCGGTGCGCGCGGGCGTCGCTGACGAGCCCACCTCGCGTCCACCGGCGAGGCTGTCCCGGTGCCACCCGAGGAACACCCGGACCTTCATGTCATGCGGCAACTCGCGCAACGCCGTCGCCGCTGCGCGGAGCTCGCCGGGCACGTAGCCACAGAGCTCGGCGAGTTCGCTCGCTGCGGTCGGATGCGGGCGCGATCCGCGTCGGCCGAGGAGCGTCCAACGGAGCCACTGCCCCTGGTACTCCGGGTTCTCCAGCTGGAAGCGGCCATCGAGCGCCATGAGGACGCTGACCGCATCGTCTTCCGCGAGCGGCCCGAGGGCGAGGTTCCCGGCGTCCGGTAGCCGAATCGCGTGCTGCGCTGTCAGGAGTAGGACCGACTGCACGGGCGGCCGAAGCTGCTCGATCGGCCAGCCGTCCGGGACATCGTCGAGGAGCACGATGGTCGGTGCCGCGACGAGGGCCAGGTACCGCGCGTGGAGCGCCGCCTCCGTCGCGGGACCCTCAGGACCCGGGCCGATGACGGCGGCCAGCACCTCGGGCACGCTCGGCGGTGCGCCCACGAAGGTGTACGAGACCGCGTTCTCGAATGTCCCGTCGTCCAAGAGCTCGTGGACCACGGTGAGCGCGAGGGCGGTGCGACCGATGCCGGGAATGCCGTGGACGACGACGATAGGGGGTCGGTCAGCGAGGAGCGCCCGAAGGGCTGACCGTTCGCGGTCGCGGCCGACGAGAACGGCCGGAGGGGCGGGCACGCGCCGCGGCGGTCGCGACGGGACGGTAGGCGCGTCGTCGGTGAACGCGATGTGGAAGAACGCGCGTCGTAGCGCGTCTCGGCGGGCGACGGACGTCGGACCCGTGGCGGTCGCGATGAGTGGCAGACGCGGCCCGGTTGCCATGAAGGCGGCGAAAGCCTCGCCCAAGCGCCCGACGATTGGGTTCAAACTCCGGGTGTCGGCGGGAGGCTCCACCTTCCGCTCGCGCGCCCTCGCTTCGACGGCGTCCTGGAGCTCGCGGCGGGCGAAACCCCGGACCGTGCGGAGGTTCCCACCGTAGTGACTCTTCGCCTCGTCGAAGAGCACCCACGCGATCAAGCCACGGGCGGTATCCGGGGCGATGCCGGCGTGCGCGCGGAACTGCGCCTCGAAGGTCTCGATCGCGCGCACCCGCGCGGCCGCTCGCTCGTCCCGAGGTGTCTGCACCTGTCCGCACACCCCCTGTTGCACGCTGTTGCACGCCCAGAACCGAGACTGCTCCCAGGTTGAACCCGCAGTGACCTTGACCTCACCGCGGGTACGGCCACAACCGGAAGCCCGGTTCGCCGACTGTCCGGACATCAAACGAAAGGGAACTTCGTCAATGTCACGTACCAGCACTACCCACTTTCCGCCTCCTTCCACCCATCCGTCAAGGTACACAAACCCTCACCAACTGCCTCCAGCGCCCGGCACTCCGCTATGCATCGTCACAGCGGCGCAGCTCCTCGTCGCCAGTCGCACGTCGGCGGCCGCGGCCCGCTCCGTAAAGGACCGGGCGCGCATCGCAGCCGCCCTCGGCGCCCAGCTCAACGGCCTCCTCGCCCGGATCGAGCAGGCACCGGAGGCCGTGCTGTACGCGCGCGCCTTCGAGCTGCTAGACGTCGGCACCGACCTTCCCACCGCCGCAGATGGCGTGGACGCGGGGCTCCTCGGGACGCTGGTCGAGCTCTCCGACCTCCTCCTGGACCTCTGCGCACCCTGCCGCGACGACGCCCGGCCGCGCCGCAGGCGCGGGATCGTGCGGACGGGCGACGGCTACCCGGTCGTCCGACCCGTGGCGGGAGCCGACAGCCGCGTCTACCCGCTCGTTGACGAGCGGGACTGGCGCGTCGTGCGCGTGCAGGAGTACGGCATCCTCGACTGGAACGAGGACCCGCACACGATCGTCGCGCCGGCGGGGGATCGCGGCGAGGGGCGGGGCTCCCGCGACGTGCTGCGCGCTTTCCTCGCGATGGGACTCTCGAACCTGTACAGGAAGTGCGAGCGGCTCAAGGCTGACGACCGCTCGGGCCGGTACGCCGCCTGGCCCTACCCGACGCGCATGCCCGGCCTCATCGGCGCGGGCGAGAAGGACGACATCGTGGTGGACGTGGTCGAACTCCTCCGGGTGCACTGCTTCGGCCCGCCGCCAAGCGCGACCGACGACGAGCCGCCGCCCAGCGCCGCCGCACCGGCGCTGCCAATAGAGCCGCCGAACCCGGCGCTCCCGCTCGGCGACGCCGACGATGAGGACGACGACGGCGTGCTGCGCATCACGGAGATCCCGCTGCGACCGACGCGCGGAGCCGAGGTGCGGCGATGAAGCGCCGATCGTCAACCTACGCCAAGGCGTGTCGCGTGCTGGGCCTGGAGCCCAGCACGCCCTTCGAGGAGATCGCACGTTACTACCGCACGCTCGCGAAGGAGCTGCACCCCGACAAGCACCCCGACGATCCGGTAGCAGCCGCAAGGATGGTGGAGGTGAACGGCGCTTGGGCGCGCATCAAGTACGAGGCGGGAAAGCGCCGCACGCGGCTCGTGAGCACGCCGCTCGAGCCTGAACCAACGCTTACGGTCTGCGCGTGGCCACACCCGCCGACGACTCGCAGCGCTGCCTTTGCTGGGTGCGAGCTGCGGCCGACGGAGAACGCGCGGTGCTACCGGGTCTTGAAAGACGGACGGCTGCTGCTGATACTCGACCGGCACCCGGACGACGAGCGCCTTCTGTTCGCGCGCAACGAGCGCGGGCGGGTCGTCCGCGTGAACGGCGTGGGGTGGTGGACGGACGCAGAAGGCGAGGTGCGGCCGGTCGGCTGAACGAGTCGAATTGAGAGGACTGCCTAGGGCAGTTATGCCATGATGATCAGTTTCCCCTTGCATCACTTAGCAGCCTTCCAGCACACTGCACCCGAACACAACGCTACCAGTGTGCATCAACGAGAGGGTGGGCTGCCGAGTACTAAGACTGTGACGCACAACGGCACGGGACGTGGTTCGTCTACCGAACCGCGTCGGATCAGTGTCGTCGACTTCTTCAGCGGCTGCGGCGGGACGAGCGCCGGTCTCCGGTCGGCGGGTATGGATATCGTGGCCGGTATCGACATCGACTACGAGGCTGCCCGGACGTTCCAGCAGAACTTTCCCGAGTCTCGTTTCATTCATGCCGATATCACCAAGCTCAGAACGGCGGCTCTGCGCCCGATCGTCGATGGTCACGACCCCCTTCTGTTCAGCGCGTGCGCGCCGTGCCAGCCCTTCTCGAAGCAGCGGCGCGGTCGATCGGCGGCAGACACGCGTGTGCCGCTGCTTCTGGAGTTCGTCAGGTTCGTCAAGCACTACAAGCCCGCCTACGTCTTTGTTGAGAACGTCCCGGGCCTCCAGACGCTCTCGGCGGAGATGGGGCCGTTCCCCGAGTTCACACGGAGGATGGAGGCCCTCGGCTATCACCTCGACCCGCGGGTGATCGAATCATGCGACTACGGGGTGCCGCAGCGCCGCCGTCGTCTGGTGATCATCGGCAGTCGCGGTGTGCCGGTCGCCTTCCCGCAACCGACGCACGGTCCTGGCACGAAGCGGCCGACCTACTCGACGGTGTGGGATTGGATCGGCGACCTGCCGCCGATCGCAGCAGGAGAGACACACCCGTCGATTCCGAACCACCGCGCATCAGGACTCTCGCCGCTGAATCAGCAGCGCGTTCGTGCAACGCCAGAGGGTGGCGGCCGTGAACACTGGCCCAAACGCCTCCTGCTGCGGTGCCACCATGATGATTACGACGGCCACACGGACGTGTACGGGCGCATGCGCCGGGACGCTCCGGCGAGCGGCCTCACTACGCGCTGCATCAGCCTCTCCAACGGCCGGTTCGGGCATCCGATTCAGGATCGCGCGATCAGCGTGCGTGAGGCTGCCTGTCTGCAAACGTTCCCTCGCACGTTCACCTTTGAAGGGAGTCTCAACTCAATGGCGCGCCAGATCGGAAACGCTGTTCCCGTACTGCTCGCGCGGGAGTTCGGTCGGGCGTTCGTGCGCCACTTCCGCCGCCACGCCGACGAGATCTCGGCATAATTTCCGAACGATCATGGCGAAGTTTCGAACGCGAGCACGAGCCGTCGATATGCTGGGACGGCAGCAAATTGCGGGTATCCCCACCGCGATCAGTGAGCTGTTCAAGAACGCTCACGACGCCTACGCCGATCGCGCCGAGGTCGATTACTACCGTCCAGACAGTCTCTTCGTTCTCCGCGACGACGGCTTGGGAATGACCGAGGACGAGTTCAGCGAGCGATGGCTCGTCCTCGGCACGGAGAGCAAGCTTGGCGCAGCCGGAGGAATCGCACCACCTCCGCGTGATCCAGAGAAGGACCCCCGTCCCATCCTCGGCGAGAAGGGCATCGGTCGGCTCGCGATCGGCGTCATCGGCCCCCAGGTGCTCGTACTCACGCGCGCGAAGCGCGCCGGCAAGCTCGGCGATCTCGTTGCCGCGTTCATCCACTGGGGGTTCTTCGCTCTGCCTGGGGTGAATCTCGATCAGATCGACATTCCGATCCTCGCACTTCCGGGTGGTACGTTGCCGAGCCGCGCGGATGTCGCGACCATGGTGACGCAGGCAAAGGCGGTGTTCGCGGAGTTACGCAGGTTCGCGGATGGCGAGACGGCTACGCTCATCGAGCAGCAGCTCGCCGCGTTCGACGTTGATCCTGAGCAACTCGACCGCGATCTTGGCAGCCCCTCCCTTCGCGGCGACGGCCACGGCACGCACTTCATCATCTCGCCCGCGGACGAATCCCTCGCCACCGACATCGATCACACGGACGATCCAGACACCGCACCGCCGCTGCTGAAGGCGCTCATCGGATTCACGAACACGATGACGCCTGATCACACGCCGCCTCCGATACGGACGGCGTTCCGTGACCACAAGACGCTCGAGGACTACGACGATCTCATCGCCGAACGCGAGTTCTTCACGCCGGAGGAGTTCCGGCTCGCGGATCATCACATCGCGGGCACATTCGACGCGTTCGGGCAGTTCGCCGGCACGGTGGCGGTCTATCAGCAGCCGGTTGTGCCGCACGTCGTGTCGTGGCCAGACGCGAAAGGCCGTCCGGTGGAGTGCGGCCCGTTCCAAATCAACCTCGCGGTCGTTCAAGGCGAGGCCCGCGCGACGCTCGTCGCACCCGAGGAGTACCAGCGGCTCACCCGGAAGATGAACATGATCGGTGGCCTCTACATCTACAAGGACGGCGTGCGTGTCCTGCCGTATGGCAACACCGACTACGACTTCCTCAACATCGAGCGCAACCGCACGAAGAGCGCCTACTACTACTATTTTTCCTTCCGCCGGATGTTCGGCGTCATCGAGATCGACCGCATCCACAACAGCGCGTTGAGCGAAAAGGCGGGGCGCGAGGGATTCCGCGAGAGCAAGGCATACCGGCAGTTTCGCGACATCCTGGAAAACTTCTTCGTCCAGACCGCGGCGGACTTCTTCCGCGACGAAGGTGCCCACGCGGACACCTTTCAGCAGACGAAGAAAGAGCTGGACCGCGTCTACCGGGCGAAGGCCAGACGTGAGCAGCAGGTACTGGTTCGGCGCAAGGCGTTCGCCGAATCCGTTGCGCGTGTTCTCGCGCGGATCGAAGCGGAAGAGCCCCAGCAGCTCGCTGCCACCGTACTGTCGCAACTCGAACGAAGCGTCCGGGCCGCGTCTGCCATCGGCGACCCGGATCGCGCAGCCGCAGCGCTGCTCGATGCGGAATCGGAGGCGCGGCGGGGCATCCGGAGCATGCGCGAGGAATTCACCGTACGGAAGCCGCGCGGAGTTTCTCCCTCGGCCGCCGTGCGGCGTGACTGGGAGGCGCTCACGGAGGAGCTCCACACGCTCGACCAGGACGTGTTCGCTGCGGCGGAAGCACAGGTGGATGCGGTGCTCGGCGATGCGATCCGCACAACGCGGTCCGCAGTCGATAGGCGGCGGCGACTGGAGCGCGCGGTAGCCGAGTCGATCGAGCGCGCCAGCCGCGCCACGCGCTCCGAGACGCACCAAACCAAGGAGGCGCTGACCGACGTCGAAAGCCGGGTCGGTCAGCTCACACGCGATGTCCTCGCGACGGTCGACGACGCCGTGAAGCGGGCGCAGACGGATCTTGCTAGGCTCGACGTCGCCCCACTGAGCGATACGGAGTTCGCGGCGGAACGCGAGCGCCTCGAAGACCTCGTGGTTTCCACGGCGGAGACGCAGCGACGCGTCCTTGAGCATGTCGCCGAGCAGTTACGCCGCATTACCTGGGATCGCGAGGCGGACGGCGACATTCTGAGCGCGCTGGATCTTGAAGAGTCACTCGAGGAAGAGGTTGAGGCACTCCGCGAGCGGTCGATGGCGGACTTGGAACTCGCGCAGCTCGGCATGGCAATCGACGTGATCAGCCACGAGTTTGAAGGCACGATCAAAACCGTCCGAGGCAGCCTCAAGCGGCTCAAGGCGTGGGCGGACGCGAATAAAGGATTGCGCGAGCTGTATACCAATCTCCGCACGAGCTTCGAGCACCTTGATGGCTATCTCGCGCTCTTCACGCCCCTCCACCGGCGTCTTTACCGACAAGAGGTAGAGATCACCGGTGGCGCGATCCGGAAGTTTCTCGGTGAGCTCTTTGTCGAACGGTTGCAGCGACACGACGTGACCCTCGAAGCGACGAAGGCGTTTCTCCAACGTAAACTCCGGGGCTATCCGTCGACCTTCTACCCCGTTTTTGTGAACCTCGTCGACAACGCGATCTTCTGGCTCAAGGACCGTCCGCAGCCGCGGCTCATTCGGCTGGATGCCGACGGTCCTGACCTCATCGTTTCCGATACCGGGCCAGGTGTGTCGAAGCGTGATCGCGAGGTGATCTTCGACCTCGGCTTCACGCGAAAACCCGGCGGGCGCGGCCTCGGCTTGCACATATCTCGCGACGCACTTGCTCGCGTCGGTTACAGCCTCGCCCTTGACGCTCCCGTGAAGGGGCAGGGCGCAGCATTTCGCATCTCTCCTCGGGAGGAACCCTCCACATCGTGACTGCCGCGCCGAACACCCTACTCAGTAAGACCGAGAGTATCGCTCTCGATTTCCTCCATTCAGTCGTCCTGATCGACGACCGCGTTTTTGTGCCGACGCTCGCCGAGGAGGCGATCGCAACAGAACCTCTGGAAGAGCTGCGAGTGCCCGCGCGACGTGGTGCCGCGCCGGTCGAAGAGCCTGCCACGCCTCCGCAAGCAGCGGCCCCGAGCACGGAGCATCCGTTGAATGCAAAGCCGCTGATCGATCGCTTCGCTGAGCAAGGGCTGGTGTGTGCTGTCCTTCGAGCAGACAGTGACGACGACATCAAACGAACGGGCAAGGCGGCGCAACGCGCAGACATCGTCGTCCTCGATTGGAAGATCAATGCCGTCTACGGCGACACCACGCTGCAGCTCATCCGCGACATCGTGGGAAGCGGCGATCGGGACCGCCTGCGGCTCATCGCGATCTACACGGGCGAAAACACTTTGAACGACATTAGCAAGCGGGTGCGGGAAGAGCTCGATGCGATCGTCGGGAACAAGTATCAGCACCAGAAGAATGATCTGTACGCCGTGACACGCGGGCCGGTGAGGATCGTCGTATACGCGAAGGCCGACACGATGCTGCCGGTGGAGGATGAGAAACTCCACGATCGCATTACTAGTCCGCACGAGTTACCGGATCGCTTACTTGCAGAGTTTGCGCAGATGACCTCCGGTTTGGTATCGAACGTGGCGCTGGATGCGCTCGCGCGACTCCGCGCGAGCATGCATCGCATCCTGCTGCGGTTGCACCCCGGCCTCGACGCGGCCTACCTCTGCCATCGCGCGCTCGTAAGCCCTCCCGAGGAAGCAGAGGAACACCTCGTGGCGCTCGTGGCTGCTGAAATTGGTGGGATCCTCGAAGAGAGTGGCGTCGGCCGGCATGCGGACGTTGCAGCGATCCGGCTTTGGTTGCAGGACCGCATAGCGGATGGGGCGAATTTCGCCGCGTCGTTTGGATTCAACGCCGAGGCTGACCCGCTCACAGAGCTCTGCGCGATACTTGAACAGGGCATTGGCCACCAGGCACTGCCGAAACAGTTGGAAGCACTGAAGAGTCGGAAGCAGTCTCGAACGCTCACCGAACGATTCTGCACGCCGGCCACGGATGCGGCGCGGCGCGATTCCGAATTCGCGATGCTTCTTTCGCTCCGCGAACGGTACGCGACGCGGCCACCGTACTTGACCTTGGGCACGATTCTAATGAGCGGTTCGACCGAAAAGCCTTCGTATTGGTTGTGCGTCCAGCCGGCGTGCGACTCGTTGCGCCTCCGTGACAAACGACCTTTCCCGATGCTGCCGCTCACCGTCGTCTCAGGCGATCAAGCCTTTGACGTTATCGTCGTGGACGGCGGCGAGGTGGTTAAGCTAAAAGCCTCGGTGAAACCTTACGATCAGCGACTGGCTGAATTCGCACCGGATGCGTCGTCCCAGACGGTCAGGCCCATCGTGGACGACAAGGGATCGATGGTGCTCACGGCCGAGGACGGCGAGGTGTACCGATGGATCGGCGAGCTGAAGCCCGATCATGCCCAACGCTTCCTTCAGCGCCTCGGATCCGAACAGGGGCGCGTCGGCGTCGTGGAATCTGAGTGGATGCAACGATCGCGACCGTCCTCTTAGAGCAATCTTGCCGGAGTGTGCCCAGGGTGATCCGCACCCGCTCCACAGCTGCCTCTGGATCGCGGAGAATGTCACGCTCCCACAACCGTAGTACCGTCCACCCGCGATCTTGGAGCAACGCCGTCACCTCACGATCGCGTTCAGCGTTGCGTGTCAACTTCTTGATCCACCAAGGGGCGTTAGCAGCCCCGAAGGATGCCCGCAGCGCCTTCGATCCGTGTTCAATTAGCACGCGAGCGTGCCAGAAATCGCCGTCGACGAACACGACAACGCGCTCGCGGGCGAAGGTGATGTCAGGTTTCCCTGGGAGGTCGCGGCGACAAATGCGGTAGCGGTAGCCGCGGCGCCAAAGAAGCTTGCGCAGTGATACTTCAGCCTTGCTGTCTCGCGCTTTTACCGCGGCCATGTTTCGCGAAACCACCTCAGGAGATCGACGGCGACCGGTTGATGGGCTCACCACGAAAGCCTAGCACTCGAACACCGCGAGTTCTACGAACTAGAGGTGGATAGCGGACGACTTCCACGCAGCCCGCCATCCATCGTGTGCCGTTCAGCGCAACGCCATGGTGAGGATCACGAAGGCCACGAGGGCTCCGACCACGCACGCAGCCGTGACCCGTTCGTGCCACAACCGCCGCTTGGCGCGGCCGAGCTGCAACCGGAGCGTCAGCACCTGCTCGTGTCCCGGCCCGGTCTGCGCCCGAATCTCGTTGAAGCGGCAGTGCTTCGCGAAGCAAAAGAGCGCGTGCACGGACTGCTCTCCGTCGTTGAGCGTGAGCTCGTGGAGGAACGCCGGCTGGAGCTTGTGCCGTCCGTGCTCCACGCAGCGCGGGCAGAGCACCTCGGTCACGCGCATCCAGTAGGTGCTGGGGAGCGCGGTCATCGGTCGAGCTGGTTCACCATGCTGTACGCGGCCGTCTGCCGGAACTCCTCGGAGACGTCCTCGCCCTTGAGGAGCGAGAGTGAACCGAGCCACTGGTAGGTGCCTGGCCCCTCGTCGTCGAAGTACGTGACGGAGCCGAACAGGCCCTGCTCTGTCTCATCGACGTTCGAGACGAACCCGATGCCGTGACCCGTCTGCGGGTCGAGGATGAAGTACTCGATGTCCATGGACGTGGTGGTTAGGAGTGGAGGATGGGTCGCCGGGTTGTCAAAGAGCACGGGTGCGTGAACGCACGAAGGAGCTGGTGCGGTGGAAGTCTGTCCGCCGCCTCCATCAGAGCGCGACTTCGGCCGCGCAGATCGGAATACGGCGGAATGGAGACCGGGAAAGCGATGGGGTTGCAGCCTCGATCCATCGCCTCCGTGTGAAAGGGTGTACTACGCGGTGAGTGCGAGCGGCACGGGCACGGGGCTCATTGCGGCAACGGGAACCGCCGTTTGCGCGGCCTCGCGAGTGGCCGCCGCGGCGAGGGCTGGATTTGGCGCGACCTTCGCGCGCGCCTTCTGGTGCACCTCACGCACGCTCTGCGCGAGGATGACCGCTTCGTACGCCGCCGGGAACACGAGCTCACGCGGGTAGCGCTGCTTGGGGAGCGACGTGCCTTCGACGTGGAGCCGCTGGCCCGGCAGGACGTAGCGGTCGCAGAAGGTCGCGACGGTGCCGTAGGCGACGACGTGGTGCCGGCGCGTAGTGACAGTCCCGCGCACGAGCACATTGAACGCCGCCCGTGGCGTGCCGCCACGGGTGACGGTAGTAGAAGGCCGATCGACGACGACGCCGGTGACGCGAAGCTTCACGGGGTACGACATGGAGATAGAGGTGATGGAGTTGAGAAAGAACCGGAGCGGTGGTCGCCTCGCCTGCGCGCCTGCGCCGGCGAAGAACGGCTGCAACCGTCCATCGCTGGCAAAGATCTTCGCTGTTCGCACGCCGCGATCGTCGGAACTGCTCGGAAACAGGAGATGGAGCGAAGGAGATTGCAGGTCCGAACGCTCCTTGAGCTGGTTACGCCGCGATCGTGTCGCGTGAGAGCGTGTCCACGCCGCCCGTCTTCTTCCAAGTGAGCATGTTCACCTCCTCGGCGCGGATCTCGGTGACGTACTTGCGGTCACCATCCTTCTCATAGGCGCGGTTGAGGATGGTGCCTTCGACGTAGACCCCTTGGCCCTTGCCGAGGTACTTGTTGCAGATCTCACCGAGCGTGCCCCAAGCGACGATGCGGTGGTAATCCGTGACCTCCTTCTGCACGCCGTCGGAGGTGGTGTCTCGATGCGTGGCAAGCGGAAAGGTGACCCGGACGCGGCCGGTCTTGGTCTCGGTCTGCTCGGGGTCGGCCGCGAGGTGCCCGACGAGGATGACCTTGTTGACGCTGCGCATATCAATAATGGGTAGAGATTCAAAGAACGGGAGATGGTGCTATTGGCCTGTAAGGCGTTCAGTGCCTGTGCAATCTCGCTTCGCGGAGCGATGATGTGTCTCGATGACCCGTTAGGCTCGGAACGTGGCGGAACGTCCTGATAGCGTGCCCTCCCTCGCACGCATCACAGAGTGGTCGCACGCGTGCTGGGCGTTCGTCACGGCGAGAGCGGCACAAACGCGGCGTAGAGCACGCGCCCGAACTCCGTCGGTGCGATCCGCCAGTACCGCTCCTCAGGGTTCATCGGTTCCGCCGCCACGCCGGCGACGTTCTCGCCGCGCGCGAGGAGCGACGCGCCGGGCCACGGATCGAAGAAGACGACGTGTCCCGATGGATCGGTCGCCACGACGACGATGCAGTGCCCCGTCTCGCCGTCGTACGTGAGCACGTGGACGGGTGTTCCGTCCGCTGCTCGGCGCTGGAGCTGCGCGTGCACGTTCTCGCGGCCACGGACGCGCGCACCGACGTGCCGCGCGAGCTCGCGCAGGATCGCATCGGGCGCAAGCCGGCGGAGCCGCGTGATGCGCGCGGTCTCCTGCTCGGGCTGCTCGGTGCTGAGGAGGCAGGTGAAGGGCTCCTGGACGAGCAGCTGCAGCCCGAGCCAAGTCTCCTCGAGCGTGGCGCCGCGGCCGAGATCGACGGTGCCGCCGGACTGCATGTACGCGAGGAAGAAGGGGTAGAGCGTCATCGGGTCGTTCGCGCGCACGACCGCCGGATCGGTCGGCACCGCGTGCTCCGGGATCCACACCGTGAGCACGTAGTGGTAGTACGTCCCGAGGAGGCTTACGACGCCGTTCTCGTCGAGCGCCGCGGCACCGCCCGTGAGACCGCCGAACTGGATCGGCCCGGTCACGGCGCCCCCGCGAGGAAGGACCCGAGCGCCACCGCAAACGCGAGTGTCGTCGCGATCGCAGCAACCCAGATGCAGACGCGCTTCGCGCGGACGACCTTCGCCTCGAACGCGCGAATCGCGGCCGGATCATCGGGCGCGTACCGGCCTTCGTACGGCACGATCCCGATGAACGCGGTGAGGAGCGCAAGAAACAGCAACACGGTGATCACCTTCGCCGCGCCGGGCGTGAAGGGGGCGCCCGTCGAGAGGAAGAGCGACCCGGCAAGGAGCGTCGCGTCCAGCGTCACGAATTGACGGAGCACGTCGTTCAGAAAGGCGAGCGCCTGCGCGTCGCGCGCGGCGGCACGCTGGACCGCCTCCTCGTCCTCCGGCTTCGGCCTCCGGCCGTGGAGGATGTCCGTCATCGCAGCGGAAGCTCGTTCGTTGCGCCGCAGTGAGGACACTCGGCGATGCGGCTTGTCGGTGCAGGACGTGGCGGAGGGGTGGGTTTCCCTCCGAAGGTGATGCGCGGTGGCTTCGGGACGTACGTCGCTTCTTTGCCGCACTGGTGGCAGTAGTACCGAGCCGGCGTCTGTCGTGACTCCTCCATTACGCTCCTCCTTGCTTTTCCGCGGTAAGGTGTGTGAGCACTGTGCGCGCCGTCCGCGCGACATCCGCGTCCGGGTCATTGGCCGCGAGGACGAGCACGTCGCGCAGGGGCCTGATAGACGGTCTCCAGAGCAGGCCGGCTGCCTGGACGGCTCCGACACGCACGGTGGATGGCCACCGACGATCCTCCACGACGTGCAGCAGATTCGTCAGCCACGGGAACTGATCCGCGGGACTGTCCGCCGCTCCGAAGCGCGCGGCGACACCGAGCGTGAACCACGCACGCGCGGCTGCGCGCTGCTCGTCCGGCGATGCCGATGGGGTTCCTGACGCGGCCCACTGCAACAGGAAACGGACCGTGTACCAATCGACGTGCGCTCGTGCACCGATCTCTGTCATCGCGCGGAGGAGATCCTCGACCGAAGCGGGAGCTTCGAGCAACGCGTTCAGGACGCCCGGTGGCGCTGCGGTGAGGGCGGGAATACGGGGCGCCGCGTCCCAAGCGGCGGGGTAGTCCTCGAGCTTCGCCCACCGGTCATCCACGGCCACGTACCACGCCTCGCCCGTCCCGCAGAATGGTCGCAGTTCCTCGTCGCGCCAGAAGACGTTGCCGTGGGACGCCGGCTCGACCGGACCGTTCCACGGGAGCAGGCCGCGCTCGGTCTGGACCCACCACCGCGCTCCGTCCCACTGCAAGGTGCGGCCAGTCGTGTCCTGCACGACCCACGCCTCAAGGAACATCGCGGGGAACTGCTCGCCCGGCTGCACGTGCGTTTGGGCGGGCGCACCTGCGACGGCGCGTTTCGCCAAGGACCAGAGCCCCTCGGCCCCGCGACGGGCCAGCTCCAACAGCGGCGCACTGAGCGCGATCGCGGGATTCATCGTCAGCGACCGCCGTACGGTTCTCCCGATACGCTCCACTGAGTCGCGTACTTGTTCGCTCTCCGCACGCCCAGTCTTGCAGAAGGACGCGAAATGCTCGCAGTTATTCGAGAGCAGCCGGTACTCAGCGTGCCGAAGTGCCGTGAGCGCCGTAATGCAGACGAGGTCACGCGGCCGGGTCTCGCCTGCGTACGTCACGACCTCAACGGTTCCGCTCTTCGCAAACTCTGCGAGGCTCGTGAGGCTGACCGTCAGCGGGTCGAGGAGGCTCTCGTTCGTGAAGTGCACCACGCGACCATCACCGAGGTCGATACCGTGATGGTAGTAGCCGAACCGATACACGCGAAGATGATCGCCACGCATCGCCAATGGCTCCGTCGCTAGGTGCCGTACTGTTTCTTCAGCGCCGCAAACCGCTCCAGCGCGGGCGCGCGACGCATCGAGCTGAACAGGGTCTTGCTATCACGTTCGGTGTCGAACCACACCCGAAAGTACACGCCCCTGCTGACCCCTAAGTATCCGCGTTCGTCGTTCATCGTGGCGGGCACGGCCTCCAAGACGAAGGTGTGCCGTCTGGACAAGGTTTTGTAGAGCTGCTCCAGCGTTGCGCCCGGATCGATATCCATGGGAGTCCTCGTTCCCTCGCGGTAGCGTACGTACCCGTGTACTGAAGGAGTGCCGGCTACGCAAGAAACCCTACCCAGACGGCGCGGTCGACAACTGCGCTGACCGCCACAACACCTCAGCAGGAGGACGCGAACGGCCATCTCGGCGTCAGCCACGTGAGCGGTTGCTGGTGCGTCTCGCGGACCGCGCGACGGCCGCGGCCTCCGCCGGAATCCCCGCGCGCCAGCAGAAGGTGCTCACCACGCGCTCGACGTCCGCCGCCGCGAGCCCGCGGCGGAAGCCCTCGGCCGCGATGCTGTAGGCGGTGGTGTTCCTGCGCCCGACCACGACCTCTTTGCACGCCGCCCAGGCGGCGAAGGCGCGCACCGATCCGTACAACGCCGCTTGGTCCACGTCGTCGACGCCGCGCGGGAGCTCCGGGCAGCTGCGGAGGACCTCCGCGAGATCGTAGCGGCACTCCGGGTACGCGACAGCGAGCCGCACCCGCGACGGCTCCCCGCGCGCGTGCACGAACCCCGGCACGCGCATGACACGCGCGAGGTCGCACACGGCGGGATCGGTGCCGTACTTCAGGGCGAGCCGCTGCTGTGCAGCGCGGAAGGCGTCGAGCGGCGGCGCGTCGTTGAGCAGCCAGTAGCAGTGCGCCCCGCGGACAGACCAGACCACGATCGAGGCGGCGGGCTCCGGCCCGCACGCGAGCTCGCCGACATCGCAGTCGATGAAGAGGGCGCGGAGCCGCACGATGTCCGCCGTCCGACGTCCGCGGCCGTTCGTCACCTGCACGGTCACGAAGACGCCGGCACCCTGGCCGTTCAGGCGCACGAGCGTGTCGCGGTGCTCGCGGAAGGACCCGTGGAGGATGCGCGCGAGCGAGCGTCGCTTCGCCGGCGTGTCGTCGAAGGTCTGGAAGGTGAACGCCGTATCGCGGCCACCCAAGGTGCGCAGGAACCGCTCGGCCTCCTCGAGGTTCAGGAAAGGAGGGGAAACCATCGGACCTCCGGTCGACCACGGGTGGACGACGGCTGCACCGCGCCCGCGATCGGGGCGTGGAAGAGCGTGCGGTAGAAGGCGAGGCAGCGCTCGGACGTGCCGGGCACGAGCCCGTTCCGACGGACGATGGCAGCCGGGAAGCGGGCGTGCACCACGTCGTCGCGAACCGTGCGGAAGAGCCCCCGCGTCCGCACGTCGCAGCGCGCCGCGATCGCCGCCTCCACCTGCGCGAGCAGGCGCGCCGGCCCGTAGACCACGACCTGCACCCGATCGACGGCAGCGACTCCGATCGTGCGCGCTACCACGGCCGGGAACGCGCGGCCATGGGCCTCAGCGATCGTGGCCCAGGCATCTACCTTCGCGCGGAGCCGCTGCACGGAGGCGCTGCCGGTCTCCGTCTCCACGAGGACGGCCGTCGTGGCGCCGGTCCCGGCGATGACCACGGCGCTATCCGGTGCGCGAAGCACCTCGCCCGCCGCCGTGCGCGCGCGGAGCAGCACGTCCTTGTCACCGCGGAGCGCGCCGACGGCGAGCCCCGCCCGACGCGCGGCGTAGAGGAGCGGCGCCACGAACCCCGCGTTCGTCGTTGCGTGCGCGAGGAGATTCGAGGCACCCGCAAGGCAGCGGCGGGCCTGCTCGCTGTGGAGCTTCAGCCGTCGCGGGATCGCGGCGGCATCCGGGAGGTGGGGCGCGAGCAGTGCCACGAGGCGCTCGCGGTCGGCGTCGGCCCGCGCGCGGAGGGTCGAGGCGACGTCGACCGGGAGCTGGTCGAGCGGTCGACCCGCGTCCATCACGGCCTGCGCGAGCCCGGTCTCCACACAGTAGACGTCCTGCACCGAGCCCGCGAGGCCGGGCGCCACGGGGACGCCGAGCTTCGTCACGTACCCCGCCTGCCACACCCGCGGCCAGCGCTTCGGGAAGTAGGACGGCGCGTCATCGCCGTGGCTGTGGAAGAGGAGCGCGACCGCGTTCGTCTCGGCCGCGCCCAGGTAGAAGAGATCCGCGAGCGTGCGGGCGACCCGTGCGCACGGCCGGAACCGCGGCGGCGCGGCCCGCCGCCAGCGAGACCGCCCGCGCGTTGCGGGCACGCCGTCATCCGTGGCACTCACGCCGGGTCCGTTCCGTTCTCCGGGCGGACACCCGGTTGGTACGGCGTCGTCGCGCCGGCCGGCGGCGGTGTCCCGGCGGCGGGCCGGTCGCGCGCAATGCGGACGGTCGCATCGTAGGGGGTGAATGGCGTCGCGTCCTTGTCGTGCAGCCGCCGGACCTGTGAGAGGTACCGCGCCATGTAGTCCACGCCGAAGAGCGTGCGCGGCAGCTGCCGCGCACGCACGTGCTGGATCGTTCGCGCCTGATCCTCGTGGATGTGGACGGCGTGGAAGGCCGGGAGGTGGAGGTGCCCGAGCGTCCGGTGCAGCAGGATCTCCTCGGTGCCGATGCGGTGCTCGGTCTCGGTCTCGCCTTCCTGCTCACCCTCTCCGAAGGAGTCACCGACGGATCGCGTCTCGGGCCGCGTGGTGTCCGGATCGAAGGAGGCGACCCAGGAGGCGGCCGCCGAGCCTGCGCGCGAGTGCGACCAGCCGGTCGAGCGGCTCACGAGCGTGACGATCTCCTCCTGGTAGTCCGGAATGGGCCCGCGCGTCGCGATCCGGCGCGCGAAGGCCTCGGTCTCCGGCCGCCAGTAGACGGCGTAGCGGGTGGTCTGCTCGAGGATCGCGGGCGCCGCGGCCATGCCCATCAGCTCGAACTGCGCCTCGTGAGTCTGGCGGAGGATCCAGGGCGAGAACTTGTGGTTGCGGAGCTGGGCGAACGAGTCGAAGTGAGCCTCGGTCAGCGGCGCGATTTCGTCGAAAATCAGATGCCCGACCGGCCGCTCCTCGTCCTGGCCGATCTCCTGGATGAGCCCATCGAGCGCGGCCCACACCGCCCGGTGCACGAACTTGCGGTGCTGGATGTTCGGGAGCGCCGTCGTGGAGAGGTAGAGCCGCCGATCGCCGTACGCGACCTCCTCCAGCCGGAGGTTCTCGTTGCCGCCGAAGAAGGCCGCGAGCGGCCCGCACCGCAGCGGCCCGAGCGAGTTGTGGAGGCTCCCGAGCTCCTCCATCTGCGCGCGGTTGAGCCGCTCGCCGGGGTTCTTCGCGAGCGCGAGGAACTGCGTCTCGAGGATCTGCCACTGCTCGCGGACGAAGGGATCCTCGGCGGTTTTCGCCACCGCCTGCGCGCGGCGCAGGAAGCCGCGGTACATCGCATCCTCGAAGAGCAGGTGGTACTCGGTGATCGGGCGGTCGGCGGCCGAGAGCAGGCCCGCCGCAACCGTGCACCACTTCGCGAACCGGACGCGGATGTCGGCGTCTTTGCTGAACTGCGTCGACCAGATGTCCGCGAACCGGCCCGCGACCCGCTGCGGCGTCTCCCGCCGACCATCCTTGCGCCGCAGTCGCCGGAGGATGTTCAGCCGCACGGGCGGGTCGTCCTCACCCACCGTGACGTAGGCGTGGCGGCGCATGAAGCGGCCGGCGATGCCCGCGGCCTCGGGCACGGTGTCCGCGTAGAGCGCCTCCACACCGAGACCGAGGAGCGTGGCCGCGAGCGCGTCGAACCGCGCGGCGGCCGCGAACCCGGAGCCGGCGAAGTCGAGGTAGCACCACGCCGCCGCGCTGAAGGCCATCGCGCGCAGGAACTCCACCACGAAGTCGGTCTTGCCGGAGCCGACCGCGCCCACGAGGTTCACGCCCCGCTCGAACTGCGCGCGGGGGACGTGGACTTGAATGCCGGTGTCCGGGTCGTAGCCTGGAGCGGGAGGACCGCCTCCCGCGCCGCGATGTTCGCCTCGATCGCGGACACCTGGTCGCTCGTCCGTGCGCAGGTCAAGCGGAATTCCTGTCCGCGGGTGAGCATCCGCGTGCGCGTCTCATCGGCGCGGTCGACGGTCTCCAGGACGTCACGCACGAGGGAGTTCACGCGGCGTCGAAGCGCCAGGTCACGGTCCGAACGGATCGGGTCCGTCGGGATGAGCGCGAAGGGATCGACGCTCGGCGCGCGGAGCTCCCCCAGCACGATCTCCCCGTCGTGCGCGGCCAAGGGTGGAATGGGGGACAGCGTTGCGTGCGACGTCGGAACGATGTTGCTGGTCGTGGCGTGCGGTCGATTGAACATGGCTCTGATCCTTTCTGTGGTTGCGTGTCTAGGTCTGCTGGTTGGCGGCCGGTGGAGGTGCCGGCACGGCGGTCGGCCGCGGGGCTGGGGGCGCCTTGCGTGGGGCGGTCTGCGCCGGACGTGTCGCCAACGCCGGCGCCAGCGGTACGGCCACGGTTGGAGCCGGACGCGTCGCCGTCCGGACCACGGCCATCTGCTCGCGGTGGCGGAAGAACAGGAACAGGACGAGCGCGAGGCAGAGGAAGGCGAGGATGAGCGCTGCGCCACCCACGGCGAGGAGGGTGAGCGTCTGCTGCGGCGTGAGCGGCTGTCGCGGTACCGCGGCCGGCGTCGTGCCGATCGAGGCGGGCGGCAGCGAGGCAGCAGGTGTCACAGTGATCGGCGCGCCAACGGCGGACGGCAGGTCGTACTGCGCGAGGTCCATCGTGCGTAGATCGGGGGTGTAGTCGGCGAGGCGTGCCGGGAAGCCACGCTCCCGCACCGTCCGGAGGGTGCTCCGGAGGAGCGGGTCGAACGACTCGATGTCGCTCGCGTTCTCGAACGGCCCCACGAGCGTGACGACGTGTCGGTACTGAGCGGTCGACGGATCGTAGACGACGACGGAGGCCGACGCCTCACCTGCACGGTGAACGATGTAGGCGACGGTGCCGGCGTCGGGCGCGAGCGGGTCGGGTGCGAGGCCACCGCCCATGAGGGCCTGCTTGGTGAAGCCCGCGGGGAAGCCCTCTTTGTGGATCGAGCGAGCGTCGCGCGCCCACAGCTCGTCCGCGAGCGCAGCGGGAGTGCAGAGGAGCGCGACCGCGAGTACGGCAGCCGCCGCCCGGCCCACGGTACGCTGCGCCCGCGCGGATGGCGTTGCGCTGACGGCGCGCAGCGGAACGTCTGCATCCGTGTCAGGTTGCCCGGAGGTTCGCGCATGCGGATCATCCCGTAAGCTGGGCGCAATCAGGGAGCGACAGCCGAAGCGACAGGTTCTGCGCATCGACCTACTCCTTCCCCTGCGGTTCTGCTGGTGGGGTGACCTTCCCTCGACGTCGACCGTGGCCGCCGCACACGGCGAACTGCATGACCTCGCGGGCGAATGCCCGAGCGGCCTTGTCATCGGCGAACTCAACGTGCTCGGCGTCGCTGAACCCAGGACTGGAGACGAGCACTTCGACGACGGCGGGAGTGGGAGATGCTGCCATGAGGTTGCCTCCGTTTCTGTCGCTTCAAGGCGCGACCGGGCCATCGTCGTACGCAGAACTGCTTCGCGGTCGGAACTCGTCTGAATGAGGCGGCTCGAGCGCTCGCTCGGCGGCGCTCGACCTCGCGCGTGCGCTAGACTGCTGCCGCGCGTCTGGCGGTCTGTATGAGTCGATCCATCCCGGGCTGGGAGCTCTACGAGCGGTTGGTCGCTCGCATCGTGGCGGATGAACTTTCGACTGAATACTGCGCCACGCCGAACACACGGCTGGTCGGCAGAATCAGCAAACGGAGCAGGCAGATCGACGTGCTGATCGACCTCCGGCACGACACCGACAACTCGCGGCGTGTGATCGTGGATGCCAAGAAGCGCACGCGAAAGATCGACGTCACGGACGTCGAGGCATTCCGCGGCCTGATGGAGGATGTCGGCGCCACGCACGGCTACCTCGTGTGTCCCAAGGGCTACACGAAAGCCGCGGAGCGACGCGCGCAGACAGTCGTGTCTATTCGCTTGCTGCCGCTGGACCGGTTGGAGGACTTCGATCCCTCGACGTGGCCAAAGTGCGGCGTCACGGCTTGCAAGAACGGACGCGTTTTCTGGGACGGCTACCCGGAAATGGTCCTGGCGCTCAGGGCGGCTGATGGCCCGAAGGCAGGCGAGCTACGCCACGTGGGGTTCGTTCACTACGTGGGGAAGTGCGACCGGTGCGGCCGGTTCCACGTGAAGTGCCTAACCTGCCGGGACATGCTTGCGCCGCCCGAGAACGATGACGCTGACTACGGACACCAGTGCTCGTGCAAGCCTGCGTGGTTCTGGCTGGCGTCCGTCGAGCAGGACGAGCACGGCTTCGAGTCCGCCGAACTTCACGTCTGCTTCCTGCCTTCCGGCCACACTATTACGGTCAACCGCCGCGCGCTCCAGTAGGGCTATGGAGAAATGGAGCTGTCGAGGCCAGAACCACGTCTCGATGAAAAGCGACTCCGCGCGGCGGCTTACGCCATCTCGCCGGGGGCACGCGAAGGTAGGAAGTCGTCCACGTTTTCGGGAAGGAACGTCTGTCCGTTCCGATCCGCTTTCACGATGTGAATCCTCGTCGCCTGGCGCTCGATGAGCGGACGCGCCAGCGTCCAGATGAACGTTGCCGTGCGACGCATCACGCCGCGCCGGAAGTCGCGCTTCGGATCGCGCAGGTCCACGCGCCAGGGAAGCGGCGACTGCGCATAGAGCGGAAGCGACAACGCCGCGTCCGACGTTTCGCGACGAACCAGCGCCGCGTAGAGCGCTGGAGGCGGATCGACGACCGGCTCGTCGGTGAGCACGATCCGCAGAGTGCGGACGATGTCGGCGGTGTGCAGTTTATGGATCACGAGTTTCTCGCTCGGATCTTTGCCGGCGACGGTGACTTTGACCGTTTTCGCGCCGAGCGTGAACTCGAGCATGTCGCCCGCGACGAGCGCCGCGGCAGTGCCGTTCCCCTCCACCAGCGTCGACATCGGCAGTTCGCACACCGTTGCGAGGCGGATCTTCGGCGGGGCTGGCGGAGCGAATCCGGCGACGGGCGACGGGGACGGTTTGCCGATGTACAGATCGCGAGCGAGGCCCTTGTTCGGGAACACCCTGAGCGTGAGATCGAAAAACGCCTCGCTGGTGTCGGCGAGATCGCCGTCGAAACCTTGATCCGCGAGCCCCTGGGCAAGCTTCGCCTCCGGCTTTTTCTCGTACGCGAGATCGATCATGAACGTGACCGAAGATCTGCGATTGATGCGTCCGCGATCGGCCTGCAGCGTCAGGAGCAGCGCGCCGCGCGCGGCGAATCCCGTCGCCGACACGCGGTTGACTCCCTCGGCCCTGGCCGGCGCGGTCGAGAGCCCCGCGTCGTACGCAGGATCCGTGAACAGGAGCGAAGTCGGCGCGAGCGGCAACGCGCCGCGCGAGCGAATGACCGGCGCGAGCGGGATCCGCAACGTCACCGGCGCCCGGCTCGCCCCCGTGGCGACGTCGGCAGCCTTCTGATCGAGCGGAAGAACAGCGAGGGGAGGCGCAACCGGTCCGCGCGAGTCCGGATGCACGATGAGCTGGATCTCGACCGGAGGCAGCGTCGCGCCGGTGAACGCGCCCGCAATCGCACCATGGGCGTTTCCGCGGAACCCGCCAGCGTCGTTGGGCCGCGCGTCGAGGACCAGTTTCACCAGACCGCGATCGACGACGAAGGTCTCATCGCCGGCGTTCTTCTGAAAGACAGGGTCCTTTCCGAACTCCGTCGGGCTCTCCTCCACATGAATCCTCGCGAACGGCACGACGGTCTGTCCGATCACGAGCGATGCTCGCGCCTTGCAGGATGGCTGGCCATCCTGCGTGAGGAGCGGGAAAAGGAGACCGAAAAGGGTGTTGACGACGCTCGCGGGCTTCGGGCTCGCGGTGTTGCGCTCGACGTCGATCTCGGCGTGGAGGCGGATCGTGCCGTCCCAGCTCTCCGTCACCATCCCTTCCCACTCCAGCGCGGCCACGAAGGTCACGCTCCAGCGTCCGATGGCGTTGCCTGCTTCACCGCGCACCGTATCGGCCGGTCCCTTCAACGCGGAGAGCGCCGTGAACGGAAGGAGCGGCGAGGCACAGGGACGGCGGTCGCGCATCTCGTCGCCCGTGTTTTGAGGCAGCGGTCCGGGACGCGGCGTGCGCTCCGTGCGGACGGACCAGGATCCGCCCTGCCCGGGTCGTCCGAAACGCGAGTATCTCGAATCGAACGCCGCGGTGGCGCCGAGCGGCGTTTCCAAACGCGCGATGCGGGCAACGGAAATGCCCGCGCGGTCTCCGACGGATGCGACGGTCACCCGCTCCGGCACGATCGGCTGCGGGGTCCTGAGCCCGTCGCTCGCCGCACCGAGGCCGACCTTCTCGAACGCGGCCTTCACGACGCTGTCCGACGGAATCCTCGGCCGCGGAAAACCAGGCGAGAGCCAGGGCACGGCCGGCGAGTGCACGTCCTTCAGCTCGAGCGGCAGATAGATCGGTGCGCGCGCCTGCGAGAGCCACACGATGCCGCGACGAGCGGCGTCCTGTGCCGAGACATCGACCGCGTGCGCGGGCAGCGTCATCGGTCTCGAGAGGCCGGCCAGCCCGCTCGACGTCGGGCTCGCGGCGTCCCGATAGGGTTGCATCGGTCCTTCCTCCGGGCCGGCGAGCCAGCCGATATGCGCTGACGGGAGAAGCGGATACCCGCGGCCGATGTCGTCGAATGTGCGCTCGGACGGCAGGATCGAAGGGCGCGGCCGCCGGCGTCGTTGCGGCAGCCGAGGGGCGTCGTAGGTCGTGACGCCATTCGACGACGAGCGGACGATCACCGCGCGAGGCAGGAGGTGATCCTGGAACGCGGGCCCGGTAACCAGTCCGACGGGATGGACGTCGCCGAGGTCGGCGAGGGCAGGGCCGTTCCAGGGATGGACCAGGAGATCGTCTCCGACGGTTGCGAGCTCGGAGCGAGTCGCGTCCGTGCTCGCGGGCTCGCCGCTCTCGAGCGGAAAGCGCGTGACCAGCGCTCCCGCGAGGCCCACCGTCTTCGAGTCGACCGTGCGCGATCCGGCGATGAGCGAGAGAACCGTCTTGCTCTCCGACTTCGTCTCGAGCGCACGCGCGAGGGTGACGGCGGCGCCGATGAAGAACGGCGTCGTCTTCAGGTTCCCTTCCGACGGGCTCTCCGAATCCGTCGCGAACGTTTGTTCGACGAGGATTGCCGCGGTGGTCTGCTCCGGTTTCACGCCGGACGCGGCAGCGGCGCGCGAACTCGCGAGGAGGGCGCTGCGCAACGACGTGTCCGACGTCGATGCGGGAGCGGTCGCGGATCGCATTGTGGCGATCGCCTCGCGAGCGGCCTCTCCGTCGGGCCAGGCGACTCTGACCGGGACGCTCGATGCCTGTGCGATGAAGCCTGGCTTGGCGAAGTCACCGCCGTCATCGATCGCCGCGAGCACGGGCAGGCGGACCAGTGTCGCTTTCTTTCCGTCGTCGGCGCCGATCAGCCCCGCGAATCCGCCCGCGAGGAAGAGGCTCTCCCGCGAGGCGGACTTGAACGCCGCCCGGAACGACACGCCGAGCGCTCCGGACAGCACCGTCGCCAGCCGTCCGACGCCCGCGTAGACCATGCCGTGCACGATGCCCTTCTTTGCAGCCTCGGCATGCCGCGCCGCCCAGGTGACGGGATCCTTCGCGTACGACTTCTTCGGATCCTTCTCCTCTTTGTCGCCGAGCGCGGGCACGATCGCCGCCGCGACTCCGATTGCGATCGTTTCGACGCCAGTGAAGGTTCTCGTCTCGCCGCCGGGTACCGTCTTCAACGTGTGACGGGACACGACGGGGATCACCCACGCCGTGTTCGGATCCTTCGCGCGAATGGCCGCTGCGACGTCGAAAGGCAGCGCGTGACCGTCGAGCGTGTACTCGACGCGATCGTGCCGCGACCTCGTGGGATCGAGCGTCACGTCGGTGCCGCCGTCCTCTTTCTTTCCCGGAGCCGGGATGACGTCGCTGCTCGTTGCGATCGGCCAGCCGATCGCGCTGTCGATGGTGAGCCGTCCGTCGACGCGCATCGCGCCGATCCATTGCGCCTCCGTAATCGCAGGAGGCTCGACGCGGCGTTGCTGTTCGGCGTGCAGCGCGATCCGCCGGATGCCGATCCGCGCGTCGACGACCGAGCAGGTGATCTCGCCGTCGAGGTACCCCGCCGAAAAGAGCATCTCGCCATCGACCGCGTGCATCAGCCGGGCTGCGAGACCGAGCGAAGCCTTGCCCTTGACCTTGAACCCGCGAATCAGCGTTCCGTTCACGTCCGAATTCGTGAGGACGACGGCGAGGGCGCCGTCGAGCTCATGAAATTTGCCGTCGCCGAGTGGGAGATCGAGGAGCTGCACGGCGGCGGTGTCGTTCTTTACGTCGAGCTTCAGCGCGTGCTGGCCGGTCTTCTTCGCGCCGATCGCGCCGATCGCGCCGCGTGGCGTGAGCAGGACTTCGCGCTCCATCTTCAGCACGGCGTCCCCGGTGTCCTTCGTCGAGACATCCACCTCGATCCTTCGAATGACCAGCGCCCCTTCTCCCGTCGACACGGTCGCTTTGTTTGCATTCGTCCATCCGATCCCGAGCCTGCCGTCGATCGCGTCAGGCACATGGACGAGGAGCTTCTCTCCGGCGAAGCGTTGATCCGAGCCGAACATCTCGACCGTGAGCGCTTCCGGCGTGACCGCCGGCTTTTGCATCGACCAGCCGGTCTTTTCGACCGAGAGCGTGATGCGCCTGTGGCCCCTGTCGATGTTTGCGTCGAAGGCGAACGTCAGCGAAGACTCGCTCTCGAGCTTCGTGATCGTCCCGTTTTCGATGAGCAGCGTCACGAGGTTGCCGTCGCTCGCCGGTCCGTTGCCACGCGGTCCGAGGTGCAACCGCGCCAGGATCCCGACCTTCTCGACCGCGCCCGTATCGATCGCGACCTTGCACGACTTCAGGCGCAGCGGTTCGAGGGCGAGCCCGAAGAACGGGATGAGATGACGCCCGCGCTCGAACACGGCCGGCGCGTCGTTTTCCGGAATGAGGCGCCATTCG
The DNA here is from genome assembly GCA_030775085.1 of Acidobacteriota bacterium. Classification (GTDB taxonomy): domain Bacteria; phylum Acidobacteriota; class Thermoanaerobaculia; order Gp7-AA8; family Gp7-AA8; genus QHVT01. The sequence continues at coordinate 42,741 of JALYJW010000007.1, read as the reverse complement.
AATCCGGATTCCGGCAGGTTCGCGTCCTGCCACGCGTTGAAATCGAGGTCGTCGCCTTGCGTGAATTCGCCGTTGGCGAGCGGGAGGTCCTTGAACCAGAAGCGGAAATGGGCCCCGATTGCGATCGGCGCACGCAGCGTCGCCAGCACCGTCGCCTTGCCGCCGCGAATCTCCCGCAGCAAAAGTTTGTCGGTCACGCGGGCCTGTTTCGTGCCGGCGCGGCGGCTGTCGAAGAGGAAGTCGTTTTCGGCGAACGTCGCGGGCGCGTTGCCGATCACTTCGATGACGGTGGAGCCCATCGACGGCGGAGACTCGAGAGCACCGTTCTTCAGTCCGAATTTCTTCTGATTGATTCCGCGAAGACCGTCGTTGCCCTTGAGCGTTTCTCCGTCGATGAGGGCGTGTCCGTACGGCAGCTTGTCCGTCGTGTCATTCGCCATGACGAAGCTGAGCGCGTTTGCCGGACTCCACGTCACTCCGCCGATAAGATCAAAGACCTTCTCGACGGCGACGCCGAGGCTGGAGTACGGGGCGAGGTAGCTGTGCGCAACGCGCGCGAGCTGGTGGCGGCGGTTCTGTTCCGCCCAGAACGCGCGCATCGCGGGCCAGTCGTGCGCGACCGGAAGCGGCGGTTCCGGTGGCAGCTCCCGCTCCTCGGGAATCCCATCCTCGGGCGGCGTCGGCGGAAGCGTCGCCGTCGCGAAGGCCTCGTCGAGCAGCGGAAGGTCGTAGCGAAGCGCGTAGCGCAGGCGAGCCCATGGATCGTCGGAGAAGGTGTCGTCGATGACTTCGTTCGCGTCGGCGCCCTTCTTCGCGAACCCGAGCTCGGCGCCAGGCACGCCGAAAGCGACGAGTGCAATTCCCTGCGCGCGATCGACTCCCTTCAGGATCTCGTCCTGTTTGACTCTGTTCAGCGGCAGTGGCCAGGCGGACGGAGGACGAAGCGAAGGTTTGGGCTTGTTGTCGGGAGCGCCCAGGAGGCGAGGGAAGACCGTGTTCGTCCATTCCATACGCGAGAGTCGCGTGCGGCCCTTCGCCTTCCCGTTCTCGTTCTCTTTCTCCTTCTCCCATTTGACGAGGTCCTCGGTCTCGACGACCCACGGAACGAGATCGCGGCTCTCGAGCGGCCGGACCGCGGAGCCGGCGGCTCGCGTCATCGGCATTGCCGCGGCGAAGGGCATCCGCGGATGCCGCTGCCATCGCACCGTCGGCAGCGGTTTCGGATTTGCGGCCGTGCCCGACAACGCCTCGTGCGCTTTTTTCAGCGCGTCCGTCGCCGCGCCTTCGATCTTTCGCCACGACTCGGTGTTCTCGAAATCGACCGACAGTCCCAGGCTCTTGCGCGAAAGCGTGTCGCCCTTGTCTGCAACTGTGATGTCGATGGCGAGAGCGGTGATCGTGAATGCCACGGTCGCCTGCTTCTCGATGTCGAACGTCTCGAGCGGAATGTCGAGGTATTGACCCGCACCGGCGCCGAGGCGGGGCAATGCTTCGAGCGCGTCGGGGCGATCGGAGGAGATCCACACCAGTCCGCGCGTCGACAATTGCGGCGCGTCGATCGAGACCGCACCGTTCACCGGCGAGATCTTGCCGTCGACGAGCTCCAGACCGATCAGCACGTCGATGCCGGTCGCGCCCTCGACCGTCACCGTCCACGGCGCCTCGGGGACCTCGAACGTGTCGGGGCTGAACGCCGAGAGGACGCTCGGCATCGATCCGCGTTGCGCGTAGCGCAGGAAGCCGGAGAGAACGTTCGGCGGCGTCACGGCGACCGAAGCGAGGAGCTCCTTGTCCTGGGAGGGGTCGGGCGGCGGGCAGTTGGGGACGGGCAACTGCAGCCACCCGTCATCGAGGGGAACGAACGCCGCGAGGAGCGGCCGTTCCCGATCGTTCTTTCCCGGGAGCGGGTCTTCGATTCCCTGTGCGGCGCGCAGATTGCGCGCGAGGGCGATCTCGTCGTGTGCGCAGAGATGCCTGCCCTCGAGTTTTACCTCGATGGCGGCGCCCTCCGTCCGGAGGACGAGCCGCGTCGCGGGTGTTGGTCCCGCGATCGTCGCGCGGAGCAGGAATCCTTTTCCCCAACTCTCGACGATCTCTTTCAGCGGCGGTCCGACATTCGGCTTCTGCGGATCGAAAGCGGCGAGCCGGTAGAACTCGGGAATCACCGTGACCTCGCCGTCGATGACCTTGCGGCTGTCTTTCGGGCTGAGCAGGCGCACGCGAAGATCGGTTCCCGGGATCTCCACTTCGTCGTTCAGTTTCCTGATGCCGTTCTTGTCGACCTGGAGCGGCCATTCGAACGCGGGAGGGAACTCGTCGCGCCGCGCTTCGATCTTGAAGCCGGGTACTTTCTCCTCCTCGGCGACCGTCCTGGGCGTGATGCCGGTCCACGCCTTCTGCCAGGCCTCGCGCTGCGCCTTGTCGAGATCACGCGAGAGCAGGCGCAGACGAAGACCTCGCGTCGTGCGCGTGAGGAGAAATCGCCCCTCGAGCTTCCCGCTGCCGGGAAACGGAACCTCCGCGTCGAGCTCGATCCCATCGGGCGTGAGTCGGAGAACGATGCGCTTCCCGGCGCCCAGGGTCTCGCCGAGCCAGGAGACCTTGTCCGTTGCCGCGGCGATCTCGATCGCACCCGCGACGAGTCGCATCGGAGGCGCGCTGATGCTTTTCGGATCTGGTTTTGGCCAGCGGTCCTGATCGTCGAGAAGCGGTTCGGCGACGACCTGTTGCATCAGGCCGTCCTCCGCGTCCCGGTCCCCGGTGGTCACGAATCCTTTCTCTCGCTCGAACTGGAATTCTCCGAGGTCCACACGGAACTTCTCGGTTCCGGCGAAATCGCCCGTGAACACCTTCGATCCCGCGACGAGGTGAACGGACAGGAGTCGAGGCAGCCGCCAGTCGAGGCTGATGACCTCCTTCGTTTTGTCGACGACGATGACGTCGCTGCGCTTCTCGGTCCGGCCGTCGACCGCGAGCGTGCGCAGCGAGTGGATGCGTCCGATGGGCGAGTCGGCGGCGTGGAATTCAGGTGCAGTCGCGTGCAGGGTCCACAGGACGCCGCGCAGCTCGATGCCGGGTATGGAATCGCTCACGATTCGTCTCCTTCCTCGCGGGACAGCAAGTCGTTCAGCCACGCCTCGGGCTCGATGCGAACCTCGGCGACGCCCGGCGTTCGAACGGGCTTCCCATCGACGAACGTGATCCCCATGCGGTCGAGGATCCGCTGCAGGCGTCCGTTCTTCTGAGCGATGGCTGCGGGGCATGCGGCAGCAACCGCATCGACGCCGGCTTTCGCGGCGGCGTCCCAGACCACGAGCACGACCCCCGGCGATTTCGGATCGAGCCCATCCGGGCTCACCTCGCCGAACGTCAGACCGCGGACCGCGAAGCCGCGAAGCCATAGCGTGTCGATCGCCGCGGGCAGCATCGCCATGGCATGCAACTCCGCTCCCGTGAGTTGATCGTCGGCAATCGCGAAGAACTGCTCCAGCTCCATCACGCGACGCTGCAGTCGCGAGATGAGTACACCGTCGAACCACGGTCTCTGCAGCGGCTCGAGGTTTTCGCGAATGGCCGTTTGCAAACGCGCGATGACGGCGCGTGCGCGAGGGATGTAGTCGACGCCTGTCTCGCTCGCGAGCGGCGGGATGTCGATCGGAACCCGGTGCGGGGTGAGGATCGCCGCGAACGCCCTGGCGGTCTCATTGAACCGCGTGATGTCGTTCGCGTAGTCGCCGAGCTCGTCGAGTGCGACCCGTTCGCGCTCCGGGCTGCCCTGGACCTTGATCCTCATGCGCACGTCGGTCGCCGTGAGCCAGATGCTGTTGCTGCCTTCGCCGAGGAGACGGCGCATGAGCATGCGGCGGAGACGTCCGCCCTGCTGCGCGACCGGGGCAGGGCATTCGGTCTCGACGTCCTTCACTTCCTTGTCGGCGGCGACGTCGCGCACGACCAGGACCACGCCCGTCGCCCTTGGATCGGTGATCTCGGCAGCCTTCTTCTCCACCAGGTTGATGCCGTCGACCTTGAAGTCGCGAAGCCACGGAGTCTCGATCTTCAATGGGAGCTCCACCTTCTCCCGGAGCTCCTTGCTCGTGAGTGCAGTGCTGGCGCCCGCGAAGAATTCGTCGAGTTGTTCCACACGCCGGCGAAGCTGGCGGGGGAAGACGCCGTCGAGCCATGGCTGCTGCACCGGCTCGAGGTTGGTCTTGATGATCGTCAGGAGCTTGGCGAGTGCGGTCTGCACGCGAGGGATGTACGTCGTCCCGGGCTCGACGCCGATCGGGTCGACGTCGAACGTGATGCTGTGCGGTGTGAGGATGATTGCGAAGAGGCGAGCCGCCCGGTTGAATTTCGGGATGTCGTTGACATAGTCGCCGTACTCGCCGGCAGTGAGTGCTTCGCGGTCGGGAAGTTTCACCGCTTGCCGATGCGCGGCGAGCATCGCGCTCATGCGCTCGAGACGTCCGCCGATCGCGACGATCTTCGCGGTGCACACGGCCCTCAGCGTCTTCAGGTCGTCTTCCGTCGCGACGCCGTAAACGGACAACAGGATCCCCGGCTTCTCCGCGTCGAGATCGCCGGCCGGCACTTCCGCGAAGCTCACGCCCGAAGCCGTGAATCCGCGCCGCCATCGCGTCTTCACCGTCGCGGGGAAGCCCACGTCCGTGCGGATCTGCGCAGCCGGCAGGGCCGGATCGGCGCCGGCCAGCAGTTTGCGGATCGCCGCGACTCTCGTGCGCAGATCTTCCACCGGCGGCCCTTCGAGCCACGGCTCGCGCATGGCCAGGAATGCATCGAGGACGTTGCCCGCGCGTTGGATGTAGTCCGCGCCGGTCTCGCCGCCGTTCGGCGCGACGTCGATCGTTGCGACATGCGGAGTCAGGATGACCACGTACTTGCCTGCCGTCGTGTTGAGCGCGTTGATGTCGGTGGTGAAGTGGCCCCATGCGCCGGGAGCCAGTTCCGCGTGGCGCGGCGGCGGAGTGGCGTGCGGTTGCAGCGCGTGGACGAGCTTGAACGTCCGCGAGCCGGTCTCCAGCGACGATCGAACGAACATCGAGCCGGGGACTTCGCGATACATCGGCCCGAGTGCGCGCACCGCGAGCGGAAGTTTCTCGTCCTTGATGTTCACCAGCTTCACGTCGGCGTCTTCTTCGACGCTCGCCGCTTTCTTCTCTACGAGTGCGCGGCGCGAGATCCGGTAGGTCACGTCGGGATCGGGCCAGAAGCAGACGTCGTCGTTGTCGTTCGTCAGCCAGCCCGCGGCGTTCGCGGGAGTCAGATGGCGGTGCGAGACGAGCGGGTGTTCGAAGACCAGCCGCACGCCATCCTCGGCGCGCACGAGCGCGAGCTTCGACTTTCCTTTCAGGACTCCTGGTCCGGTGACAGCGAGAGGCTCGCGCGGCTGTTCGTCCGCGATGAGGGTGACGACTTCCGAGACGACGATTCCCGCGCGCTCGCTCGCAAATGCGGTGAGCCGGTAGTGCGGGGGCAGCGGAGCGACGCGAAGGATGTCGGCGCCTTTCCAGAGGCTCGGCACGTCATGCGCGAGAGGACCGATGACTTCCGCCGTGACCGCAGCCGGATCGGCGCCGGTCGGGCGCTGCGGCATCGTCGCCGCGCGCGGTTTGAGCTTCGCGGGTGTCATCGGCGCCTGCTCAGGTTTCTCGAGCGCGGGATGCAGACGCTCCGGCCACTCGCCCGGACGATAGTCGCGGACGAAGGCGATGAGCGACGCCGGCATGCCGAGCCGTGCGAAGAGGGGACGGTTCGACATCGCCAGCGACTCTTCTCCGTGCCGCGCGACGATGATCTCGTTCGCGAATTGATTCGGGTCCTTCAGCCCCGCGATGCGCGACTGGAGGATGACCGGCGGCTCGATGCGCTCCGTTCTCGGCGAGACGGCGACGGCGTAGCCGATCTCCCGCCTGGCCATCCCCTCGAACTCCGGCATCTCTTTGTGGAAGCCGCTCGCGGTCTTCTGGGCGGGGACGCCGAGCCCGCGGAGCAATTCGTGATAGCGGGACAACGGCCGGACGGCGTACGCGCGCGCATGCGCCCAGCGGTCGGAGTGGAGGAAGGTGAGGGTGATGAATCCGTTCGCGTCGGCGGCGAGCTTCCACGGCGCCGCTTTCGTCGGCGCCGCGAGCGCAAAGTGGGGCTTGTCGATGCCGTCGGCCGCCGCGCCATGATCGAGGAAACGCTGCACCCACGGCAGGTACGCGCCCATCACGGCCTGGTAGCTCTTCACCTCCGGCTCCGGGAACTCGAACTCTTTCGCGCCCGAGGTCTTCATGACTTCGCGCAGCGCATCGATCGCTCTCTTTGCTTCGGCGTTCTGCATGAACGCATCCGCCCACCGGTTCGGAGGCACAGCTTTGAATCGCACGAAGGGATCGGGATGGGGAGTCGCTTTGGCCGGCTGATCGATGTGCGTGAATCCCACCTGCGCGAAGTCGGTCAACACCTCGTTCTTACCATCGAGGAAGAGCTCGACAGTGGGAAGCGGGGCACCGACCGGAATGCGGAAGACCAGCATCAGCTCGTCGCCGACTTCCGACTCCGGAATGACGATGCGCTCCGTGGCGCCGTCGGCAATGGTGACGACGTCGCCGCTGCGCTCTCGAGCTGCGTCGATCGCGCCGCCGCTTGCCTTGATGTCGAATGAGACCGCGCGCTTCTGGATGCTTTTGGGCTCTTTCCACTTGATCGACTGACGCTCGTACCGCCACGCCGCGACCGGACGCGGTCGAAGTGAGAGCTGAACGAACGCGAGCCCCTCGTCGTCGAGGTCGAGCTTCGTCCCTTCGCTCTCCGTCCCGTTGAGAATCACCGCATCGAACGGACCCGCCAGCCGGTTCGCGCCCGGGCGCAGGAACACGTCGGTGAACGGTTGGCCGAGGACATTCTTGTCGTACACCGTGCGCCACCGCTCAAGCACGGATTTCTCGAGGACGTTTCTGACGTGTCGCGCGAGCTCGTGCGGCGTGAGGAAACGTTCCTCCGCACGGTCGTAGACGCGCACGGTCACGGCGGCGCCGAGGAGTTGCAGGATCTGCCAGCCGTAGGGATCGGTCTCCGGCGCAGTCGAGGCCATGAACGCCGGAAGGTTCTTCGCTGCGATCTTCGTGACCGGTTGAGGCAGGACGTTGTAACGGCGATAGACGGTGCTTCCGCTGTCGCGAAGATCGAATGCGAGCTCCGCGAGCGCTTCCTCGAGCACCGGATGGAGCACCGATCGGAAGTCGAGCGGGATCTCGACACGGCCGGTGATGACGGTTTTCCACGCGGTGTGATGACCTGCCTCCAGGACGAGCTTCAGCCCTTCGAGCTCGACGTTGCCTTCGAATGCGCCCCATCCGAGGCAGAGCAGAAGGTGGCGCAGGTCGCTGGTCGTGAACGGCTCGGTGACGTTGTGGAATACGTTGCGTTCGCCGGCCGCCTCGAGGCGATGGTCGATGGCCGGGCGAAGCACGATCGGACGCGGGAGACGGAATCCGATGCGGTTCTGCTCGGGCTCGGGAGTCTTGTCGCCGCGGACACTCACGTCGGTCGTGTGCGCGGCCGATCCCGCGGGCGCCATCAACCTGACCTTCACGGTTTTCGGAATCCCGCCGGTCATCACGTCCGCGATCACCACATCATCGACGGTCGTGAGGAATCGACGGCGCGGCTGGTTCGCGCGCTCGTCGCGGGTCCGCGTGTCGAGCGGAATCGAGGCGGTGCCCGTTCCTTCGACGACGAGGCGAAGTCCGTCGAGCGCCTGGACATTGTTGCGCCACTGGCCGAGGTAAGGATCGTCGTCGTCGAACGCGTCCCACTCGAGGGACCGGAGGAGATCGCGAATGTCGCTTCGCGCGCGACTCGTCAGCTCGAATTCCTGCTCGTCGTCGAACGCATGGCCGCGAAGCGGGAGCTCCGCGTAACGGAGCACGAGCGGGATGCGCTTGCCGATCTGTTCCTTGTCGGCATCGCTCATCCCGGGATGCACCGCTTGGTCGGTGGTGCGCGCCTCCGACGTGGCGGGTGCAAAGAGTCGCGCCACGACGCGCGTGGGCGTCCCGCCCTGGAGCAGTGATGCGATCACCGCGTGGTTCCCGGCGGGGAGGAGCCGGCGGCGGGGACGGGCGTGGTCGTCTTCGTCGGCTGCACGGACGTCGAGTGAGATCGTCGCGCTGCCCGTGGTGACGAAGCCCTGCTCCTCTTCGACGCTGGCCTCGAGAATCAACTGCAGTCCGTCGAACGCCTGCTTGTCCGCGGCCCACTTCGCGACGTAGGCATCGGACGGGCTCCACTCGATGCTCATCAACAGATCGCGCAGCTCCGATGCGCCGATGGGATCGACCTTGACGAACGGCGCCGTCTCGCTGAATCGCTTCCCGAGATCGAGTGCGACCGAGCCGCTGTTCGAAGTGACGGTGACCGGGTGACGCCGGATCGGCTTGACGTGGCCGATGACGGACGCGTTGACGCTCAGCGGGCGGCCGCCGCGCATCAGCTCCGCGATCTCGCTCTCCGGCGGGAGCGGGAGGAACCGCAGGCGTGGCCGGCGCTCGGCGAAGTGCGGCGTGCTCTCGCGGTCGGAGAACCACGCCGACAGGATCGGCTTCGCCTCGCCGTCCTTTCCGCCACGCGCGAGCTCGATGCGTTTCGTTTCGCTCGGGTAGTGCGCCTCCCATCCCTGCCAGTCGGGGTTGCCGCCCGGGACGAGCTGCGCGTCCTCCCGGGAGAGATGTTCGATGAGTGCGACGCGGCGCGAGCGCTCCCACGCGACGTTTTTTGAGAATGCGGCCGGCTTCACGTCGAGCGGAGCGAGGTCGTCGAGATCGAGCTCGTGGAGCTCGTAGCCCGCGATCGACGTGCCGTGCGACGCGTGAGGCTTCGATCCCGATGGATCCGACGTGAGCCAGTCCGGGACGGCTGCGAAACGTACCGTCGTCAGGATGCGCCGCGCCGGATCGCGCTCGAGGGTCAGCGCCTTACTGCTGTCGGCGAGGAGATCGCCGAGACGCTGATCGGACTTCGGAATGCGGAAGCGCGCGAAGCCGCTCTCGGTGCGGACCTGTCCATCGGCGAGCGGCGGGAACACGAGCGGCACCGCCCACTCGAACGCCTCGGGACGCAGGATCGCATCCGCCTGATGGCTCGCGTCCTTCAGCGCGCTGGCGTCGATGATATGCGAGACGGGCAGGGGAACGCGCTTCGATACCAGATCGAGCAGGGTCTCGCTCGAGCCCTTCTTGCGGATGCGGATGATCGTCTCGAGGGAGAAGCGCGTGGCGACGCGCGTCGGATTCGTCAGATCCAGCGACTGGCCGCTCCAGAGGAACTGCAGAAAGTCTTCCGGATCCGTGAGACCGGCCTGCTTGCCGAGCTGTTTGCCGTTGAGGTGCGACCAGAGCGGAAGCGTTTTCAGTTCGTCCTCGTCCGCGATCGCGCGACTCTCGGTTCCGTCGGCCTTCCTGCCCGTCGTTGTGAGGATTGGGTGCAGCTTCGCTTCGACGGTTCGACTACGGGGAACTTCGAATGTCCTCTCGTCCGCTGTCTTCGTGACGCCGAGCGCGCCGGGACCACGCAGCCGCGAGGAGGTGGCGTCCGAGCCGTAGTGACCGGCCGGCTCGAGCTCCTCTGGGTCGGCGACGATCCGATACAGGCGCTCGATCGTGTAGTCGATCTCGCCGAACTTCTCCTCGATCTGCGCCTTCTCCGTCCACGCGTCGTCCTTGAATGCGAGATAGACGTCGAGGTCCTTCGGATGCGCCACGTCGCGCTGCGCGCCGGTGTCGGACGTCCCGCCGGCGCCGAGCTTCTGCACCATGCGCAGTTCGCCGATGGCGGGACGGATGGGCGGTTGCGGCCGGCGTACGCGGATCGCAAATCCGCGCGGCAGTGCGCGTGTGCCGGCGATGTCGACCGGCGTGACGGAATACGTGATCGTGACGGATTCGTCGCCGGGGATCGCCGCCAGCCACGCCTTCGCGGCTTCGAGTCCGTCCGCCTCGCCGAACGCGGGCAGCAGCGCGCGGCGCACCGTTTCCGAGACCGCCTTGTCATCGAGCCTGTCGACGAACTGCCAGTCCGGACGAACGAGCCGGATGCGGGCTTTCTTCTTGTCGGGCCGCTCGCCGATCGTTGCCGCGGGCTTCACGCGGAACGGTTCGTCCTGTTTGCCCACCGACGGAATGTCGATCGTGCGCAGGACCTCGTAATGGTGGAGGAAATGCTCGGCGTCAACGCCGGGGACCTCCATCGTGAGTTGCCAGTCGAGCTTGATCCCGTCGATTTCGACGGACTGCGTCTCGTGCGCGAGCACGGGATCCTGCCCTTCGAACCAGAGCCCTCGCGGATTGAGGACCTGGACCGCTCCAGGCTTCTCGGAGTCCTCGTGCTTGATGACCGTGTCCAGCTTCGCCAGTTCGTCGGCCGGACCGTAGAACACGAGTCCGAGATCGGCGACATGCGCCTCCCGATCGTCGTTCTTCGGAGGGATGCCTGTCTCCGAGAGCGTCACGAACTGGTCGAGGAACATGGTCATCAGCGTGGAGCGCGCCTGGTACGCACGCTCGTCGAACGGCGACTCGATGGCCTCGGCCGCGCGCGCGACCTGCTGCTGATGGCGCTGCTGATTCCGGTCTTCGCGTGAGCCGGAAAGGGGAACGTCGAGCCGGTGCTCGCGCAACGTGGCGGGCTCGCGCTGGTTTTTTCCGATGCGTTTCTTCCGGCCGCCGTCGTCGATCCAATCCGTATCGGTGATGAAGCACTCGTCGAAGAAGTTGTCGAGCGTGAAGGTGAGGCCTGTCTCGATGTCGGGGACGGAGAGGTGGCTCTCCCATCGCGTCCTCACCTGGACTTGGTCATTGAACCCTTCCCAAGTCCGTGTCGTTGGGTTCAAGTGTTTGGCCCCCACCAGAGCAATCGAGGCCTTGACGGTGTGGGTCTCGGTCTTGAGCGCGTTGTCCTCGCGAAAGGCTGCTGCGTAAAAGCCCGCTCTGTCGAGGGACCTCGCCTCTTTCGGGACCAGGAGCGCGTACGCGAAGTTCTGGCTGTCGTCCGCGATCTCAACACCGTTCGGGGCGCGAACGGCCTTTCGCAGGACGAGCCAGAAGTCGGTGGCGCGAATCGGACGTCCGCCGGGCCGCGTCTTCGACGGCTTGAGCTTCAGGTCCGGGTTCGGGTGCGGGGTGACGACTTCGACCGGCTTGGGTTTGTTCACGACCTCTGCGGCGGCGGCGCTCTTGTCGATCACCTTGTCCGCCTTGGTCGCTGCGAACACCGGCGGCGCATCCGGCTCTTCGGAGGTGATCGACAGCGCGAGGAAGCGCTCGACACGCGAGCGGGCGGCATCGATCTTCGCGTTGTTGAACGAGAACCCGATCCCGACTCCGAGATTGCAGCCGAACACCTGCACGGAGATCTGCGCATTCACGCGTCCGCCGACGCCGTCGTCGGCCACGATCGCCAGCTCCACGGCCGCGGTGAACTGCACGGAGAACGAGAAGCCGATGTTGATCGTGAAGCTCGTGAAGCCGAGGTCGACGTCCATCCATGCGTGGACGGAGAAGGTGAGGCGCGCGTCGAGCGAGACGAGGCCGTAGACGAGCGAGCCGCGGAAGCCGGCGGCGAGGAACGCGAGGACGCGCGCGATGAGGCGGGCATTGAGATCGGCGACGACGGCCACGCCGATCGATTCGCCGGACCGTCCTTCGAAGTGGAGGAACGCGTCGGCCTGGACGTTGAACCCGAACAGCAGTCCCTCGTCCCACGCGCGGAAGATCATTCCGCCGCGCACGGTCACGCTCATGTTCTTCTCTTTCACCAGCTCGACGGAGAGCTGGTCCGGCCAGCCCAGCTCGAAGTGGAAGAGGCCCGGCCGGATGTAGAGCGTCGTCGTCCAGTTGACCGACTCCAGCGCCTTGCGCAATTGCGTGTTTTTCGCGACTTCCGGCCAGTCGGGACCGATGTAGCCGGCCGCGTCGCCGATGCCGCGGAGCAGGAGCTCGGAGCGCGGCACCGAGATGTAGAGGAAGCCGCGCAACGTGGGCTGGTCGCGGAAGTTGTTCGCGTTGGCGAGGAACGTCGCGTAGTTGACGCCGACCCAGCCGCGCGCGCTGAGCAGGAACGTGAAGTCCGATCGCAGCGCCGCGACGATGTCGAAGAACAACGGATTGACCGCTTCCTTCTCCTCCTTCTCGACGTACTCGTCCTTCGCGGGGAACATCTGGAACGCGCCGCGCAGCGCGAGCGTGAAGTTGTCCTTCTCGGGATCGGGAAGCCAGGCTGTGAACCGTGATAGGTCTCCCTGGCGGCGCGACACGTCGTCGAGAACGCGTACGAGTTGCGCAGCAGACTTCGCCTTCTCCGCCTCTTTGATTCCGGCGAGCGTGTAGCGATACCCGAATCCGAAACCCGCTTCGCGGAGATAGAACGTCCACACCGGCGTCGGGATCTTCACCGCGAGCTTGTTAGCCTGCAGGTAGAGGAAGAACGCGATCTTCCGGTCGCCCGGCTGGCCCTGTTTCTCGACTTCGAGGAATCCGAGACTGGCCTCGAGGGAAGCGAAGCCGGGAATGTCGACGGCTCCCTCGCCGAGGAAGCCGTACGCGTCGTAGCCGGCGGGCGCGAACTCGCGCCCCTCGACCGTCCGGGTATTCGGATCGACCGCGAGAACGGCACCGCGGACCTTGACCGATCCCGCGAGCTGCAGCTCGACGCCCAACCCGTCGGCCTTGATGCGCGGCAGACATTCGTCTTTCTTCGGAGGGGCGATCCAGAGCTCGTGAAAATCGATCTTCGGCTGGATCACGTCGCCGATCTCGGCGAGACGGATCTGGCCGGAGATGTCGACGGCCGGCGGACGTCCCTCGAACTTCGGCGAAGAGGGATGGAAGCCGAACGCGCGGAGCTCGAAGGTGAAGAGGTTGAAGAGATCGAAGGTCTTCTTCGGGTTGAGCGCCTTCTGGAACGACACGTGGCGCAGCAGCACGCGCGCGTCCCCGGTCAGAGGCGCGCGCTCGAGGGAGATCTCGAGGTCGGCCAGATGCTTGAGCAGGCCGTCCTCGAATTCGCCCTCCTTCGGCGTGAAGCGCAGCGAGCCTGTGACCAGGAAGTAGAAGTGATAGCCGTTCTCGCGCACGAAGGCGAGGTCGACGTTCGTGATCGTGAGCGTGAACCGGGTGGCGTGGCAGACGATCGGCTCGCCCTTCTTGTCGAGCTCCACCTTGCCGGACTTGAGCACGATCTCGCCGTTCTCGAACCCGAACACGAACGCCGCGGTGCAGGTCGCCTCGCCGACGAGATCCGGCGGGAGCTGGCCGCGCGCCGTGATCGCGCCGCCGACGAATACGCCGCTGCGGATCTCGAGGCGCCCGCCCGCGAAGCGGAACGGCACGTCGAGTCCGTTGAGCCGCACGGCGCTGTCCCGCACCGTCGCGACCAGATCGAGACCCCCACGGCCGACCTGCAGCTCGCTCACGTCGAAGACGAGCCCCTGCCCATCCGACGACAGCCCGTCGAATCGGAGCTCCATGCGCGCGTTCCGTTTGTCGAGCTGGAACACTCTCTCGCCGCCCGCGAAGCCGAGCGTGAACATCTCGACTTCTTCGTCGTCCTTCAGCCTTTTCGGGTCGGTCTGCTCGACGACCCAGGTCAGTCCGAGCGCGCGCTCCTGGATGCGCTTCGAGCGGAGCGGGAAGACGTTGTTCGCACTCTTCAACGTGAGCTCGAACGACTCGTCGAGCGAGAAGTCGAGGGCGATCGACGTCGACACGCCCGCGGCCTTGATCCCGAGCTTCATCGCGCCGTGGACGGACGTCTTTCCATGGTCCGTTCTCAATTCCGGCTTCGTGAAGCCCTCGACGGTCACGACCTGGCCGAGACTCGATTTCAGTTTCTGGAGGAACGAAGTCGAGTCGTCCGGTCCGCTGGAGGCGGCGCTCTTGCCCGGCTCGTCCATGCCGAGGAGCGGAAGAACGCGGCCCTTGTTGACGCTGAACGCGACTTCGAACGCTTCCTCCAGCGGACGGAGGACGAACGGCGCGTCGAGCACCGACACCGTGGTGCCGTCCGGCAGTTTCACGTTCGTGAGTTTCTTCTTGTCCGGATCGCGCGCGGCGCGGAGGAAGACCGCCTTCCCGCGGGACACGCCGGCGAGGACGAGCAGTAGGCGCTCGGCTGCATCGGTCTGCAGGACGTTCAACTGCAGGAGTGGATCGTCGTCGCGCTCGCCGTTTTTTCCGGCGGCGTCGCGCATCGGAGTCCCGGCGCCATCGGGCCGCTTGAGCCAGAGGTCGGTGGAGATCCGCGCGACGCGATGCTTCGTCTCGCCGTCGACGAGGAATTCCTCCGGGACCGGCCCAGCCAGCACGAGATACGCGCCCGGCTCGCTGACGAAGTCGAATAGCAGTGCTAGCGGTCCGGTCGCGGGCAGCATCAGGTCGACGCCGAGCGCGGAGACCTTCTTCCCCGCGTTGCCCTTCGCGTCGTGGAGCGTGAGCATCACTTGGCGGAGCTCGAGCGGATCGAGGGCGATGCGCACTTCGACGTCCAGTGCGATGCGGTCGGGCTGTGCGCCATCGAAGTCCGGAACGAGATCGGCGAGCTTCTTCAGCAGTTCGACGACGAGCTCCGCCAGCTTGATCGCGGCGTTCGCGATCGCTTCTCCGACGAAGGCGGCCGCGCGCGCAATCGCTGCCGCGATCCGGCCGAGAACCTCCAGCAGACGCTTCAGGCCTTCGATGTCGCCGGAGCTCTTCGGCTTGATCCGGGCGAGGAGCTGAAGGATCTTCTGCAGCCCGCGCAGCAGCGCGGCAGCTCCTTTCTCGACGAGCACGAACGGATACGGCTCGACGAGGCGCAGCTCCAGGATGCGCACGCCGGACGGGTTGACCTCGATGCTCCCGGCGACCGCGAGAACCGCGGTGGGATCGTCGATCGGATGAATGAGCAGCCGGCCGACCGTGACGACCGCGCGGACCGAGGCGTCGTTCGGCTCAGGGTTGGCGCTTTCGAAAACGGGAATCGATTCCCTCCGGGCCGCGATCTTCAGTCCCGTCCATGCGATGCGCAGCGGGCCGAAGGTTTTGCTGCCGTCGCCTAGAGCGACCTCCGCTGCGATGGTCACACCTCCTGTCGCCTGCGTCGTGACGGTGCCAGCCGCCTTGAATCGCGCGAGGGTGACGTCCTCCGCTTTCACGACAGTAGTCGCATTGTTGTGCTTGATCTCGACCGTCAGCTCCGCGAGGTCGTTCGCCAGAGGGGCCGCGGTGAGGTCGTAGGTTTCGTTCGCCGCGATCGCGAAGAGGAAATCGCCCTCGTGGTGTTTGACGACCAGCACCGGTGGGTTCGACCACGTGTACGTGACGCTGAGGTTTTCCTTGATGAATTGAGCGAAGGCGCCCGCGACCGACGACGCCATCGTGCCGCCGGCAAACTTCACCCGCGTGAGCGGCGACAGGTCGATACGCGGCAAATTCACGTGTGGAAGCGAGATGTTCAGATCGTCGAGATCAAGCGAGAGCGTCACCGCCGCCTCGAGCTCGATGCGGCAGACGATGCCGTAGCGGCGCTTCACCGAGACCGTCCCGGCGGCCGTGGTGACCTCGACATTCGCGTCGAGAACGGCGCGGAACTCGGCGAGAGCGTCGATTCCGAGATC
The DNA here is from genome assembly GCA_030775085.1 of Acidobacteriota bacterium. Taxonomy (GTDB): domain Bacteria; phylum Acidobacteriota; class Thermoanaerobaculia; order Gp7-AA8; family Gp7-AA8; genus QHVT01. Next base: position 27,086 of record JALYJW010000007.1, on the reverse strand, counting down.
AAGACTGTCGACGGGCCCCGTCTTGTGCGTGAGACAGAGCTTCACCTGGCCGGCAGTGGCAACGGACGCTGCCTGCGCTCCGAGGAAAATCCCACCTTCCCATTGCACCTCGATTGTGCCGAGGCGGCGGAAGTCGTCCGCGATCCGAGCGCGGAGCTCTTTGGCGAGCGTCGCGAGATCCTGCTGAATGACCTCCCGCTTTTTGAACTCGAGCTGGTCTCCGGTTTTCTCCAGCAGTCCCGATGGAATCTCGAACGGTCTCGCAAGGAGCGCCCGCACGACCGCCGATTTGTCCTTCGCGGGGAGGAGCGCGACCGCGTTGACCATGAAGACCTTGCCGTCGCCCAGCGCGCCGGGCTCGTCGCCGTCGAGGTTCCCTTCTAGTCGAACGATGTACGGTGCCTCCACATCCGCGACACCGTCTCGCGACTGGAGGAAAAGGTTCATCTTCATCGCATGCCTCCGCTCGCGCACCGCCGCGGGCAGATGCGGCACGCAGCTCTCTCGGACCGACGTTGTGGAGGTCTGATATAGGAGTGACACGGATCGCGGAATCCCTACCGAGAACGGCGGAAATCGTTTCCAGACGCGAAGACTCAGCTCTCCGGTGGTGGCAACTCGAAATAGCCGATCGCCTTGAGCTAGCGGTCGGATCCGCGAGGGCGCCCGCCCTTGATCACGTTGATCCAGCGCGCGCGAACGCAAGTCGCGCCGTCGTCGCCGGCGAGCGGCATCAAGCACGTGCCGCATCTGAATCACGCGTCACTTCTGCCGGCGCGACTTGTCGAGTTGACGGTACCGAAGAAGTGCGCAAGAGACTACGGGGAATAAAGATCGGACTTCTCTAAGGACAGCTCTGGCGGTCGCCCGCACGGCCACCGTTCCGCTCAGGAGGAACCGCCCAGCTGCCCCACGGACGTTTTCATCGGCAGGAGCGAGATTTAGCGTCCGCGACGCTGCTCCGAGAGCAATGCGCCGCCTTCCGCGAGACCCCGGATGTGATCCGCAACGCTCGCGAAATCTCTGCTGGCCAGAGTACATCGCGGTCGAGTGGTGCCGATCGTTAAACAGTCTTCCGCGATGGCGCCACGGTTCTTCAGACGTCCAGACCGAGACGCCGCACGACCTGCTGGAGCGCATTGTCGTACATGCCTTCATCTCGAAAGTCGACGTACGCGCGATCAGCCAGGATTGTCGGAATGGCGCACGTTCGCCACAAGAGCGGGATCACCGTTGGTCGTCCCTCACTCGCCTCGCGGCTGATCGCGACGCGGAGTTCCGTTGCTACCCACTTCGAGGCTACCGCATCGGGCGACAAGACGATCAGCACGAAGTCTGCTTGGGCAAGACCGCCCTCGATTCCGCCCACGAACGAGTCGCCCGGCCGAATCTCGGCCTCGTCCACCCACACACGGCCTTCCAGCCGCGACAGATCCGCCGCCAAGCGGCGCGCGAACGGTTTGTCGTGCGTGCTGTGACTGAGGAAGACTGAGCAACGGTAGGCGGTGGGGTCGCGGTAGCTCAGGACGGTGTATGGGATCGAGTCGGTCCCGGAGTCAAACGGAAGCGGCGTCGGGCTAGAGATCGTGCGGGTGGTGCCGTCCGGCGCGTTGCTGTCCTGGACGACGCCGACGCCGTCTGTTGCGAGGACGGTACGCACGAGATCCGCGCGAGGGCTCCAGCACACGAGGTCCGCCGATAGCACGCGGCCGAGCAGAAGCAGCCGGAAGACGTACCCGAGCGCTTCCGCTGTGGTGCGGTACGGCATCCCTGTACGAACGTTGAACACCCGTACGGCTTCTATGATTGCGGTCAATTCCTGGAGTCGTCCGAACGCATGTTCGATCGAGAGCCGCTGCTCCGGTGAGAGCCGAACCGTCTCGCGGTAGTGAACGGGCTGGATCTTGTCACGGAGCCAAGTGCATTGCGCGAGCACGGGCTGCAGCGCGCTCGTCCCCTCCGGCTCATAGAGCAACTCGTCAAGCGCGTCGCACGCGGCCTTGATACCGAGGACCTTCCACGGACGGCTCGCTGATAGCTCGATGTACAGCTGCGAGAGCACACTGCGGTCGAGCACACCCCGGCTCATCGCGCCCTCTGGGCGACGACACGTGCGTTCGACTCGAAGAAGGCGCGGCCCTCCTGCACCTTCGCGATGAACGCTGGGAACGACGCGGGCGTCGCCTCGATGATGACGAACAGGCCCTGAACCCACTCGAGTTCGCGGAGGAAGCTGCCCGCCTGCTCCGGAGGCCGAGCGACGATGCAATGCACGAACGGCGCATTTCCCTCCATGGCGATCGTGTCACGAACGATGGCGTCGAGCGAGGCGCCGTAGTCCGCGATGACGAGCCCGAGGAGGTGCCGCGTCTCCTCGGGGACGACGCGCAGACCTTGCGCGCCTACAAGGATCGGTTCCGTGGCGAATAGCATCTCGCGCGCACGGCACAGCGCGCGCCACGCGAGCGACCAGAGCGGGTAGCCTTCGCCCTGCGTCTGCTTGTGCACCACCGACCGGCGGTACAGCGACCCCTCCAAACGTAAGAACGCGTCGGAGAGGACGAGGTAGTTGTGCAGCTCCGGAAGGCTCGCCGCCTTCACCGCGTGTGCGTCGCATTCGTCGCACCACGACAGCCGGTTGAACGCGCGGAGCGCTCGCACGTACCGAATCTCGTCCCACCGCGGGTGCGTGAGCGTGCGGTGCAGGAGCTCGACGCAAAACCACACGAAGGCAAGCGAAGTCGTCTTCGCCGCTTGGTCTTGGTCGGCCCGCCAGCGGGCATCGAGGCGCTCCGCGAAATGCTCAGCGACTGCCGCGATCTTGTCGAGGAGCTGCGCCGCCTCGACCGGCGCGAAGCCTTCCGGTCGCCGTTCCACCACGGGGAAGAGCGCCCAGTTCGGGTGCAGCGCGCCGCCATCGATCGTGCCGAGCTCACGGAACCGCCCCAACTGCTCGAAGCTCCGCGTTGTGAGCCAGCTGATGATGTTGTGGGCGACTGACATCTGGCTGGGTTCCGCCGTCGGCGATGCGCTACTCGCCTCGATCAAGTGTCCCAGCTGGGCCACGCCGTACCACGGCAGCGACAGCGAAGCGAGCACATTCTCGTGCTCGTCCCGCGGCAGGTGGCGCAGGAGGATCGCGATCGTATCCGTGATGACGCGGCGCGAGGAGCCCCACGTGAAGAGGAGGAACAGCAGAAGATGATAGTCGGCGAGCTGCTCATACTTCAGCGTCGCGGGATCGACCTCCCCGCCACGCACGACCAGGAAGTCGGCGTCGAGCGTGAGCTGCAACTGTTCCATGAGTGCGGCAACGTCGATTGCGGGCAAGCCAGGATCGGGCGTGCTCGCCACCTGTCCACCGACATGCTTGAGGAACGCCGCCGTGTACCCATCCCGCTTCGCGTCAAGGCGGGCAAACCCCTGCCGCACATACCCCGCGAGCAGCGCGTTGAAGTCTGTGGCGGAAAACGTGCGTTGCGGGATGATGAGATCGCCCACCATCTCGTGCGGATCGAGCGTCGCCGCAACCGGACCACCGGGATCAATGATGATGACTTGGCCGGTGCGCGGGTCCATTCCCCAATTCCCAGGGTGTAGATCCGCGTACCGGAAGTTGCGTTCATGCATCTCCCCAAGCAACTGCCCAAGTAAGTAGGCACCTTGGGCTACGGGCTCTACATCGAACTCACTCAGGTGTACTGCGACGGAATCGGCGAGCAGCGTCGCACCAAACGGAAGCTCTAGGCCCGACTCGTTCTCCCACGGCTTGCTCATGACTGTCGTCGCACCTCTCTCACGGAAGAAATCGCAGCTGCGACACTGTACGGCGCTCCCTACTCCCGCCTCAAGCCCCCAGTGCGCTGCTGGCTCCGCCGACCTGCGTCGAGTCCAATCATGCGCGCTGAGACGAGAACCTTCCGATCTAGGAGGGGCGTGACACCAAGAATCCCTACCGAGCGCCATGCAAGTACGCACGCCGCTCGTTCGTGAGAAAATGGAGGTGTCTAGTTGGCGTCTAGTTCGCCTTCTAGAGATGTCCGCGGATGGCCGCAGACGCTCCTGATCATTGCAAGTCTAAGGAGGTTGGAGATGTCTGGAGACGAGACCGGGCACCGGGACCCCGCATGGGGTTCAGGTGGTCGGGGGTTCAAATCCCCCCTGCCCGACCAAACACAACCCCGACAACCCACACAACTCGGCTGTCGCACCCATTCGGCGAGAAACACCGGAAAGGCGGTCGTGTGTCTCGTGTGACGTCTAGTTCGCTCTTGCCTCTCGGGGTCGCGACTCGCGTGCAGCTTGTCCGTGATCGTCACCACGACAGCAACCCTCTCGGCGCTCCCCGCCGACCGCGCAGCAACGCTCCGCCCTCAAGCCGACCCCATGTCCAACCTGATCGCGCTTCTCGGTCCACTAACTACGCGCAGCGGATGCTGTATGAGTAAGCCAATCCGGCCATGTGTTATAAAGCCACAAATCCACCTAATTTGATTAACTGCCGGAGGGTTCGTGGCTGGCCGTGACGAGCAACCAGAATTCGTCGACTTCGTTCGAATCTCCGAACAGGAGGAGGCGAAAGCTCTCCGTGCGGAGCTGATGAGGTTCCTCGGCTCCGCCGAGTGCAGGACTGAGCTACAGGCAATCGTGCGCGCCCCGGTCGAAGAAATCGTCAAGGACGCCCTGAAGGCCCTCTCTTTTCAGACGGAGCTCAAGCAGAAAATCATTGAGGAGCTGAAGCCTGTACTCGTCGCCGCGGCGAAAACGGCAGCGGCGGACGCTCTCAAAGAGGTGCAGGTCGCCGTCGATCCGGTCGTGCAGCAGCAGATGCGCACCAATGCCGCAAATGCGCTCAGCGCCGCCTTCACTGAGGCCGCGAAGGCGGCGTTCGCCGGGGTGGACAAACTGGCCGCCGAAACGAGCGCGAAGCTCCAGACGAAGCTCCAGACGCAGATCGAGAAAGCCGTCAAGGAAGGCACCGCCGATCCCACGAAGAACCTCGACAGGAACTGGACCAATCCGATCGCACAGGCGGTGCGAAGCGCAATCGCCACCGAGTTAGCCCGTGTCGATGCCCTGAAAGTACCCGAACGTCGACCGCCTGAAGTCACACGTGGGGCCGACGTGACGGGTGGTGCTGACGGAACAGACGCGGCTGACTCGAAAGTCGGGGCGGACGCAAGAGGCGGTCCTGCGCCGCGGCCGCCGTCATCTTTCTCGATTCGGGACAACCTGATGGACAGTTGGCCAGTCATTCAGGCCGTGGGTGCAGCGATACTCATTGTCGGATTCGCGTTCTATCTGTTCTGGGCCACGATGTTACGCCCCTGGTTCAATACCGGAGATCAAGCGGACAACAATCTCGGCGATGGTGGCGCAAACGAGACGATCAGCTCTGACACGACGAGAACGGAACTTCTTGTCACGTCGCTCCCCGCGCTGGCCACGAACTATCGAAACGCCGTCACCACGAACTCCAGCGCTACCGTCCCGATGGCCCCGGAGGAGCAGCTGAAGTGCGTGGACGAGGCGATCGCAAAAGCGAGCGACGGCAAGATCCTGAATATGCTCGCATTGAGAAGTTCATTGAGTGGTTGCACAGCGCTGAGTCCGCAACCGTCGGAGGCGAGCTCTTCGTCCGTCGTGGCCGTGGTTCAGGCCCAGCTCAAGGAAGAAGCTGCCGGAGAAAAATGCGAGGCCCTGAAAAAGGAGTCGGCGATGAAAGTCGATGGTCTCGTGGCCCCGGGAGGCGCAACCGCGCGGGCCATGAAGGCCTATGTCGACTGTCATTTCGATCCCGCAAAGGCAGTCCCTGTACCCGACAAGCTCGACCGATTGAGCGACTATGCAGCGGTGGGCGTGTTTTTCATTCACAAGCGGTCGCTGGGACAATGAAGGCTGAGCTCGAGCACGCCATTTACGGATCGGTCAGCGGCCTGCGGGATTACCGGATCCTCGCTGCCAGCGCGGGCTTCGACGACCGTTTTCGCCAGACCGTCGTTCATTACGCGAGTCTCGAGGGCAGCGCGCTGAGCGAACGGTTTCCTCCGATCTTCAACTTCTTCAGAATCGGTTCGAAGCACTGGGCGTTCTCGCGCTCGATCTATCTCGGCCCCACGTCGCGCGGCAACGACTACCTGGTGCACACGATCGTGCTCAATGAGGACGCGCTGGAGCGGATCGATTACAAGCCGTTCCGGCTCGCGGACGCCGGGGATTTCGGCTCCGAGAAGCCGGCGCAGGGGACGATTCTCCTTCCGATCGATCCCGATGCGGTCCCCGTCCGCGCGGTTTCGGCGCCGCGCATCGACACAGCGGCAATTGCGGCATGTTTGCGCGCTCTTGCCCGCCGGCCGCTGCGCCTCCGCGTCAGCGACGACGCGGACGCGGCCGGGATCTGCCGCGCCATTCATGAATCGCTTCCGCCGACCGACCGCATGAACACCGCGTTCTGTACCCGTTTCTCCTACGGCCGGCAGCTCGACTTCCAGCTCGCGGCATTCGTCGCCGCGGACCAGGCGCGCACGCGCGAGCACGCCGGCGGCAACGCCGAGCTGGCCAACTTTCCTCCTCCGAGCGCGGCCGCGGCCGATGTTTATGACCAGTGGGTGGGGGAGGTCCGCGACAATCCAGATTTCGATCTCGTCGAATTGAGCATCCTGGCCGCGCCCCGCAAGACGTTTGCGCAGCTCGAGGGTGTGCGGAAGCTTCGCCTGTGGACCGAACACGATGCCGCGCCGCCGGCCGGCGATCTGCGCGAGCTCGAGGAGTCCGCCGCGCTGGTCCTGCATCCGCGAAACCGCAACCGCGCCTCGATGCAGGGTCTCCTGCCCGGCGCGTTGGCGGTCAATCTCGCCAGGCAGGTCGAAGAGGCGCTCCGCACCAGGCAGACATTCGAACAATGCGCGCGCGATTGCAGCGAAATGCGTCCGCTCGTTCGACGCGACGCGGCCCGGTGGATCCGTACAGTCAGTGCGGCGGCGACGCAGGCATGGATCGCGGAAATGCTTCTCCTGCTGCCGGACGCCGATCTCGCGGCCGTCATGGACACTCTTGGTCGCCGAGGTCTGCTGGCGCAGTTGCAGGGCGAGAGCTCCGTCTCCGCCCGTTCATTCCTCGGCACGGTCATGGCGCGTCTCCGCGATCGTTTCGTGACCGAGGGAGCGTCTGCCATTGCCTCGTTCGCCGTCGGTATTGCCGCTGAACGCGATGTGCTGTCCAGCATCGTTCGCGTGATGGAAGAGACCGCACGCCACGCCGACCGCGCCCGCCAAGTGGCCTGGCTCCTTGCCATCGTGCGCGGAGTAGCTCGTCAAACGGGGCTTGCCGGAGAGGTGCCGGCGCGGATCCTCCTCGCCAACGGCCTGCTTCCGTTGATCGATGATCCGGAGGAGAGCGCCGCCTTCGCGCCCGCACTGTTCGCGATGGAGGAAAAACTCGCGGCCGCACTGGCCTCCGCGCCGCAGTCGATCGCCATGTACTACGCGCTGGCGGACGTCGCGCACGGGAAACTCCTTCACGCGTGGACGCCTTCCACGCCATCTGCGATCGACGTGCTGAATCTGCTCCTGCTCGGGGCTTCGGCCCGTACCGCGTTCGACGCGCAGTCCGCGACCGCCGTCCGGTTGACGACGATCTCGTTCATGGCCGCTATGTTGCCGAGCGAAACGCGCGTGGCATTGAGCACGTCCATCGTCACGACAGTCGCTCGTCTCGTGCGCGCCGCCGTTTCGGAGATGCAGGCCGTGCTTCTGATCCGGACGCTTCGGAAATTGAGCCGTGGAAGTGCCCAGGGGATTCTCGTTCCGCGTAAGACGGCGCTCGGTCTCCGGAATGCCGTCCGATCTCGAACGTGGACCGGCACTTTCGAGAATGGTCTCTGCTGGCAGCTCGGCGTCGACACGTTGTCGGTAGCCGCAGCATCGGAGGTAGCAGCATGATCACAGAGTGTCCCAGTTGTGGCAGCACCGAACTCGATCTCGAGGAGGGCGTTTGCTTGAAATGCCTGCAGCCGCTGGAGACTGCGCCGAGAGCGCCGGCTGCCGCTGAAGTGCTGCGGGCGGAGAGCGGAACCGCGGCCGAAGAAATGAGCATGTATCGCCGCTACCAGGGAGCAACGGAACAGCTCGAGAACGCAGCCACGGAGCGGGAAAAGGAAATCGCCTGGCAGACGTGGGAAGACGTTGTCTTCCAGTACTACGAGGACGGGTATCAGATCGTCACGCTGATCGGTTTCAGCATGGCCGGCAAGACCTTCTTTGCCAATCGCCTCCGCTACGAGTTGAGCCTCGATGGATGGAATGTCGATCCGCGAGCGGAGGATAAACGCATCGAAAGGACCGCGGCGAAGATCGATTGGACGCAGCTGACCCGCGGCGGCAAACATCCGCGGCGTCGCGTGCTCGCGGATTGTGACGGCGAAGCGTACCGGGAGTCCATCGACGACCTCATCAAAGGGGACAGTGTCGATGAGAATCTCCGTCGTTACGTACTCATGACCGCGCTTGCGTCCGCATACATCCTCATGGTCCCTGCGTCTGCCACGCTCGAGCCGACCGGGGACGCGGATGATCTCGTCGGACAGTTCGACGTCATCGTCAATGCCATTCTTACTCTGCAGCGAAGGCTCCGCGAGACCGGGGATGCGCGGAAGGTCGTCCGGGAAGGTCTGACAGGCACCTTCGTTCGGAAAGCGCTCGTGCACGAATTTCAATGCGACCGACCCATTCATGTGCTGTTCGCACAGGCCGACAAACTCTCGCAGGTGGAGCAGTACGAGAGCGATCCTGCCGTGTACGCGATGACGCACGCCAGGACGCTCTACAAGAGGATCGACAATCGTTTCACGAACTATCGGTTCGATTTCGTGAGCGCCTTCGCCGGGTACGATGACAACAGTGAGAAGCCGATCGACTACTCGCTCCCGCACTACGGTGCACTCGCGGCATTCGACTGGATCGACGGCATGATCGAGAAGCCGCCGCTGTGGAAGCTCACCACTGCCGCGGCCATGCGCACGCGACGTCTCCTCGACGGCGGGTTTCGCAAGGCCAGGAGGATGGCCTCGCAATGACCGATGCACGGAACAGCTACCACGTCGTGTGCATCGTCGGTCTGGCGGTCGTCATCGCCGTCATTGCAATCCTGTTTTCGATCGGTGCAGCGCTGGAGAAGGGCGCAGACGCCGCCAAGCCTCACCTCGACGGCGACACCGCACCCTTGCGCGAGATCATCCGTTTCCCTGCGAAAGACTTCCCTTCCATTCCGAACGAGGAACGGACCGAGCTCGAGAAGCTCGTACCGCTGGACCATCCCATCCGTATCGCTGCAATGCCGCCCTGGACGCAGCTCCCGCGCGATCCTGCCCTCGGCGCCGCCGACGCGCAGAGCAACGCCGCACTCCGGGAAGCCCTGCAGATCATGGCTCAGATCGAGGACCGGCGCAGCGACCCACAGGGCGCAGACACTCAGATCGACGAGCGCCGCGAGCTGATCAATGCAAAGGAACGCCTGGCCGCGGCCGAGGAATCGGCGACGCCCGCATACGCGTGGCTGGTCTACTACAACCGCGGCGTCATTTATCGCTGGCAGAACAACCGGCAGAAGGCGGCGAAAGAGTTCGAATCGGCCTATAAGAGCCTCAGGACGCGCCTCGGCGGAACGGCATCCGAAGAAACGATCACCGCGGGCATTCACACGCTCTATGGATGGGGGGAGTCGCTCATCCAACAGCCCGAGGGCGAAAAGGCCAGCGTGCCGCCCGAAGCCATCAGCCGGCTGCGCGATGCGGTGGTCTGGTCGGCGAAGCTGATCAAGAACAAGCGGCCTGCCGGTGTCGGTCACGCCGCGGAATTCTTCGAGCTGCGGCCGACAGGCCTCTCGACGGCCACGATCCGCAATGACCTGGTGGCCGCGTATCTCGACTCGCCGGACTACGCGTACTGCGGCGACGCCTTCAGCCTCGACGTCTGCGAGCAGAAGCAGATCCGCGGAAACTGCAGGTACCGCGACGAGACGTTCTGCTGGACGCGAGAAAAAGCTTCGAACAATTTCAGCGAGATCTATCAAAACGAACTGGTCAGGCTCTCCGGCGGACAAGCCAAGGAAGGCACCGTGTGGGCCCTGCAGAACGTCGCGGAGCTGGAATCAGAGAACGCCCTCAACGAAGAGCCTGAGGTCTCGTACAACGTTGCCCATCTCCTCCTGCAGCTCAAACAGCCGAAACTCGCGTACGCGTATCTCGAGCCTGTGACTGAGGGCAACGAACAGTCCAGAGTCACTGAACCGATGGAACGGCTGGCCTTTGTGACGAGCATCCTGTCGGGTGCCAAGCCGACGGCGATCTCCTCGAGCGGCGGCAAGAGCAAACAGCCGCCGAGCGAGCTCCGTGCCGCATACGAGACGCTTCATCCCGACAAGACCGAACCTAAGCCGTTCGAGCCGTTGCGCCTCGACGACAATGACAAGGCGAAAAGTCTCGACGCCTGGCTCTTCATCCGACGCTACCGGTATCTTCTCGATCAGGGACAGTTCGAGACCTTCATCGACGAACACAGAAGATTGATGTCGATGGATGTTCCGAAGGACTTCCTCAATGCGTGGAAGCACGCGGTCGTCGTCGAGTTCCTGAAGAAGGTCGGTGTGGCGCGAAAACAGGCGCAACCCGATACCGCGTCGATGATCGACCGCTTCCTCGGCCGCTCCGATCTCTTCACGAAGGGCGAGTTGAATGACGCCGGCCTGAGCCGGCCTTTCTCCTGGTGGAAACTGCGCTGGCTGTACTACCTCTTCGCCGTGCCCATGGCCGTGGCGCTGGTGATCGCCTACCTGTGGCTCTGCAAGGCCTATCAGCTGACCTTCCTCAGCGCCTATCAACGAGACCGTCGCCAGCGGGCGCGGTTCCAGGGGGCCGGCGGCGGCAGCGAATGACGGGATTCATCTTCGGGTCGATCCTCCTCCTGACGATCGTCGCCTGGGCGATGCTCGTGACGACCCATCGTTCCCCGGAATCGCCAGGTCGGCTGCTGGCGACCATCTTTCTCGTCGCGGCGCCGTTCGTTCTCTTCAGCGGCGTCGTGATCGCCGCCTTTCGTCTCGCGCCGGCCGACGAGTACCGCGTAGCGCTGGAAGCCGTCGAGTTTCGCCTCGGCGCGGGAGAAGCGATCACCATCGGCGGTGGAACCGATGGCGAGGAAGCGGACGATCTGATCGTGCGCGATCTGCCACCGCGCTACGTCACGCTACGCGCCGAGGGAGATCATGTCGTGGCCGAGCTCCCGGCGGAGATGGACCACGACCTCGGCGACCCGGAGTATGCCGCGGTGCGCGTCGACGGCAAGCGGCCCTTTGCAAACTCGGTGGCGCTCGCCGGACAGGGAAATGTCGCCATCACGACGCGTGAGCGCCTCGACCTGAACGTGCCCGAGCGCACCATCGCCTCGCGCGGTGCGACCTGGTCGACCATCCCGACGCGCAAGCAGAGCATCGGGACACGCGAGGTCGCCATCGGACGCAACCTTCCGGCGGAAACGAACATGTATCCCCTGCGGTTCTGGGCGCGGGCCGCACCATCGGACGATGCCGCGACAGGTGGCGACGGTGCTCCCCTCGGCAGCTTCATCTCCTGGGACGGCGGCTTCTTCCGCGGCGACCTCTACCTCACTCTCACCGGTGACGGCACATCCGTCGCGCTCGATGCCGGCAGGGTGGTGCGGTACGAGCGGAAGATCGCCGAAATCGCGCCGAACGGCCACCGCGACTTCGCCCTCTATCGCCTCGACTACGGCGATCCGAACCTCGACCCCGACAACCGCAGCCGCGCGCAGGAGCGTCGCTCGTTCCGAGCCTCCTACGCGAACGGACGGCTGCGGATCGTGTTCGACACGCCCGACATCCTTCGTCTCTCCTCTACGAGCATCGCCCAACTGGTGGAGCGCGAGAAAAAGAAGGACTCGTTCCTCCTCGCCACACGCGATCCGAAGCGCAGCGCGCCGATCGTCACCAACCAGATGCTCCTCTCGTTTCCGCAGCTCGGCCCGCGCGTGCAGAATGAGCTCTACAGCGCCATCCGCGTGTCGCAGTCGGGCGATTGCCTCGTGCGCGTGACCTCGCACACCGGCACGAAGTGCCATGCACCCGGCGACGCGTTCCGCATCGGCGAGGACGCCGCCGCGATCCTGCGCATCACGAAGATGTCGGTGCCCTGGGGAATCAGTCTCACGCTCCTCGGTCTGGCATTCTTCTCCGCCGCATGGGCGCGGTGGCAGAAGCAGGACACCGTCGCTCTGATCATCATCTCCGCGGCGGAGGTTTTGCTCGCCGTTCGCCTGCTGATCGCCTTCGAAGGCGCATTGCTGGACCCTTCATCCGCGTCGGCGTTGTGGGAATCGCTGGCGATCTTCGCCATCCTGCCGTTCACGCTGCGCGTGGTGTGGGCGTTCAGCCGTACGCGACACCGAGTGCTGTTGCCGTCGCACGCCACACTCGGTGCCATCGCGGCGACGGCGCTCGCCGAGGCGGCGGCGATCATCGCGCTCGTCGCCATCGCATTGACACATGCGCGCGTGGAGGGGTGGATCATCTGGGCGGTCTGTGTCGTCGCCGTCGTGCTCCTTCCGCTCGGAGTGGGATGGATTGCGCCGCGCGTGATCGACGCCCTCACCGCCCGCGCGCGATCGGTGGGTGCGATCGCGCTGTTCGCAATCGCGATCCTGGCGGTCCGCGCCATCATCTGGCTGGTCCTAGGCTGGAAGGAGCGGATCTCCTTCGGCGGCGCGGACCTGGCCATCACAGTGATCTATCTCCCGTTCGTCTTCCTCTTCTTCGCATGGGTCTGGGACCGCTACCGTGACACGATATCGACACCGGCGACGGTGCTCTTCGTTGCATTCGCGGCCGCACTGACGATCGGTATGCCGATCGCGGTGAAAGACTCCGGCAGCGTGCTCGTGCATGTGCCCGCAATCGCATTGCTGTTCGCCCTCCCGGCGCTGGTGAGACCGAACGCGAAGAAGCTCGTCCTGGCCGCACCATTCGTTCTGATCGTCGTCGCGCACGCGCTCGTCTTCGCCACGCCACGCCTGCGCGGCAAGGAAGACATCGATCCGGCCAGGAACACCGCCTATCAAAGCGCCCTGGCGAGCGAGGCCGAGGCCAACCGCTATCTCGAGGAGCGCCTGCAGAAATCGACGAACGACCTGCGCCTGATGTCGAGCATCGCGCCGCATCAGCTCGAGGAAGCCGGGACGTCGAAGGCGGAAGGGCTGGTGATGCAACGGCGCATGCTGGACCGCTACGGTGGACGTGGCTTGTTCGGGGCCGGCTATCTCGACGTACCGCTGGCGTTCTTTCGCGACACGCATCTGAACGACAACCTCTCCGCGATCCACGTGCTTGCGCCGTTCGGAGCCGCAGGCGCACTCGGCGTCGTTGCGCTCCTGGCCGCTCTGGCTCTACTCCCGATGTACATCATCTTCGACGCGCTGCCGGCGAAGACGCGCCAGACTCCGGAAGCGGCCATCGATCAGCGGATGGCCCTCGGCACCATGGCGCTCTGGACCTTCTGCATCTGCGGCATCTACATGTTCGCCGCGAACCTCGGCCTGGTCCTCTTCACCGGCAAGAACGTCTACCTGCTCGCGGCGTCTTCGAAGAGCGACGCTATCGAAGGCGGCGTGCTGCTGCTCATCGCGCTGCTGACGCTCTTCCCCACCAAAGCGCCTGAGGGCGCGCGGCTCGCCCGCCCTGTTCACGGGGAGCGACAGCTGGAACCTGGTGAGCCTCAAGAACTCGAGCTACATCACCCTGCGCAACCTATCACTCGCAAGGAGTGGCCGTGAGACGCGTGCTTCTGATCCTGCTGGTCGCCGCGATGCTCGTCGTTGCCGCGATCGTCGGGATGGTGGCCCATCTGGCGGGCCATCCCGGCCCTGATGTGCACAAGCCGCGCGGCTACGAGCAGATCGCCGCAATCTTCCTGCGCCACCGCTGGCTCACATATGAGGACAATCCGACACGCGTCTCGCTCGATGCTCGCGCGGGAGCGGCAGCCAAACGAGTGTTTCGGCGCTCGTTCCTCATGGGGGACGTCGAGGAGTTCAACGGCGGCCAGAGCTGGATCTTCAAGATCGAGAATCAGCAAGTCAGGGGCGTCGACGCCACGCGCCACAACGTCCTGCTGCCTTACGGCGCGGTCGAGAACTGGGACGGAACGCTTCGCTATCGTCCGAGCGGAACGCTCGAAGCCAGTCTGCGGGGCGTGGGCATCGACATCGAGATCCAGGGCCTGACGCGGCCGGTGCTCGAACAGACTTCGCCGGAAGAAGTGACCATTCGCGGCGACCTCAACCCGGAACCGGTGAGTCGCGCGCGCGGCGAGATCGTGAACGTCTTCGGCAGGGCACCCCGGTCGACCGTCTATCTCGGCAAGGTCCATCTGGCGGGCGAGAACATCATCGTCAACAACCGCAACTCGCCCGCATCCGTCTCGATGACCATTAGCGGCAACCGTCTGGCGCAGGGCAATCGAGCCTGGCTCGCGCCGGGCGACCTGCTCAAGCTCGAGTGGCGCGCCGGCCAGCTGAGCCGCTCGCGCTACGCGCTGCTCTGGAGCGAAGGCGGGCGATCGGCCGACGTCATCTCCGCGCCTTGCGCCATCAACGGCAGGTGGACGCGTTGTCCCGAAGAACCTTCTCTGTCGCTCGCCACCGAAGTCATCGCCTCGCTCGACGCGGGCGTCGCCGGTCGCGCATCGCGGGGGCGAAACGATTTCGACGTGGTGATGACGCTCGATCGCGGGTTGCATCACGACGTACAGGCGGCGCTCGAGCGAAATCGGCGGCAGCCCCCAGGAGCTCCGGTCGACGAGACTGCCGCGCGCCGGCGCGCCATGCGTGCCGCCGTCACCGTGATGGATGCGATGAGCGGAGAGATCCTGGCGCTGGCGAGCTATCCCACGAGGAGCGCGCTGGCGCGGGTCGACCTGCCGCCGTCCGCCGAGGCGCGGTTGTTGCGGAATCACAACTTCAGCAGGATGCCGATCGGCTCGGTGGCGAAGGTGCTGCTCAGTGCGGCGATCTTCGACGCCGATCCGCGCCTCAGCACACTGCAACTCCGGCAGCACGGCGGTCTGTCGGTGGACACCGTGGCCGGCATTCACGTTGACCCCCCGATCGAATCGCATCCTGTGAACGCGGGCGACGACGGCCTGGTCGGGTTTCACGAGTTCATCAAACACTCCTCGAATGAATACGCGGCGCTGTTGCTCACGCTCGCTTCCGCGACCAAAGCGGGTGATCCGCTTCCGACGTTCACCGGTCCGCCACTCCGGGCCGAAGGGCGCTACTCGATCAGTGGTCAACAGTTCGATCGCGCTCCGTCGCCAACGGCACGCGAGGAAACGCGCCTGAATCTCGGAAGGGGCCGGCGCGGCACCATTGTCTCCGGCACGCTCAGCAACCTCGAAGGCGAGGCGTGGGGAGAGAGCTTCGGCAGGCTCTTCGACGTCGACAAAATCGTGAGCACGCCCATCGATGCCCGCGCGGCGGTGCAGGGCGATCAGGTGATCGACACTTCGGTCTGGCAGCCGGTGCTCGACGAGCTTTATGGCACCGACGTGCCGGAGAATCATCCGCTGCGCGCCGTCGGCTTCGAGCGCGAGAACCTCGCGCTCAATCTTAGTCACGTGTACCGGACGCAGCTCCTGAGCATGATGTACGGCGGGGCCACGGCGCGCTTTACGAACCCCAAGCTCAGCGAGATGTTCTCGCGCCTGGTGACCGGACGGAGGGTCGAACGCGCCCTCGTTCTCGGCGTGACGCCTTCGGGAGAAGAGCTGCCGCGCACGCCGCGCCAGTTCCAGCCGCTCAGCTTTGATCCCGCTTTGCGCGGCCAGTTGCTCGAGGCAATGGCCGCGGTGGCGCACGGCGGGACGGCCAATTCGATGTACGACTCGCTCGTACGAATCGATCGAACGCTCGCGCAACAGCAGAAGGCGCTTGGATTTTTCTCGAAGACCGGCAGTCCGCGAAATACCATCGCCGTACCGAACGGCCTCGGACGCGCGGTGAACGCGCTCATCAGCTCGGGTGCCGTGGCGCTGAACGCGCAGGGCGTTCTCACCTACCGCGGAATCCCGCTGACGGAGGATTCAGAACGGGGCGGCCTGCCGCCGTCACTGCAGGCGCTCATCGCGAATGCCCCCGACCGCACCGTGCTGCGCCGGAACGGCGTCGGACCGCGGCTCGTCCATGACGTCCTGCTCCTCTACAACATCGAGCCGGCGGACCGCCGCGAACGGCTTTTCGTCGTGCGCAACGGCCGCCTGTACAGCATGCAGCAGGCCGTGAGGGAAATCTCCGCCACAGGCGCCGTCTACGTCTTCACGCTCGCGGTCTACGACGCCGCGGCGCGACGATCGGACCAGCCGCTCGACGTCGATGCCGTCAACCATGCGCCGCTGCGAGCATGGACGGTAGCGATCACGATCGAAGGGCAGGGCAAATCGACCGACGTCGCGGTGCCGTTTGCGGAAACGCTCCTGAACGACGTCCTCTGGCCCGCCATCCAGGAGGCGGTCGAACGATGACGAGAATCGCGATTGCCGTCGTGCTGGTGGCGCTAGTGGTCGTGGCGCTCCTGCGAGTCGACTACGGCTTTTACAACCCCGACCGCGGCGTCACGGCCGCCGGCCGTGATGAGGTCTTGAAGGATCCGAACGAGCGCGAATTGCTTCGGTTTACGCTCAGCGCCGCGGACATCCAACGTTTCCGCGGAACCGCACCGACGCTCACACAAATCGCCCGCTTCTACGGGACGCAAGACTCGCTTCGATGCAGCGTGAGACGCACGCTCAACAGCGATGATCTGACCCGCGCCGATCGCCCACTCCGTCCCGGAACCCTCGTGACCCTCTGTCTCAATTGATTCATTCTACGAACTTCCGAGCGGCAGATGTTCTTGCTCGATGCCCCGTCTGGCCGCATTGATGTAGGTGTCTGGTTGGCGTCTAGTGTCGTCTAGTTCGCCATCTAGCGCCGTGGGTGGCCTCGCGCTGTATTACGCCTGCGCTGCATTTCAGCGCACTCCGCCTGCGGCAGCGTAGGGCGACACGAGCATGAAGCAGCGAACGGTATCCCGGACGTGTACATAGCAGCCGTTACCCTTGTGGCGGCGCTAGGACTGCTGAAAACATCGCGGGTTTCACCACGCTGCTTGACAATCTAGTGTGGTGTCTCAAAGGACGCGGCACCGACAACTACTGCACCGGATTGCAGCGGGATCGCTTTAAACACGGGAGTGCCGTCGCCACCATCGCCTCCGCCGCATCTGTACATCGTCTTTGGGGTCGCCGCGGCGCGTTTGCCGCGATCGTTTCCGACGTACAGGGAAACACCGAGCGCCGAGATGCTCTTGCTTCTGAGGTCGACGCACGCGCGCAATCGTTACAGGAAATGAAGCGCGATCTGCTCATTCGTGGCGCGGTGATTGGCCAGACGACGAATGCAATCGACAAATGCCTCAGTCTGGCGTTCTGGTCGTCACACAACTACTCCACCACCTCCACCCGTCCCGCAAGCATCTTTACTGCGCATCTTGATCCTTTGTAGAGCAGCACCGCTGCATCCGGACCGCGGGTTTCTTCGTCGTTGATGCGTTGGTCGGGGGGGGCCGAGGAGGGTGGTGACTTCGGATTCGGGCATTCCGGCTTCGATGCTGGCGCAGGAGCCTTTTGCGGTGGATGTTGATGCTGAGGATTGGACGACTTTCGCTTTGGGGCTCCAGAGGGTGCGGGTGTCGATGAGGGCGAGCGAGGCGAGGGCGGCGATGGTGGCGCTGACGATGAGCAGGCGCTCGCTGCGGCGCAGGCCTTTCTTTGGAAACTTGGATCGCGAGATGGCGCTGTAGACGGCGAAGGCGATCAATTGCAGGGAACCGATCGTCATGAGCAGGGCGGGCCAGGAGAGTTTCATTGGAGCTCCTCAGTTTGCGAATACGCGCTGGCTGCTGCGGCCCCATCGCCGCAGCTCGAGCTCCAGCTCAGTGAGTGACTTTCCGCAGACGCGGCGCACGGCTTCTTCGGTGTTGGCGCCTTCGCGGAAGGCGGTCATGAAGCGCTGCAATGAGCCGCGGCCGTATTTGGCTTCGAGGAAGCGGATGTTGGTCTGGGCGATGATGTAAGCGGCTGAGATCATTTCGGAATCGGGAGAGCTCAAGAGGACCGGATCGAGCAGCGAGAGCGGCAGCATCCTGGCGTCGTCGTACATGTTGAAGGCGTTTGCGTGGTACGGACGGAGCTCGATCCGTTGGGCGAATCCTTCCTGGAACCAGTGCGGCGCCTGATCGGAGGTCGATTGCGCAATCATGGCGTGCGAGAGCTCGTGCGCGAGAATGGCGGTGATCTCCGGAATCTCCGAGCTGACGCCGGCGAACGGCACGGTGATCTTGCCATTGTAAAAACCGAGCACGAAATCGTTGCCCGTATAGGTCGACCGGAACTCCTGCCACCAGACCATGTTCACGACCACCGGTTTGAAGGCCGGCGTCGGGATCCAGGACTGTAAACGCTGATATTCGCGCTCGAGCACGGCGCCGAGTTGGACGGCCGCAGCCTGGCTCACGTCGTCGGGATAATGAATCTCGAAGTGCGCCGTCTTCGCCACGGCGTACCGCGTGGCCAGGCGCTTGTTCATGAGGATCTGCCGGACGCGGTCGTCGATGAATGGGTTCGGCTGGATCTGTTGGGAACGGTCGTACATCCGCACCGCGGCATCGAAGAGGTCTTGCGCGACCATGAGCTCGGCGAATTGCGCCAGAGCCTCGGCGTCGCGACGGCGTTTGAGCACCGGGCTTTGCACGATCTGGCTGAGCAGCCGCACCGCTTCCGGGCCGCGCTGCAGCCGTTGCAGTGCGACCGTGCGCAGATAAAAAATGTCGGACGGAATGTGCTCCGAGGCTGGGGAGAGTCCGTCCGTGAGCCTGACGATGTCGGTCCAGCGGTTGCGCTGCGCGAGCGCGTGCGTGGTTCCGGTGACGCGCTGGCGCAACGCGGGCTGTGCGTACGCCGCCGGATTGGTGGCCACATCGAGAAGCGCCGGCAAATCCTCGATCCGGCGCGCTTCCTCGACATTCGCCGATTCGGTCGCGCCCACGATCCGCGCATCGGACGGCGCGAGCGCAGCACCGCCGGGAACACGCAGCTCCTGCCGGCCGATGGCGATGTGCAGGAGGTCGCCCGTGGTCGTGGGCTGCGCATCCGTCGGAAGAATCGCGGTCTGCGTCGCGGCATTGGTGCCGGCCACGAGCGGCTCGCCAGCGGCCGAGATGGAGATGACTTCCATGACTCCCGGGCGGCGCAGCGTGGACCAGAGTGCGCCGGTGCCGACGATTCGCGCTCGCTCGACCGGTTCCATCTGCCAGGCCTGGCGCAGGTATCGCTCGGCGCTCGTCTCATCGTTCGAGGCCGCGGCGAGCGTGGCCAGCGTGTAATACGCATCGGCATCGCGCGAGCCCATCTGCTCGAGGCGCTGGAAGTTGGACTTCGCACGATCCTCGAAGCCGAGGGAGTAGAGGACGTTCGCATTGGCGAGCCAGAGCGCGTCGCGGCCGGGGCCGAGATTCACCGCGTTCTCGAACGCCACCGCCGCGGATACCTGATCGTTTTCCAGCAACGCCACCTGCGCACGCAGGATCTCGACGAGCGGAATGTCCGAGGGCGAGGGAAAATTCGCCAGCGCGGTTTTCGCTGCGCCGGTTTGCACCTGCAGCAATTGCGACTGAATCCTCCAGACATCCGCGATGCGTCCTCGGCCCTGCCGCCGATCGACGCTCGCGAACGCCGCGTCGACATTGCTCTTGCCGTCGGCGAGCGCGCGACGCAGCGGGAGCAGTGACGCCATGCGTGGCGGTCCGTCGTCACGCGCGGTCATGGCCGCGACGGCAACCGGTCCGGTTTGCATCAGTTGTTTGGTGACGACGAGGAACACCGCACCGCCGATGAGCAGCACGGCCCCGCCGAGAAGAGGAACGGCGATCGCACGACGACGCGCGTTGAACGACGCGGCCAACGCCAGCGCAGCGCCGAGAATCCCCAACGTCGCACTCAGCGGCACGCGCGATGCGGTCTTGGCTGGAACAGCGGCGGCTTTCGTGGATGCCAACGGCTCGAAGAACGGCTTGCGATCGGATGGCTGCGCGAGGAATCGCACGTCGCGCAATTTGTACGTGCCGGCTTCCGGCACCATGTCGAAGATCAGGTGATCTTCGAAGCCTGCCGGATAGGTGACGGTGAATACCGCCATCCGGTCCTTCAACGCGGGAACGACCGTCTGCAGCTCCCACTGCGCATCCGTTGGCGGACCGAGACGCACTTCGAGCTCGCCTTGACGCTCGGCGAAGGGGATTTTCTGGAGCGGCGACGACGCGGAAAGCTTGTCGGCGATCGCGGCCGGGCCTCCACTCAGATATGCGGCTGCAATCTCCACCGCGGCGCGCTCCGCTCCGGAGATCGGCCTCACCGCAGCGTGCGCTCTCGTCATCGCAACCGCGAGCAGAATCATGACGAAGATCCGCGCCTGAATCATGAATGCCTCTTTGGTGTGGGAATGAGGAAGCACCGTAGCACAGAAGAAAAGGTCGCTATCATCTCCCCCGAAGGAGAGAGTGATGGCCTGCAACCCATTGATCATCTGGAGACCCATTCCCGCCGGATCGCGGTTCATCCCGAAGACAAGCGGCGACGACAGCGTCTATGACGTCGTGGTGTTCGTCACGAAGAACGGGCAGGCGCTCGAGAAGTTGCGGCATGCCGAAATCGCCGCCGGAACGGCGGAGGTGCCGTTCGTAGAGGGAGACCAGTTCGTGTTCGACGTCGCGCTGACGTTGATGAACAAGCCGGCCAACAGCATCACGCTCGATCTGCAGGTGGTGGATACCAACGGTGCGGCGGTGAGCGTGGCCGATGGCACTGGCGGGCAGCGGCCGGCCAGTTGCTCGTCTGCGTTCGACGATCCGGCTCAGTCGCCGATCATGATCAAGGTCATCGCGGTGGCTTGAGGAGCGACCACTCATGAAGACAACAAGCGCAATCCTCTTCACGCTTCTCCTCGCCGTTCCGGTTCTGGCGCAGCAGCAGGCGCCCCTGTGCGATGAAACCGATACGCCGTTGAGTTGCTGGCTGAAGTACAACCCGGCACCGCAGGAGGCGGCGGCGCAGGCGGCTGACACCGCGGAAGAAACCGTGGTGACCGCCAACACGGGCGTCTCCGGTCTGGCCTCGCCTTCGAGCACGGCGTTGAAAGACTTTCTCTCGCTGTTCAGCGCATCGATCGAGTCGTCGAGTCTGACCACGGGAGGCCAGGCCTTGACCTTCGATTACAACCCGAAGATCGAAATCCTCGGCGCACCGGACGCGTTGAAGCTGCAGGCCTCGCTCGCCAAACCGGAGCTGAATGACAAGTACACCGCGGCGCTCGGCAGCAACGCCACGGCGCTGAAGAGCGCGGAAGACGATCTCACGAGCACCGACAACGTGACGTTCAGCGCAACGCTGCAGCCGACCAGCCAACGATTCGGTCGAAGCATCGGTCCGCATCGCCCGGTGTTCGAAGCGATGCTGATCTCGCTCGTGCCGGCCGACCTCAATGCGAAGAATGCCGCGCTGACGACAGCGACCATCGACGGCGGCATCATGGCGGAAACGCAGGCATTCTCGACGGTCGACGTAACCAAGCGTTCGGCAACGATCACCGCATTCGAAAACGCGGCTCGCCAGCAGGCGGCGTTGCGCAAGCCGCTCGCCGCGCTCGGCGACACGTTCGCAAAACTGCTCAACAATCAGCCGCAGCTTTACGGATCGGCGATTTACGCAGCGCAGAAAAATATCGTCGGACCGAACACGTTCAGCGGCAAAGTCACGTACGAGATGGGCGCGAAGAACCTCAACGGCTTCCGCCGCAAATACGGCACCGTTTGCAACGAGTTGTCGATGAACGACAACGCCACGGCCGGGAAATGCGCCGGTCTCCTGAACGATTACGCCGGCACTTCCGAGCTGGCCGACGATCGCCTCGTGCTCTCGCTCGAATACAACCGCTCCAATCAGCGCTGGATCTCCGACCCGAGCCTCGGCGTGGCATTCGGCTATCCGCGCAGCCACAATCTGGCTTTTGAGCTGAAGTACGGCCGGACGTTGATGGGCAACCTCGCCGGAGCGACGAACGGCCGCATCGACGCAGCGGTGAAGTACGAAGACGTCACCAATGACGGCGACCCCACGCTGAACGTCTCTTCCCGCTCCTCAGGCTCGATCACGTACACGATGAAAATCAACGACACGCTGGCCTTGCCACTATCGCTGGTGTATGCGAGCGATCCCGGCGATCTCAGTGACGCCGACAAGAAACTCAACGCGCATTTCGGACTGGTCTACAAACTGCCGGCGAAGTGAGCCAACGGAATCGTTTCAATGAGCGCCGGGTGTAGGATGCCCGGCACTCATGGACGACCTGCTCGCTCTCCTCCCGCAGGCGGCGGCGTTTGCCAGGCCGCCGATCTCGAACTTTCGCGTCGGCGCGATCGCGCGCGGGGCGTCGGGAAAGCTCTACTTCGGCACGAACGTCGAGTTTGCCGGCGAGGCGCTCAGCTTCACCGTCCATGCGGAGCAGTCGGCGGTGGTCAACGCCTGGATGAGCGGCGAGACCGGCATCGACGTCGTGGCCACGAGCGCGGCGCCGTGCGGTTACTGCCGCCAGTTTCTGAATGAGCTGGTGACGGCGCGCGAGCTCCTCGTGGTGATGCCAAACGAGTCACGGCCGTTGTCCGAGCTGCTGCCGAGCTCATTCGGTCCGCGCGATCTCGGCATCGACGGCGGTCTGCTCCAGCCCGAAAATCACGGGCTGGCGCTCGGCGAGTCAGACAACGGCGAAACCAGCGACCTCGCGCAAGTCGCGTTGCAGGCGGCAAACATGAGCTACGCGCCGTACTCGAAATCATTCGCGGGTGTGGCCGTAAGCACGAAGGACGGCCGCAGGTTCTCGGGTGCTTACGCGGAGAACGCGGCGTTCAATCCCAGTCTCTCCCCGCTGCAGGCAGCGCTCTCGCAAATGAACCTCGGCGGCGCAGGATGGAGCGACATCGCCGAGGTGGTGTTGGTGTGCGTCGATGACCTCCACACCAACGCCACGCGGACGGTGCTGGCTGCGATCAGCGATGCGCCATTGCGCATCGTGCGCGCGAAGATTTAGCGCGAGAGCCGCCCCTCACCCTACCCTCTCCCCATTGCGGTGAGGCTGCAATGGGGAGAGGGGACTGTTCCTTGCGAGTTCAGGCCCTCCCCATCGAGTCCCCTCTCCCCGCGGCGGCTTCATCGCCGTGGGGAGAGGGTAGGGTGAGGGGCGGCTCTCGCGCTGCAGTCTTCCGGAATTCACATCCTCTCCTGCGCCGTTCACGCCTGCGCTATGGATAACGAATCGCAGCCACAGACGATCCGCATCGTGCTCGATGAGGCGGTTGCCCAGGGGGAGTACGTCAATTTCGCGAACATCATTCATTCGCAGAGCGAGTTCGTGATCGACCTCGGGCGCGTGGTTCCCGGCCGCAACGACGTGAAGATCTACAGCCGCGTCATCCTGACGCCGCTGCACACGAAGCAGCTTCTCGAAGCGCTCGGTCACAACCTCAGCCTGTACGAGCAGAAGTACGGCGAGGTTCGCGGCGACGCAACCTCGTCGTTCACGCAGAACGAGCCGTCGAATTAATTGGCCAGAATCAAGATCATCGGCGCCGGCCTGGCCGGCAGTGAATGCGCGTATTCGCTCGCGCGGCGCGGGCATACGGTCGATCTGTACGAGATGCGGCCGGTGAAGACGACCGCCGCACACGCGACGTCGAATCTGGCCGAGCTGGTTTGCTCGAATTCGTTCCGCTCCTCTTCGCCAACGAACGCCGTCGGCTTGCTCAAGCGGGAGCTGGCGCTGATGGATTCGCTGGTGCTGCGTTGCGGCGAAGAGGCACGCGTTCCGGCTGGCGATGCTTTTGCCGTCGATCGCGATCGCTTCGCGGCGGCCATCACGCGCGAGATTTCGGCTGTCCCGAACATCAACGTTCATCGCCAGGAAGTGACGTCGCTCGATCGCGGCGGCTACGACTTTCTCGTGGTGGCGACGGGGCCGCTCACCAGCGATCCGCTCTTCCACGCCATCAACGAATTTCTCGGACACGACGGGCTCTATTTCTACGACGCCATCGCGCCGATCGTGGCTGCCGACTCGCTTGATTTCTCCAAGCTGTACTGGAAGTCGCGCTACGGCAAAGGCTCGGCCGTCGACTATCTCAACGCGCCGATGAGCCGCGAGCAATACGAGGCGTTCGTGGCTGCGCTGCTTTCGGCGGAGCTCTTCGCTGCGCATGACTTCGAGACGGCCGTGCATTTCGAAGGCTGCCTGCCGGTCGAAGAGATCGCCAGCCGAGGAATCGAGACGCTTCGGTTTGGACCGATGAAACCGGTCGGCCTCGAGCATCCGGAGACCAACGAACGACCGCATGCGGTCGTGCAACTTCGCAAGGAAGATCTCTCCGACGAGTACTTCAACCTGGTCGGCTTCCAGACCAAGATGAAAGTGCCGGAGCAACAGCGCGTGATCCGGATGATCCCCGGCCTCGAGAACGCCACGTTCGCGCGCTTCGGCTCGATGCACCGCAACACGTTCATCAACGGCCCGAAGCACCTCACGCCGGCGTTCCAGACGAAACGCGATGAGCGAATCTTCTTCGCGGGACAGATCACCGGCGTCGAAGGCTACGTGGAGTCATCCGCCGTCGGATTGCTCGCCGCGCGCTACATCGACGAGCTTTCCCGCACCGGCACCGCCACCGCGCTCCCCTACCACACCGCCCTCGGCGCCCTCGGACGTCACGTCGCCGAGTCTTCCCCCGATCGCTACCAACCCTCCAACGTCACCTGGGCGCTCATCGAAGACGTCATCGGCCGGGTGAAAAAGATCGAGAAGCGCGAGAAACAGGTGGCGCGCGCGATCGAGACGATCGAAATGCTCGCGGCAGTCGGTTAACGTTTTGGAGTGCGGTGGCCGCAGCCACCGCTTTCGTATGTTCAAGGAGCGAGGCCCCCACACTCCCAAAGCGGCGGCTGCGGCCACCGCACTCCAAACAGAAGCATCACATCGTGAACCGCACTCCCACGATGGCGCGTCTTCTTCCGCTGGCGTAGCCGAAGACTTCCTCGTACTTCTCGTCGGTGAGGTTCTCCAGTTTCACGTACGGGCTCAGCGATCCGATCCGGTAATGAACCGTGACGTCGGCGGTGGTGTAGGCGTCGTTCTGCACGGTGCCGAACGGGAAGAGGTCGGTCACGTCGCCGCGCTGTCCTTTGTGGATGATCACGAACTGCGTCGAGTAGCTGGCGCCCTGATAGCCGAAGCCGATCGAGCCTGAGTGCTGCGGGCGGCGCAGGAGCTCTTCGCCGGTTGCCTCGTCCTTGGTGTCGAGCCATGTGTAGCTGAGATCGACACGCACCGCGCCGAGCCGGCGCTGCGCTCCGATCTCCAGACCGCGCGAGCTGGCGGCTTCGATGTTCTCGAACTGAAACGTCGGTCCGAAGTTGATGAGATCCTCGTAATCGGCGTCGAACAGCGTCGCGGAGAAGCTGCCGTTCGGCGTGTAGTAGTCGTAGCCGGCTTCCACGTTCCGGCTGCTCTCCGAGCGCAGATTCACGTTGCCGCCGAACGGAAAATAAAGCTCGCCGATGGCCGGCGCGCGGAATCCTTTTCCGTACGACGCACGGATCTTGTGGCCACGCTGCACCCAGGCCGCGGCGATGCGCGGTGAGGTCTCGCTGCCGAAGTCGCCGAAGTCATCGTAACGCGCGCCCGCGGCGATCTCGATCGACGATTGGCCGCCGTGCGTCCACGAGAAGCGGTCCTCGATGAATACCGACTTGTTCGTGCGCGTGCGCGCTTCGATTCCGCCGCCGAAGCTGTTCGCGGAGTCGACTTCCGCACGCTCGTATTCACCGCCGAGGGTGATCGCACCGAACGACGTGTTCGCGCGTGCCGTTCCGCGCGCGCCGCGCGTGCTCGCCTCCACGTCCGAAAACTCGTCTCCGAACGCTCCCTCGGGATCGTTGAACTTGTCTTCGCGACGGTTGTCCGAAAGCCGCAGCTCGAACACCGAGCGCGCGGCCTGATAAATCAGCGGAATGGCGATCGACCGCTGCGAGCCTTCCTCGCGCCGGTGCGGCGAAGGGACGAATGCCGACGAGCTGCCATTCGGCGCAAACGGAACGCCGTCTTCGTACGTGCTGTAACGCGCCAGCACGCCGGCAGAGAAATGTTTGTTCGGCATCATGGTCGCGCCGCCGACGATCGAGTTTCCGGAGAAGTCGTCGTTGTTCGCGAAGCCGTCGTCCTGTCTGCGCTCGACGGTGCCGTTGAGCACCCAGCGGTCGCTGACGTGCGCACCGTAAAGCATGCCGTTGAAGAGACCGTTCTCGCCGCCTTCGACGTCAACCGTCACGCCAGTGGCGGACGGTTTCGTGAGCACGTTGATCACGCCGCTGACCGCTTCCGATCCGTACAAGGCGGAGAACGGACCGCGCACGATCTCCACCTTCTCTACGCCTGCCGAGGAAAGCTGGCCGAAGTCATAGCCGGAGAAATAGGCGTTATTCATCTCGATGCCATTCCACAGCACGAGCGCCTGCTTGGTGCTGCCGCCGCGGATGAACAGCGTGGTGTTCTTGCCCGGCGAACCGGTGCGCGAAACGCCAAGGCCCGGCACTTCGCGCAGCACGTCGAGGACATCGCGAGCCTCGCGGCGCTCGATGTCTTCTCTGGTGATGACCGTCGCCGCGACCGGCGTCTGGTCGATCTCCTCCGGCAACGCCGAGGCGGTGACGATGATCTGTTCGGAAACGGTTGGCTGTTGCGTTTGCGACTGTTGCTCAGCAAGCGCGGAAACTGCGATCAGAAATAAGGTGGGGATGACTGCCAGGACGTGCTTCATGACGATACCTTCCCTCCGAAGGGTGACGTCAGTCGGCGGTCGGGCAGTCGGCGGTCGGCAGTAGTCCCGCC
>JALYJW010000006.1 GCA_030775085.1 Acidobacteriota bacterium | reverse complement strand
CGGTCCAGACTCCTACGGGAGGCAGCAGTGGGGAATTTTGCGCAATGGGCTAACGCCTGACGCAGCAACGCCGCGTGGAGGATGAAGGTCTTTGGATTGTAAACTCCTGTCAGCAGGGAAAAAGGGACTGGGCTTAATACGTCTGGAACTTGATTGTACCTGCAGAGGAAGCCCCGGCTAACTCTGTGCCAGCAGCCGCGGTAATACAGAGGGGGCAAGCGTTATTCGGAATTATTGGGCGTAAAGGGCGCGTAGGCGGCTTTTCAAGTGACGGGTGAAATCCCTCGGCTTAACCGAGGAACTGCCTGTCAGACTGGAAGGCTTGAGACCGGGAGAGGTGAGTGGAATTCCCAGTGTAGCGGTGAAATGCGTAGATATTGGGAGGAACACCAGTGGCGAAGGCGGCTCACTGGACCGGAACTGACGCTGAGGCGCGAAAGCGTGGGGAGCAAACAGGATTAGATACCCTGGTAGTCCACGCCGTAAACGATGAGTGCTTGGTGTAGCGGGTATCGACCCCTGCTGTGCCGAAGTCAACACATTAAGCACTCCGCCTGGGGAGTACGGTCGCAAGACTGAAACTCAAAGGAATTGACGGGGGCCCGCACAAGCGGTGGAGCATGTGGTTTAATTCGAAGCAACGCGCAGAACCTTACCTGGGTTTGAACTGTACAGGAAAGTCTCAGAGATGAGAGCCCCTCTTCGGAGGACTGTATAGAGGTGCTGCATGGCTGTCGTCAGCTCGTGTCGTGAGATGTTGGGTTAAGTCCCGCAACGAGCGCAACCCTTATTCATAGTTACTAACGGGTAAAGCCGAGAACTCTATGGAGACTGCCGGTGATAAACCGGAGGAAGGTGGGGATGACGTCAAGTCCTCATGGCCTTTATGTCCAGGGCTACACACGTGCTACAATGGACGGTACAGAGAGTCGCGAGACCGCGAGGTGGAGCTAATCTCAAAAAGCCGTTCTCAGTTCGGATTGCACTCTGCAACTCGAGTGCATGAAGTTGGAATCGCTAGTAATCGCGGATCAGCACGCCGCGGTGAATACGTTCCCGGGCCTTGTACACACCGCCCGTCACATCACGAAAGTCGGTTGCACTAGAAGTCGGTGGGCTAACCCGCAAGGGAGGCAGCCGCCTAAAGTGTGATCGGTAATTGGGGTGAAGTCGTAACAAGGTAGCTGTAGGAGAACCTGCGGCTGGATCACCTCCTTTCTAAGGAGCATCAACCGCCTCGGATCAAAACGAGGTCGCGAGCAGCACCGCAAGGTGCCGCACTGATGTCACCTGAGGTCGAAAGGAATCTGCCCGGCAGTAATGCCAGGCAAACGTTTCGCCCTCCTGTCTTTCCTGTTCAGTTTTCAGAGAATCGTCCATTGCGCTCTATGACAACCGAACGCTGCGCAAGGTGGCTGGATTACAGCTATCGACCAGAGGCGCGATGTCCTGCGGGCCTATAGCTCAGTTGGTTAGAGCGCACGCCTGATAAGCGTGAGGTCGGTAGTTCGAATCTACCTAGGCCCACCACTCATGACTGAGTCATGAGGACTGCGTACCGAGTGCGCTCGGTTCTCAGTCCTCATCCCTTAGTCCGCTGAGAATCTCCCGGGGCTGTAGCTCAGATGGGAGAGCATCTGGTTTGCAACCAGAGGGTCGTCGGTTCGATCCCGATCAGCTCCACCAACTCCGCCGAATCGCAGCAGTAGCAAGTCAGTAGACGAGCGTTGAGCACAATCCAGGATTGCGCTCAACGTTGGTCTTCGCGACTTTTTACGTTCGTTGACAATTGAATACGGGTTGTAGATAGAGATGCGCAGATATTTGTTAGTTTTGAATGTCTAGCTGCAGATCGCATGAGATCAAGGCACTTTATGGTCAAGTTACTAAGGGTTGACGGTGGATGCCTTGGCACAGAGAGGCGATGAAGGACGTGGCAAGCAGCGATATGCCTCGGGGAGCGGCAAGCACGCTTAGATCCGGGGATTTCCGAATGGGGCAACCCCGCTGGAGTCATGTCCAGCGACCGCAGGCTGAATACATAGGCCTGTTGGAGCGAACCGAGGGAAGTGAACCATCTCAGTACCTCGAGGAAGAGAAATCAAACGAGATTCCGTCAGTAGCGGCGAGCGAACGCGGAAGAGCCCAAACCGGATGTCTTCGGACAGCCGGGGTTGTGGGGCCCGCTCATATGGAGTGACAAACCGATCGTTTAGCTGAAGAGTCCGGAACGGCTCACCAAAGAAGGTGACAGTCCTGTAGGCGAAAAGCGAGAGGCTCCGAGTGGGTACCCGAGTACCACGGGACACGTGGAACCCTGTGGGAATCTGGGGGGACCATCCTCCAAGGCTAAAGACTACTCTGTGACCGATAGCGCACTAGTACCGTGAGGGAAAGGTGAAAAGAACCCCTGTTAGGGGAGTGAAATAGTACCTGAAACCGTCAATCTACAAGCAGTGGAAGCACTATGCCGGCGCAAGCCGGAATGTGCAACCGCGTGCCTTTTGCATAATGAGCCGGCTAGTTACTCTCAGGGGCAAGGCAAAGCAATTTGCAGAGCCGTAGCGAAAGCGAGTCTGAATAGGGCGAATGAGTCGCTGGGAGTACACGCGAAGCGGGATGATCTAGGCATGGCCAGGATGAAACCTGGGTAACACCAGGTGGAGGTCCGAACCAGTGTTGGTTGAAAACAGCTTGGATGAGCTGTGCCTAGGGGTGAAAGGCCAATCAAATTCCGTTATAGCTCGTTCTCTCCGAAATATCTTTAGGGATAGCCTCGTATCGACCACATCGGTGGTAGAGCGCTGGATGGACTAGGGGCCTTACCGGGTTACTGAATCCAACCAAACTTCGAATGCCGATGATGCAATGTACGGGAGTCAGACGGCGGGGGATAAGCTTCGTCGTCGAGAGGGGAACAACCCAGACCGCCAGCTAAGGTCCCCAAATTCACGCTAAGTGGAAAAGGATGTGGAGACGCACAGACAGCCAGGAGGTTGGCTTAGAAGCAGCCATCCTTTAAAGAAAGCGTAATAGCTCACTGGTCAAGTGGCTCCGTGCCGACAATGTAACGGGGCTCAAGCGTGGTACCGAAGCTGCGGATCAGATCTGATCCCTCGGGATTGGTCTGGTGGTAGGAGAGCATTCTGAACCGGAGTGAAGTCAGAGCGAAAGCACTGGTGGACCGTTCAGAAGAGACTCTGCCGGCACAAGTAGCGATAAAGTGTGTGAGAATCACACTCGCCGTAAGTCTAAGGTTTCCTGAGGAAGGTTCGTCCGCTCAGGGTTAGTCGGTCCCTAAGGCGAGGCCGAAAGGCGTAGTCGATGGAAAACAGGTCAACATTCCTGTACCGGACCGTGCTGCGATGGGGTGACGCAGGAGGATAGGTGGGCCCGCGAACGGAAGTGCGGGTTGAAGCTGGTAGGATGGCCGGATAGGTAAATCCGTTTGGCTATATCCGAGAAGCGAGTACGAGCTCTCTTTTGAGCGAAGTCACTGATTCCAGGCTGCCAAGAAAAACCTCTAAGCTTCAGGCACGGGACGACCGTACCGCAAACCGACACAGGTAGACGGGAAGAGAATTCCAAGGCGCGTGAGTGATCCCTCGTGAAGGAACTCGGCAAATTAGCACCGTAACTTCGGAAGAAGGTGTGCTGGCTGTCGTTAGTATCCTCGCGATACAAAGCGACGGTTAGTCGCAGTGAAATGCCCCAAGCGACTGTTTATCAAAAACACAGGGCTCTGCTAAGTCGAAAACGACGTATAGGGTCTGACTCCTGCCCGGTGCCGGAAGGTTAAGGGGAGTGGTTAGCTTGCCGCAAGGTGGGCGAAGCTACGAACCGAAGCCCCGGTAAACGGCGGCCGTAACTATAACGGTCCTAAGGTAGCGAAATTCCTTGTCGGGTAAGTTCCGACCTGCACGAATGGAGTAACGATTTGGGGACTGTCTCCACGAGGGGCTCAGCGAATCTGTAGCGCTGGTGAAGATGCCAGCTACCCGCAACTAGACGGAAAGACCCTGTGCACCTTTACTGCACCCTGGCAGTGAACTCTGGTGCTGTATGTGTAGGATAGGTGGGACTCTTTGAAGCCGGGCCGCTAGGTTCGGTGGAGAGAACGGTGAAATACCACCCTTACAGTACCGGAGTTCTAACCGAGGCCCGTAATCCGGGTCCGGGACACTGCCAGGCGGGCAGTTTGACTGGGGCGGTCGCCTCCCAAAGTGTAACGGAGGCTCGCGAAGGTTCCCTCAGGCTGATTGGAAACCAGCCGTTGAGTGCAAAGGCAGAAGGGAGCTTAACTGCAAGACCTACAAGTCGAGCAGATGCGAAAGCAGGCCTTAGTGATCCGGTGGTTCTGTATGGAAGGGCCATCGCTCAAAGGATAAAAGGTACGCCGGGGATAACAGGCTGATCCTGACCAAGAGTTCACATCGACGTCAGGGTTTGGCACCTCGATGTCGGCTCATCGCATCCTGGGGCTGGAGCAGGTCCCAAGGGTCCGGCTGTTCGCCGGTTAAAGCGGTACGTGAGCTGGGTTCAGAACGTCGCGAGACAGTTCGGTCCCTATCTGTTGTGGGCGGAGGAGAATTGAGAGGAGATTTCCTTAGTACGAGAGGACCGGGAAGTACTGACCTCTAGTGTACGAGTTGTCCTGCCAAGGGCACCGCTCGGTAGCTAAGTCGGGAAAGGATAATCGCTGAAAGCATATAAGCGAGAAGCCAACCTCAAGATGAGTTCTCCCTGAAGGCCCGTGGTAGACGACCACGTTGATAGGCTGGATGTGTAAGAGTAGCGATACTCTCAGCTGACCAGTACTAATCGGCCGTTCGACTTGACCATAAATGCCTTGATTTGATGTTGTCTGTCAGCTAGATAGCGCAAACTCGCTGCAACCCGTATTCAATAGCTGTCAGCTCTCGGCTCGCAGCTCTCAGGAAAAGCACACACCGCTTTCTCTCCCTGAGAGCCGCGAGCTGAGAGCTGACAGCTACAATCAAGATCACAAGTTTCCGGTGGTCATAGAGCAGAGGTCACACCCGTTCCCATTCCGAACACGGCAGTTAAGCTCTGCATCGCCGATGATACTGCGCGGGTGACTGCGTGGGAAAGTAGGACGCCGCCGGGAGTATTTTTTGAAAGGCCCTCAGAGCAATCTGAGGGCCTTTCGCTTTTCGGGGCGAGCACATCCTCAGTCGCGCAGAAACAAAAAACCCGCCTCCCTGGCCAGGGGAGGCGGGCTGCATCGCGCACGAGCGCGGCGGCTGGGTCGCTGCGTGTGTCTTAGGATCAGCGACTCTCCAAACGTATGTCGAGACTGCCGCCGATGCTCTAGGTTTTTGGAAAGCTCATCCGAAACTAGCGAACACGGGTTCCCGGCGGCACACCTGCATCGACGCTGAGCAGGCTGGGCTCTCCGTCCATCGACGCGGCGAGAACCATCCCGTTGGATTCGATGCCCATCAGTTTCGCAGGCTGCAGGTTGGCCACGATCACGACTTTGCGGCCGACGAGCTCTTCCGGCTCGTACTTGGTGCCGATGCCGGCCACGATCGTCCGTTCGTCCTCGCCGGTGAAGACGGTCATCTTGATGAGTTTCTTCGACTTCGGAACGCGCTCGGCGGTGCGAATCTCCGCGACGCGCAGGTCGACGGCCATGAACTGGTCGATCGAAATCTTCGCCTGTTCCGGCGGTGCTGCTGCGGGTGCGGGCGACGCTTCCGCTGTAGGCGGCGCGTCCGCAGTTGTGTTGGTCTTCGTCTCTTCCATCTTGCTTGGTTCTCCGAGGTATTGGGCTGTATCGATGCGGGGAAAAATCGGGTCAGTGGCGACGATGGGCACGTCAGGCGAAAGACCACCCCACTCGAGATCCTTGGCGTCGATGGCATCAGGATCAGCGCCGAGGCGGGTCAGCGCCTCGCGCGTCGACTGCGGCATGAAGGGCGCCATCATCACCCAGACGATCCGCGACGCTTCCAACGTGCACCAGAGGATTCGCGAGAGGGCACCGTCCGCGCCGGATTCCTTGAAGTGCTTCCACGGCTCACGCGAGACGATGTAGCTGTTGATCTCGGTGAGCAGTTCCCACGCGTTGTCGAGGGCACGCTGAAACGCCAGCTCCTCCATGTGACGGAGGTACTGCGGCACGATGGCTTCCGCCTTGTCGCGGAGCTCATTCGACGGGCACGCCTCGAGTGGAGTCTTGCCGTCGAAGTATGTTGCCGACATCTTGATCGCGCGCGACAGCGTGTTGCCGAGGTCGTTGGCGAGATCGGCGTTGTAGCGCGTGATCAGCGACTGATCCGAGTAATCCTGATCTTGTCCGAAAACCATCTCGCGCATCACGTAGTAGCGGAGCGCGTCCGCGCCGAAGTCTTCGATGATGTTGTAGGGTCGCACCACATTGCCGAGCGACTTCGAGATCTTCACGTCGTCGCGCAGCCAGAAACCGTGGCCGACGACGCGCTTCGGCAACTCGATGCCGGCGGCCATGAGGAACGCGGGCCAGTAGACGGCGTGGAAGCGGACGATGTCCTTGCCGATGAGATGGATGTCGGCGGGCCAGTACTGGTCGAAGTTCCCGTGCTCCGCGCTGCCGAAGCCGAGGGCCGAGATGTAGTTCGTCAGCGCGTCCATCCAGACATAGATCACGTGATCGGGATTGCCGGGGAAGGGGATGCCCCACTTGATGGAGCTGCGTGAGATCGAGAGATCGTTGAGTCCCTGCTCGACGAACTTCCGAACTTCGTTCAGGCGCGACGGCGGCCAGACGAATTCCGGGTGTTCGCGATAGTGCTCCAGCAGCCGGTCCGTGTAGGCGGACAACTTGAAGAAGTAGTTGCGCTCCGTCGTCCACTCGACCTTGTGGCCGTCCTGATCGTACGCGTCGTCGCGGGCCGGCGTGTCGCCGCCCTTCACCTGATTCTCGGGGATGAACGTCTCTTCGCTCTGGCAATACCAGCCGGAGTGCTCGCCGAGATAGATGTCCTGTGGATTGCGCTCCTGGATGCGCCGGATGACCTCCAGCACGCCGATGCGATGCCGCTGCTCGGTGGTGCGGATGAAATCGTCGTGACTGATGTTCAGCTTCTTCCACAGCTCGTGATGCGTGTTCACCACGCGGTCCGCGAGCTCGATCGGGAGGATGCCTTCCTTCGCCGCGGCACGCTCGATCTTCTGGCCGTGCTCGTCGGTTCCGGTGAGGAAGCGGACGTCATCGCCCATGCGCCGCCGATGGCGCGCGATCACATCGGCCACGATGTTCTCGTACATGTGCCCGATGTGGGGATCGTCGTTGACGTAGTGAATGGCGGTGGTGATGTAGAACTTGGTCATCTGAGGTCCAAAGGGAGCGGGATTCTATAGCAGGGGAGTGGACCGAGTCGGCGGTCGGCAGTCGGCGGTCGGCAGTGGACCATCACAACCGACGTTACCCCGGTGCCTTTTCTGCTACTGCCGACCGCCGACTGCCGACCGCCGACTCGTCATCAAAGCGGCCCGCCGCACCACGTGGGAAGCGGCCGCTCCTCCAACGCCGTCGCCACCGCCTCCCGGGCCAGAAGGCGCGTCGAGTCGAGCGTCGGCAACGGCGAGACGTCGGGCGTGACGAGCAGCGGGATTTCCGTGCAGGAGAGTGCGACGGCATCGCATCCGGATGCTTTGAGATCTTCGATGATCCGCGTGAATTCGGCGCGGGAAGCGTCGCTCACGATCCCCTGACAAAGCTCCTCGAAGATCGTGCTGTTGATCAGCGCGCGATCGTCAGCCGACGGAACGCGCAACTCGATTCCGGCTCGCGCGAATGCATCGCGATAGACCGTTCCTTCCATCGTCCATTTCGTTCCGAGAAGACCGACACATTTCCGTCCGTCCGCGCGTGCTCGCTGCGCCACGATCTCCGCGATGTGCAGGCCGGGGAGCGGGAGGTTTACGTCCGGCGCTTCGAAGGCGATGTGCGCGGTGTTGTCGGGACAGACGAAGAAATCGCAATGCGCATCGGCCAGACGCTGGGCCGTGCGTGTGAGCGCCGCGTTGAGAAATGGCAGATCCATCCGCTCCCACGCATCGAGGCATTCACCCATCGGCAGAATGCTCATCGTGATCTCCGGATGC
Source organism: Acidobacteriota bacterium (assembly GCA_030775085.1). GTDB lineage: Bacteria > Acidobacteriota > Thermoanaerobaculia > Gp7-AA8 > Gp7-AA8 > QHVT01. Next base: position 82,854 of record JALYJW010000006.1, on the reverse strand, counting down.
ATGTGTACGCCGAGACGTCGAGCGCCCTCGCGGCACATCTCGAGGAAACAGAGCGCCGCGCCATCGGCGCTGTGCGCGAGGATGCCGATGTGTTTCATGTCTGGTCAGCGCAGTGTATCGACGGGTGCGTAGTCGTCGGTGAGGAGCGGGATCGCAGCGTCGACCGGTGTGTATGGCTCGAGGCCGTCGACATACTCTTTCAGATTCGGAAGCGTTCCGGCGCGGGTGCTCCGGGCGCGTTCCAGCGCCGTTTCTTTCGTGGTGAGCAACGCGACGTGGCTGGCGAAGACTTCGCCGCCCGTCACATAGGTCGATGGGAAGACGCTGGCGATCGTTTTCTGGATGGCGGGCACGAGTCGCGTTCCGCCGAATGCGCAGTGGAAGTGGAGGATGCCGCCGTCGCTGAGTCTCCGCGATGCCTCGGCGAAGAATTCGCGCGTCACGAGGTGCGGCGGGATCGTGTCGCCGTAGCGATTGGTCGTGTAGGCGTCGATCACGATCAGATCCCATGTTTCCGCCGACCTCTTAAGGAACATACGGCCGTCGCTGATGTGGATGCGCAGCCGCGCGCTCTGCTGCACGCCGAAGTATTTCTGTGCGACGTCGACGACCATCGGATCGATCTCCACGACGTCAACCGTGGTATCGGGATAGTAGTGGACGAATTGCTTCGGGATCGTGCCGCCGCCGAGGCCGATTACCAGGATGCGGCGAACCGTGGGACGCATCAGCCGCGAGATGTGCGCCGCGTCGGTGTAGTCCGCACCGTGGCCCAATGGATCGCGGAGCGACATTCGCGACTGCGATCCGAGCGCGAACGTCAGCACGCGCGTCATGCCGGGACGCTCGCGAACAGTGACGCGGTGATAGGGGCTGTCGCCGACGAAGAGCACGCGCCACCCCGGGTGCGGGGCGACCAGAGAGTGTTCGATTCGCGACGAGCGGATGAACGCGACGGCCGGAACGCCGAGCAGAAGGATCGCCGCTACTACAAACGCGTATCGCCGAAGCGCGGGACGGATGAGCGCTCGCTGATGGAGCCGCGGAATCATGGCCAGCATCAGCAAGAGGGCCGCGATACACGTCATCAGGCCCACCGTGAGCACCGTGCGGGCGATGCTGGCCAGCCAGTCGATCAGCACGAATGCCGTGATCACGCTCCCGGCGATGCTGCCCGCCGTGGAAATTGCGGAGATGGATCCGGCCGTCGATCCGCTCCTGCCGGTATCCGTGGCGAAGAGCCGCACCGCGATCGGTGAAACGGTGGCGAAGAGAATCGTCGGGATCGCGAACAGCAGCGACGTGGCCACGAATGCGTGCGCGGAGAGCTCGAGATTTGAAGCCGCAACGCGCGGCGAGATCAGCACATCGAGCCACGGCACGGCAAACAAAAGCGCCGCGGCGGAGAGCAGCACGGCGATGAGCGTTTCAGGCTTCGGCCATCGATCGCCGGCGCGCCCACCCACCCAATAGCCGATGCTCATTGCCGCGAGAAAGACGGCGATGACCGCGGTCGTCTCCCGGAGTGCTGAACCGAAGGTCTTCCCGATGATGCGGAACGCGGCCACCTCCAGCGACATGAGCAATGCCCCGCTCAGGAACACCACCACGAAGACCGCTACCCGCTCAATCCGGCTCATCAGGGCAAATATACCCGCGCCGTGTGAGGCTTCGGTGGTGAAGACTCGCAAATCATCGGGATGACGGAGCAGTGTCGCTTGCATGACGGAACGGTTGCGTTGCCGTGACGCCCGGGGTACCATCCGCACTTCCGTCATCAATCGAGGCACCCCTGCAGCGCGTTTGCTGCGCGTGTGTGGGGGCTTTCATTCACGTCAATCCCGCCCGGAGGCCCCGTTGAACCTGAACCGCCGTCTTGTCCTTGTTGTCCTGAGTCTTGCGGTCATGCTGCCGTTGACCGCGCAAAGTCGTTCCAACTGGGAGCGCCCTCAGGCGCAGATCCATCGCTCCGATGACCGCGGCGCTCTGACGTTGCCGTCGAGAGATGCGGCGGCCGATGTGGTCGTGCAGTTTCTGACGTCGCACGGTCACGATGCCGCGACTGCGCGCACGATCGCCGAAGCCACTCCGGGCCGTACCCGGATTGCCGGCCAGTCTGCCGATACGTCCGGCCCGCGCTTCTCGCGCTCGGACAACGGGCTCACTCACATGTACGCCGATCAGCGCGTCGACGGACTCGTGGTCTATGGCTCTTACGTCAAGGCTGCCATCAACGAGCAGGGTCAGGTCGTTCACCTGATCGAGAACCTCGCTCCGGTGACGGGGATCACCCGCGCCGCGATCGATGAAGATCGGGCACTCCGCGCGGCCCTCGGCCGTGTTCATCCGGGCGTCGCCGCACCGCGCCACGGCAACTTCACGCAGGACGGAGTTGTTTCCTCCAACAATGACGGCGGGTACTTTTACACCGCGCCGCAGGTCAACCGTGTGCTGGTCTCGATCGACGGCACGCTGCGCGAGGGGTTCCTCGTCGAGACCTGGACGCGTCAGAAGAATCTTCTCAACCATACGCTCGTCAGCGGCGACGGCGAGATCCTGAACATCGAGCTGCGCACGAACAACGACCAGTACTTCGTCTACATCGAAGATCCGGGCAAAGAAGCCGCGCAGACGCTCGTCAGCGGTCCGGCTCCCGTGACGCCTCCCGGCACGAATCCGTCGCCGAACGGCTGGCTCCTCGCCGGCACGCACAAGACGATCAACATCACCGGCAACAACGTGCATGCGTATCTCGATGCGCAGCCGAACAACCGTGCCGACAATGGCGGCTCGAACGTCACCAACGGTGCGTTCACCACCGTGCATAGCCGCACTACCTCGCCGAGCACCACCGGCAACCGCGCCGTCGCGGTGCAGAATCTCTTCTATCTCAACAACCGCATCCACGATGTTCTGTACGTAGCCGGCTTCAACGAGTCCGAGCTGAACTTCCAGGAGAACAACTTCAGCCGCGGCGGCGCCGGCAGCGACTCTGTCGACGCCGAAGCGCAGGACGGCGGCGGTCTCGACAACGCCAACTTTGCCACGCCCGGCGACGGCGCGAATCCGCGCATGCAGATGTACCTCTGGACCGGAAAGCCGTCGCACCAGGCCGTGGTCGGCTCCTCGATCTATGCCGCCGCGGGCGCCGCATTCGGTCCCGCTCTGACGAGCACGGGCAAGACCGGCATCATCACCGTGGCCTCGCCGGCGGACGGCTGCACGGCCATCTCCACCACTCTCACCGGAAGAATCGCGGTCGTCGATCGCGGAACGTGTGCATTCACGATCAAGGTGAAGAACGCGCAGCTCAAAGGCGCCATCGGCGTCATCGTCGCCAACAATGCCGGCGACGGCGTGATGTCGATGGGCGGCACCGACAGCACGGTCACCATCCCCTCGGTATTCGTCGGCCAGACCGACGGCGCTTCGATCAAAGCCTCGGCCGGAAGCAACACGACCATCCGCATCACCACTCCGGCGCCGCTGCAGCGCGACGGTGACCTCGACTCCGACATCGTCTTCCACGAGTACGGCCACGGCCTGACGTGGCGCATGATCGGCAGCATGAGCGGCCCGATGTCGGGCGCGATCGGCGAAGGCATGTCCGACGTCCTGGCCATCACCATCAACGGCGACGACCGCGTCGGCGAATATTCGGCCAGCGATCCGCTGGGCATCCGCTCGGCCCCGTACGCCAACTTCCCGCGCACCTACGGCAGCGTTACCGGCGCCAACGGTGTGCATTACGACGGCGAAGTCTATGGCGCGATCGGCTGGAAGCTCCGCGAGCTCTACCTCGCCGCAAGCCTCACGGAGTACGACCTCCTGCGCGATCTCGTGCAGGGCATGCGCTTCACTCCTGCCGCACCGAACTACCAGCAGATGCGCGACGGCATCCTCTCCGCCACCACGACCAACGACTGCAAAGTCTGGACGGCATTCGCCCAGTACGGAGTCGGTCAGGGCGCCTCGTCCTCCGTCGCAGGGAGCGTCGTCACCGTGACCGAGTCGTTCACGATCCCGGCCGGCGTCTGCCCGTAATCGCAATTCAGTAAGAGATGTCGAAGGCCGCCGCGGACAACCGCGGCGGCCTTTTTTCGTGCGATCACGGCACGCGTCGCAGCGTTACCGGAAACGGATAGAGATGCCGAAGCCCATCCGGTGATGCGTAGGCGATCATCGTTCCGGAGAGCCGGTCGCCGTGCCTCACGAGACGCAGCAGCACGTAACCACCGGCCTTCTGCGCGATGTCGCGGCCGGGGAGGGTGGCTGCGAATGTGCCGAGGAGCAGATCGCCGTTCGCGAGCGCACCGAATGTCGATTGGCGCGGCAGAAGATCGTCCGCGGCTCGATCGGGGAAAGCGACGCTGATTCTTCCGGCCGCATCGAACGTCATCGTGCAACGCAAGGCGTGTCCGTCGACCGTCAGCGCGCCTTCCCAATGTCCGAGATACTCCGGCTGCGCGTCGTAGGGCACGAAGCCATCGGTCGGGACAAACGTGAGCGGCTGCATCGAAGGCTCGATCGCGGCGATGAGCCGGTTGGCGATCGACTGAGCGACGTCGTTGCGATCGTTTGCGTTGATCACGACCGCGGCGACGATTTCGTGATCGGGCAACAGCACGAGGATCGAGCTTGCGCCCGGCATCCCTCCTTCGTGCCAGACCACGCGTGTGCCGCTGGCGGTCGTGCGGAAATACCAGCCGAGGCCGTAGCGCGACGAGTCGTAGTACGGATAGAGAGCGTGCGGCTCGACGTAACTGCGCATGGTCTTTTTCGCCGCGAGACTGATCACTGGCGAGGGACGCTCATCGAGATGGAACATCCCGAATCGCACGAGGTCATGCACGCTCGCGTAGAGGTTGCCGGCGCCCGGAGTGTCATTGAACGTGTCCGGCAGCGGTTTTCCCGACACGTCGTATTTGCGTGCGATCCGCGCGCGAATCGCGTCCGGTACGAACGCCGGCTCGAGCATCATCGTGTTGCGCATGCTCAGCGGCCGGAACACCTTGCGCTCGAGGAACGCGGCCAGGCTCTGGCCGCTCTGCTCCGCGATGATGTGGCCGATGAGGCCATATCCGATGTTCGAGTACTCGGAGACCGTTCCGGGCGGATGCGCGGCGAATCCGTAGCGGCGGAACATCGTCGCCGCGTCGTGTGACGGCGACGACTCGCCGCTCCATCGGATCGTTGCGTACGTCGGCAAACCTGCCGTGTGATTGAGGAGCTGGCGCAGTGTGTAAGTCTCCGTCGAGGCAACCCATCCGCCCGCGTAACGATGCGCAGGCTGATCGAGATCGACCCGTCCGCGCTCTGCAAGCGCCATCAGACCGGTGGCAACGAACGGCTTCGTCACCGACGCGAGCGGATAGGGTGTGTGCACTGTGGCCCGCCGATTCGCCTCCGCATCAGCAAACCCGAACGCCGCTTCATGAACGATCGAACCATTTCTGGCGACAGCCACCGCAATCGAAGGAATCGCATTGGCGAGCTCCTTCTCGATCGAAGCGTCCACGTCGCGGAACGCCGTAGAGCGATGAGCGCACGAGGAGAGGAAGAGCACGAGAACGACGAAACTTTTGAGCACCAAGGCCAATACGCGGAGCAGGGTAGGAGGTTGCGGTCGCGAAGGCCATCCTGACCCGACCGGACATCATTCATTTGCAGCCGCCCTTCCGGAACAGATTGACCGCTCATCGCAATCGTTCTAACGTGATCTGTCCGGATGAACGTCCGTTTTCGTATCGTGGTCGCGGCGCTGGCGCTGTTTGGGGCGGGTCATCTCGACGCGCTTTCGGCGGACCGTGCGATCACGCAGTATGTTCGTCGCGTCTGGACGGTCGAGCAGGGGTTGCCGCACGGGACGGTCCGCGGTGTGGTGCAGACGCCGGATGGGTATCTCTGGCTGGCCACGTACGAGGGACTGGTGCGGTTCAACGGCGAGGAGTTTTTCATTCTCGATCGGACCTCGTCACGGGGAATGCTCAGCAACGCCGTCCGCCTACTCTCCCGCGCCGGCGACACGATCTGGCTCGGAACGAACGACGGGCTGATGCGCTATCGCGGCGGCCGGATCGAAACGACCGCTCTGCCGGGCGGCCCCGACATCATCGGCGCGATGACGGAATTCGACGACGGAACGATCTGGGTCGGCACGGCGGGGGGGAAACTCATTCGCATCGTCGATGGCCGCGCGGAGCAAATGTCTTTCGGATTGCCGGTCAGTCCGATCACCTCTCTGGCCGCTACGGGCAATACGCTCTGGATCGGCACGTCCGCGGGGCTGAGTCGTCACGAGCGGGGAACGAAGACCGCGGAGCGCGTCGGGGGCCTCTCCAGCGATCGAATCGTCACACTCGCCGCCGATGGCGCAGACGCGCTGCTCGTCGGAACCGCGACGGGACTGGACCGCCTTGTGGGCGGTCGCGTCGAAATCATCGCCGGGCTTCCCGTCGATCAGGTCACGGCCGCGCTCCGCGACCGCGACGGCAATCTCTGGATCGGAACGTATAGCCACGGTCTCTTCCGCCACGGAGGCGGCCACCTCGCCGCTTACGGAATCGACGACGGATTGCTCAATCCCACGGTGCGCTCCATCTTCGAGGACGCCGAAGGCAGCATCTGGATCGGCTCGAACGGCGGACTCGAACAATTGCGCGCCGGTGCCTTCATCACCTGGGGCAAACGCGACGGACTCGATGACGACTACGTTCGCACGATTTTCGATGACCGCGACGGCACGCTGTGGGCCGGCACGGCGAACGGGCTGCGTCGCTGGAGCAACGGCGCGTGGGTGAAGGATGGAAACGGCGGCCCGGCCGGGATTCTCTCGATCGAGCAGGGCCGGGACGGCACGCGCTGGCTCGGAACGTCGAACGGTCTGTATCGCGTCTCCGGCGGAACGACGACGCTCCTCACCACCGCCAATGGGCTGTCGAACAACACCGTCCGCGACATTCACGAAGACCGCCGCGGCAATGTCTGGGTAGCCACCGACTTCAGCGTCAACCGCATTCATCGCGACGGACGGATCGAGAGCTCTCGAGGCCGCGGCGATGTCGGTGGCGGATACGCGATGGCCATCGCCGAAACGCGCGACGGACGGATCTGGTTCGCGACCGGCGCGGGTCTCGCGGAATTCAACGGTACGGCGTTCAAGCTCCATTCGGCCCCGCTAGGGTTGCCGTCGAATCGTCTGTTCGGAATCGAAGCCGATGCCGATCACGACGGCACGGTGTGGATTGTGACCGATGGCGACGGCTTGATTCGTTTCCGCGACGGCAAGGCCGCGTCGATCACCACGCGTCACGGGCTGGCAAGCGACAAGATCGTGTCGCTCGTCGACGACGGCAAGGGACGTCTCTGGTTCGGCACCGTTCGCGGCGCGTTCGCGGCGTCGAAGCGCGAGCTGAACGCGGTCGCCGACGGGAAGCGTTCGCAACTGATCTCGTGGTTCTTCGACGAGAACGACGGACTGGGAAGCCGGCAGTGCAACGGAGCCGCGAATCCGGCCGCATTGCGCACGCGCGACGGCAGGATCTGGTTTGCCACCGCCAAAGGCGCCTCGATGCTGGCAGACGATCGTGCCACGCCGCTGCCGCTGGCGGCGCCGCTCGTGGAGCGGGTCTCGATCAACGGTAGAGCGGTGGCGCTCAGCGAGCTCGCATCGGTTCCCGCAGGCGCCGATCGCATCGAATTCGAGTTCACGAGTGTGACGTTCGTGACGCCGGAGCGGGTGCGCTTCCGCTATCGCATCGAGGGCTACGACAAGGCATGGATCGACGGCGGTACGAAGCGCGTGGCGTCATACACGAATCTGCGCGCTGGCGAGTATCGCTTCGTGCTCGAGTCCTCACGCGACGGTGTGCTCTGGCGCCAGACCGCGCTGCCGTTCGAGTTGCATCCGCATTTCTACGAGAGGCGCTGGTTCATCGCTCTCATCATCCTCGGCGTCGCGGCATTGCTGCTGGCCGCGCACAACATGCGGCTGCACTTCAGCCGCGAACGGGCGCGTGAGCTTCAGACGCTCGTCGAAGTGCGTACGCGCGAGATCAGCGAAGAAAAGGAGCGTACGGAGGTAGCTTTGCGCGCCGCTGAGGCAGCGAAGGTGGAGGCCGACGCCGCGCGTCGCGAGGCGGAGCATCACGAGAAGCTGGTCGAGGACGCGCTGGTGCGCGCCGAATCGGCCAGCCGGGCCAAGAGTATTTTTCTCGCCAACACCAGCCACGAGCTGCGAACGCCGCTCAACGCCATCATCGGGTTCTCCGGCATCCTCATCGAGAACACGGAGCACCGGCTCGAGCCGCGGCACGTGCGCTTCCTGCAGAACATTCTCTCCTCCGGCGAATATCTCCTCGGCCACATCAACAACATTCTCGATCTCTCGAAGATCGAAGCCGGAAGAAGCGAACTGCAGCCCGAGGTGATCGTGCTGCAGGATCTGGTCAACGAAGTTTCGGCGGTCATGAAGGGCGTGGCCACGCTGCGCGAGATCATCATCGACATCGACATCCCCGATGACCTGCCGACGATGGAAGCCGATCCCACGCACGTCAAGCAGATCCTCTACAACCTCGTCTCCAACGCCGTGAAATTTTCTCCTGAGAAATCGACCGTCATCGTCAGCGCGCGGCATCTGCATCTGCCGGACGGATCGCTCGGCTCGATCGAGATTCAGGTGTCCGATCAGGGTGTTGGGATCGATCCGAAAGACCACGAGCTGATTTTCCAGGAGTTCCGCCAGGCGCACGGCGTCAAGGGCGAGCGCCCGCAGGGAACGGGCCTCGGGCTGGCGCTGGTGAAGCGCTTCGTGGAGATGCACAGCGGTACGATTCGCGTCGAGAGCGGGATCGGTCTCGGGAGTACGTTCAGCGTGATCCTGCCGCGCAAATACTGGCCGCGGAATGCAGCAGAAAAATTACCGCACGCAGATGCGGTGGGACGGATGTGACGAGTGCTTCTCGACAAGCAACAGGGACTGGCGCGGCAGGCGAGGGAGCTTCACGACGAATGGGTGCGTACCCTCGGCTCCGGGCGCGTATCCCTGAGCATGGCCGAGCAGGTCAAACTGCAAACGGACGCCCGTGCCGTCGGGCTCACCGATGCACTGGCCCGCGCGGAGATCACGGTCGAGCAGCACAACGATCAGCGCTTCGTCATGGTCATGGCCATGCGGCGCCTGATCGATCAGGGTTGCGACGATCGCGCCGCGCGGATGATCTCCCGCCAGATGCACGACATGTACGCGGACAACCCGCCGCTTCCGCATCCGAAATACCACTTCTCGTATGACTGGGTCACGCCGCACACGAAGGAGTGGGAGAAAGACCTGCAGCATCTAAAGAACAAGCCGAACATCCGTGCGCTGGAGATCGGTTGCTTCGAAGGACAGTCGGCCTGCTGGTTCCTCGACAACATCCTGACCGATCCCACCAGCCGCCTGGTCTGCGTCGATCCGTTCGCCGTGCCGATGGCCACCGTCCTGCTGCGCTTCTTCGAGGCTCACTTCGACAAGAACATCGCCGCGTCCGGTGCGGCCGATCGCGTCACCAAGCTCGTCGGACCGTCGCAGGTGGTCGTGCGCACATTACAGCCCGCGCAGTTCGATCTCATCTATGTCGATGGGTCGCACAAAGTCGGCGACGTTCTTCAGGACGCCGTCCTGGCCTGGACCGTGCTGCGCCCCGGTGGCGTGGTGATGTTCGATGACTATGCGCTGGTCGATGACGTATCCGTGGGACTGATGGCCCGCGCGCCGGGCCGCGCGCTCGATGCCTTCATGACCATTCTCGGAAGCAGCGCGAAGCTCGTGCGCCGGGACTGGCAATTGGTGTTGCAAAAGGTGTAGCCGGTTACATATGATTCGCGACCTCTCGCTTAGTCAGCGATCCGCTCCCAGGCGCCCCTTAAAACCGAAACTGCGTATGCACAGGATGAAGGCCCTGCCTGTCCGAAGGCTGTCCGGCATTCTCTCGCTCGTCGCGAACGAGCTGAAAGATCGCTTCGGGCTGACCCGCCTGGCCATCGGTGGCGCAAGCGCGCCGGCGATGCTCGACCATCTCTTCGTCGGCAGCGCGCTGCGGATGCGCGATTTCGATCTGATCCTCGTCGCCGACCGTCCCGTCGATCAGGATTTGGCCCGCCAAATCGGCGAGGCCATCGACAGTCCCGATCTTCGTTTTCTCCCGCGCTACGTCTATCCCCGCCCACGCTCGCGCGGCGGGGAGAGTCTATGGATCGCGGGATGGGGACTGATCTGGGACTCGCACGGCGTCGAAGTCGATCTGTCGATCTTTCACGACGACGCGGCGCTCGGCCTCAACGGGCTGATGAATGTCGACCGCGTGCTCATTCCGCTGGGCGCCGACGTGTCGCTGAATGAGATCGCGGCGTGCATGCTCACCGTCGGTTCGCCGGACGAGGCGCTCGTGTCGGGGCTCTTCGCCGATCCATGTGGCGGCTACGCCTCATGGGTGCATCGTTCGCCGGCGATCGTGGCCTGGGACGCGATTCATGCGTCGCCGATCGAGTGCGCGATCCGCATCGTTCGCGCCTGCGCGAACAAGCTGCACCTCGGACATCTCCACGCCGAGCTGGCCGATCCGCTGCACGCGGCAATCCTCCGCGGCCACGCGCGCGGCGATCGCTTCCTCCGCGTGCGCAATCTGGTGAAGCTTCTCCACGACGAGCGAGCCGGCGCGGAGTTGGAGATGCTGCACTCCCTGGGCTCATTCGTCCACTGGCTCCCCGAGATCGGTGAGACCATCGAGCGACTCGGACACGGCGGTCTCATCGCCGCGTTGACGCAGGCCGATCGCGAAGGGCGCCGCGACGAGCAGCATCACGCCGCGTTCGCCGAAGCGGGCGAGCAGGGCGGCGATGAGCTGAGCGCGCTCCGTCTCGAAGCGCTTCTCCTCAACATGCCTCTCGCCAAACGCGAGAGCGTCCTCGACGAGGTCGCATTCGCCGAGCCGACGTTCGCGTCGCTGGTGCGCAGCCAATTGCCGCGCGTCGCGCGCCGCACGCCGAAGAGCGGACCGACTCGCCAACGCGTTGCGCGCGCATGAAACCCGTCCCCTCGCGGTGGGCGCTGCGGACTCTCTTCCTCACAGTCTTCATCGACCTGATGGGCTTCGGGATCGTCGTGCCGATCCTCGCATTCGTGTCGAAAGAGTACGGCGCCAGCGGGCTGACGCTCGGCCTGATCCTCGGCAGCTTCTCGCTCATGCAGTTTCTCTTCTCGCCGCTGTGGGGACGGTTGTCCGATCGCATCGGACGCCGGCCCGTGCTGATGATCAGCCTCTTCGGAAATGTCCTCGGCTTCTCCTGCTTCGCCTTCGCCTCGAACGTAACCATGCTCTTCGCCACGCGAATCCTCTCCGGCATCGCCTCGGCGAGCATCCCCGCCGCGCAGGCCTACATCGCCGACACGACCGACGAATCGAGCCGCGCCAAAGAAATGGGCCGCATCAGCCTGGCCTTCGGCCTCGGCCTCGTCCTCGGTCCGCCCCTCGGCGGGTTGCTGTCGAGCTTCGGAGCCGATCTGAGCCTGCGTCCGAACGTGCTTCCCGGAGCCGCCGCGGCGCTCCTGTCGTCGATCGCGTTGTTGATGGCGATCTTCGCGCTGCCCGAGTCGCTGTCGGCGAGCTCCGACCGCCACGCCAAAGGCTGGTCCATCTTCGACAACGAAAGCTGGCGGATGCTGTTTCGCGCGCGCTCGCTGCGCCTGGCCGGAACATCGCTGGCCATTCTGATGTGCGCCCTGGCCTCGATCTCTCCGATTCTCGTGCTCGTGGGACGCGATCGTTACGCGCTCACCGCACGCGACGTCGGCTCGCTCATGGGATTGATGGGCGTGGTGGTGGTCGTGTTGCAGCTCGCGGTCATTCATCGGCTCACGCGGCGATGGGGCGATGTCGTCACGGGCCTCACCGGCGCGGTCACGCTCGTGATCGGACTTCTGCTCATTCCGCTCACCGCCGCGCCCGCCGTGTTGATCGCGGCGACGTGTCTGATGGGCGTCGGCCAGGGGCTCTGTCATCCGACGCTGAGTGCGTTCATCAGCAAAGTCGCACCGCCGTCGCAGCGCGGTGGAATCCTCGGCGTGTCGAGCTCGATGACCGCGCTGGCGCGTGTGATCGGACCGGCGCTGGCCGGTCTGGCCTACGACGCGCTGCAAACGAATGGCGCCATCGTGTCGCAGGTGATGGTGGTGTCGATCGGAATCGTGCTGTTGCTGCGCCTGCTCACAACGCGTGAAGGTGCCGCAGAATCGCATCGCCCGTAGCGCGCGTGCCGAGCTTGCCGCCGATGTCGGGCGTTCCTTCGCCCGCCACGACCGCACGCGTGACGGCTTCTTCGACCTGCCGCGCTTCGGCCGGGTGTCCGAGCGCGTCGAGCATCATCGCGCCGGTGAGAATCATCCCCATCGGATTGGCGATGTCTTTCCCCGCGAACGGAGGCGCGCTGCCGTGGATCGGCTCGAACATCGAGATCTTTCCGGGATGGAGATTCGCCGACGCCGCCATCCCCAGGCCACCCTCCAGCGCCGCGCCGAGGTCGGTGAGAAGATCGCCGAAGAGATTGTTCGTCACGATCACCGCAAAACGGCGCGGCTCGCGGACCATCTGCAGCGCCAGCGCGTCGGCGAACATGTGAAAAGAGTCGATGGCCGGATACTCCCGCGCCACTTCATGGAACACGCGCAGCCAGAGACCGCCTACGGCCGGTTGCACATTGTGCTTGTCCGCCATGCACACCGAGCGACGGCCCGTCTTGACGGCGAACTCGAACGCGTAGCGAATGATCCGCTCGACCCCCTTGCGCGTCGACACGTCCTGCTGCATCGCCACTTCGTCTTCCGTGCCGCTCCTCAAGTTCCCGCCGACGCCCGCGTAAGGCCCTTCCGTGTTCTCGCGGAAGATCACAAAATCAACGTCCGCGCGAGTGCCGCCCTTGATCGGGCAGATCGAGTCGTGCAGCAGATGCACGGGCCGGCAGTTCACATACAGATCCAGCCCGAAACGGAGACCGAGAATGATGTCGCGCGCGTGCTGCATGTCCGGCACCCGCGGATCACCGATCGCGCCGAGATAGACCGCGGCGTAGTTCTCGCGAAGATCGTCGAGCGCCCCCGCCGGCAGCGACACACCTGTCTTCAAATACGTCTCCGCACCCCAGTCAAACTCGACAAACTCCAGCCCGAGCCCCGATCGTATGTTGACCGCATCAAGGACCCTCACCCCCTCCCGCGTGACCTCGGGACCAATCCCATCACCCGGAATGACGGCGATTTTTCGTTTCATGGGGGGAGCATAAGGTATCAGTGAGGCTGGCATTTTGGCGGGGCGAGAAAGGCGCGACCAACCACGAGCTGAGGATGTGACTCGTGAAAGTCATCCAAGCGCCCAACCACCCGTCGCGCTTCGATCACTTCAGGTAAATCCTGATCCGCGTTCTTCCAGATCTCGACGCTCTCGCGAACAACCAGGCCTTCTTCTCGTAGCCGCACGGCCGGTGTGGCGGGAACGTTCTTCGTCAGCGACGCCACCGTCTTCAATCCGAATCGCGCCGCGTGTTTCTGCAGGACTGGCGCTCGAGCTATCGCACGAACGTCGGTCTGATCGAGATCAGCGGCGACGGCGCCGACGTCACGGTCTCCTCCTTCGATGCCACGGGTGCCCTGGCAGGAACAAAAAAAGTATCAACTCGCACCCTGGTCGCACATGCAGGTCAACGGCGAAGCGCTCTTTCAGCGCTCCGGACGGAACGAGATCACCGTCGATTCCTGCGCCGTGCTCGGCTACCTCTCCACCCTCGACAACCGCCGGGCGATGGCGTCCATCAGGAAGGCCTCGATGTCTCGAGCATCGCCGCGGGAGCGCGCCGCGATCGAACACCCAAGTATCCATCTTCCCCGACCTCGGCATCACCGCACCCCACTCCGCCGCGCGCCTGCAGATCTACATCCTCAGCCGCCGCGCCTACGCCTACGCAAGCGTCATCGACGACAACGGGAGAAGCGATCTTTGTGGAGGCGGAGAGGTGAGGAGGTGTTAATGATCAGACGCGTATCTCACACACGCGAAAAGGCGAACACGGCCGCTCAGGGCGTTGTTCACCGACGGCGTGCAGGCATGAAGAGCGACGGCGAGCGTTTGCAGGTGCGGCGGTTGCGGCGCTTTTGATGACGTTACAAGCGTGGAACGCACCGGCTTCCCGTGGCGCGCTCGGTTTTTCAAAATGAAAGCTCTAGAAATGCAAAAAGGCGCCAGGTGGCGCCCATTCATCGACTTAATTTTGGCGGCGCCGACGGGGCTCGAACCCTCGACCTCAGGCGTGACAGGCCGGAAATCGAACCAACTGCCGTCGCCCCTGTCGTTCTCATCCGCGTGTATACGTGGCGCGCTCTAACTGGTCGGGCGTTGACGACGCCAGACGGTCAATTTCGGACCGGCGCGCAATTCAGGCGTATCGCACGGAATTCAGGCATCACGCGCGGCGCGTTGTGAGCGGCCTCACTTGGGGCTGCTCGCCCGGCGACGGTGAGGAAGTCGCTGCCTGAGGGAATGAGGGTGACGAGGGCGTCGTCGGCCAGACTGTTGCGCCTGTGCCAGCCGTCGGCGATCGTGCCAACTGTTGCGCAACGGTGTCCTCGTAAGCGTGCGAAAGGTCGAGTAGCGAAAAGCGAAAGCGTGTCCCTCTCATACCTCGAGAGGTGTATCGATGAAGACACGCGGCCTTTCTGTACTGATCCTTACTGCTTTCCTTTCGCTGACCGCATTCTCCCAGCAAAAGACCGTTCGAGAAATCCCCATGGACCTCGCGGTCCAGGAGGAAGGCGAGACCAGTGTCGAGTCGGTCGAGCCGGGCGAAGCGTTCACCGTGACGATCCTGAACCGCATGCCGAATGGACGGTACACGGTGAAGTTCGAGCGGCGGCGCGAAGTGCTTGAGCCCCTGAACCTGTCGACCTTCCGTTCCGCTGGTGACCCGGCATCGGACTGTGCAAGCGTCGTCCCTCACTTCCAGGCCGACCTCGCGAACGCTGACGACGAACAGCATGTCGCCGCGATCGTCAGCGACGCGCGAATCAAGGCGGCGGGCTGCTCCGCAGCGATCGTCGCACAGGTCGAAGCCGTGATCGAGCAGCGAACGGAATTCCCTCCGCGCGCGTATCCGAAAGGCCTCAGCCGCGGTGAGTCGCTCGTTGTGACCGTGACCCGCGGCGCCGGCACCGATCAGAAGAAGTGGATCCTCGAGATCACCACCGGCCGCTCCGGCGAATGGCGCGTCCTGTACGGGTTCAACTACGTTCCCGACGACGATGACCACTTCTTCTTGCGCGAGAACACCACCACCGCGGGCACATACGACATCGTCGAGGAACGCGGCGACAACGACTTCAGTTTCGTGCCGACCATCTTCGCGAGCTGGCAGGCGAACCGTCCCGGCCCGCTGAGCTGGGGTCTTTCCGGCGGCATGGGCTTCGACACTGACAAGCCGGTGATCTTCGTCGGGCCGAGCGTCATCTTCCGCCAGAACATCAGCCTCAACCTCGGACTGGTGATGAAGGAGCGGCGCCGTCTCGATCCGCAACTCGACCGCACCAAGCCGCTCCCCGCGCTGCTCGACAACGAGAAGCTGTACCGCACCGACGGGTATCGTCCAAACTGGTTCATCGGCATCGGCTTCCGCTTCGACGCGAATCCGTTCAAGGGCGGCGAAGATCCTGCTCCCGAGGAAGAGGAGTGACATGGTGGCGACAGTCCGCGTCCTGAATCCCGGCGACACCACTAAACCGGATCCGTTCACGATCTGCATCGTCGCCAACCCGGCACTCGAACGCCGCTTCGGATCGGGGACCTTCGTCCCCGATCCGATCACCACGAACCAGCCGCTGTTCGACGCGAGCGCCGCACGGATCGCGGACACGCTTTTCGGCCGGATGCCGGGCCAGCGCGAGAACATCTTCGCCGACCCCGCGATGGCTGCGGCCGTACGGATCGTCTCGATCTTCGATCCAGCGCTGACCATCGAGGACAAGAACTCACTGGCAGCGGAAGACAATCAAAGCGACAACATGCTCATCGCTCGCCGGACCGTGGCGCAGCCGTTCCTCACGCGCCACGGATTCTCTGCCGACGTTTCGTACGCTGTGTCGAACTCGCCGACGCACACGCGGGCATCAGCATTCTTCACGACCGACGACGACACAGCGCCCGGCATTTCCTTCCGGCTCGACGGCAGGGTGCTGACTCATCGTTTCCGTTGCATCATCCCCGGAACCATCGCGATCCATGTGCAGATGCGCGTGCTCACGGCGCTGCACGAGTTCCAGCACGCTATCTCGAGCTACTCGAACGGCAGCATCGTCGATCTCTACGTCGACAGTGGCGTCGGCGTGAACAACAAACGGAAGCGCCCGATCCCGCTGTCGTTCGGCGCCTACAACACGACCGCGCTGCAGTCCGACCGCACGCGCGACGGTCTCGGCTATCCGGGAAGCTGGCGATCGTTTCATTGCGAACTGCACGCGCCGATGGTCCCCGCGGTGATGGACGATTACAACCAGGCGCGGCCGCCAGCCACGCCGGAGCAATGCGAAAACGACAAGATCACGCGCGCGTTCGTCATCGATCGCATGCGTGCGAAGATGAACCGATAGGTGACCTGATGGAACCGATGGATCCCAAAACGAAAGCGTCCATTCTCGCGAACGCGGCGTTCGACGCGACCGATGACGACGTCGACGAATACGAGCGCCTAATGGCGGAACGGTTCACTATCGATCCGAACATGCCGCAAGTCCTGCCGTCCTCGGACGAGATCGCCGCCATGGGAGTCGATGCAGAAGAAGGCGCGCGGCCAATCACGCTCGGCGAGATCGAGGCACAGCTCACGGAGCTGCGCACGAAGCTCTTCCCTGGCGAGAAGTAGCGCGTCAGATCCGCCGGCCGCTGTTCCACCGACGATCGCCGGCCGATTTCCGCCGCGTCGTCGACGCTTTCTTCCGAGGCACACTCGCTCCGAAACGTGAACACTGCGCGCGCTTCCGCAGCGGTTTCGCTGGTTTTCGCGTCGAGAATCGCGACCGTGTGAGTCAACTTGCGAGTCACAACTTTCTAACACCGCAACCCGCTGAAAACACGAAAGCCGCCGAAGTGGCGGCTCATCAAGTGCTTTACATTGGCGGGGCCGACGGGACTCGAACCCGCGACCTCCGGCGTGACAGGCCGGCGTTCTAACCAACTGAACTACGACCCCGCGTCGTAGGAATTCTTGCTAACCGGGGGGGCTGGAAGTGCATTCCCCAGAAGGCGGCGCATCGTAACTGCCACCCTCGGAGGTGTCAATACTCGAAGAGGTCGGCGTCTCGAAGGGGTTTGCCGGCGGTGTCTTTGGGGGAGATCGCAGGGTTGGTGACGCGCCAGTCGATGGCGAGTTCCGGGTCGTTCCAGAGGATGCTGCGGTCGCTGGGTTGGTGCCAGAGGGTGGTGCATTTGTAGAGGACTTCGGACTCGTCGCTGAGGACGCTGAAGCCGTGGGCGAAGCCGGGGGGGATCCAGAGCATGTGGCGGTTGTCTTCCGTCAGCTCGGCGGCGGTCCATTTCCCAAAAGTCGGGGAGCCTCGGCGGATGTCGACGGCGATGTCGAGGATGGCGCCGCGGGTGCATCGGACGAGTTTTCCCTGCGGCGCTACGAGCTGGTAGTGGAGGCCGCGCACGACGCCGCGCACGGAGTAGGAGTGGTTGTCTTGCGCGAATGATTCGGGCAGTCCGGCGTCACGAAAGACTTCGGCGTTGAAGGTTTCCATGAACCAGCCGCGCGGATCGCCGAACGATTTCGGTTCGAGGATCCGTACGCCGGGCAGGCTGGTCTCGCTAATCTTCATCCAGCGGTCCTTCGACGTCGGCAGGCTCGATCTTCGGCGCTTTCGGCCAGATGACGGAGGCGATGATCGACACCGCCAGCAGGCCGGCGATGGCGCCGAGGGAAACCACGATCGATACGTGGTACCAGTCGGCAATGACCATCTTCACGCCGACGAACAGCAGAACCATCGCCAGTCCGTATTTGAGGTAGTGGAATTTGTCGATGACGCCGGCCAGGAGGAAGTACATGGCCCGGAGGCCGAGGATGGCGAAGATGTTCGAGGTGTAGACGATGAAGGGATCGGTGGTGATGGCGAAGATCGCGGGGATGGAATCGACCGCGAAGACGACGTCGGTCGCTTCGATGGCGATGAGCACGAGCAGCAGCGGCGTGGCGTAGCGGCGACCGTCTTTGATGACCGTGAATTGCTTGCCGTGATATTCGGGCGTGGCGGGCATGAGGCGCCGCGCGAATTTGTAGATCGGGTTCTTTTCGGGATGGGGCTCGGCGTCTCCCTCGGCCATGAGCTTGAAGCCGGTGAAGATGAGGATCGCGCCGAAGACGTACATGATCCAGTGGAAGCGGGCCACGAGCGCGGCGCCGAGGCCGATGAAGATGGCGCGCATGACGATGGCGCCGATCACGCCCCAGAACAGCACGCGGTGCTGGTAAATCTTCGGCACCGCGAACGATGCGAAGAGCACGACGAAGACGAAGATGTTGTCGACGGACAACGCCTTCTCGATCAGGTAGCCGGTGAGGAACTCGAGCGCTTTCTGGCTTCCGAACTCGTGGTAGATCCACCAGTTGAAGACCATCGAGAGCGCGACCCAGACGATGCTCCAGATGAGGGCTTCCTTGAAACGGACTTCATGCGCCTTCCGGTTGAAGACGCCGAGGTCGAGCGCGAGCATTCCCAGTACGAAAATGCTGAAGATGATCCAGAGTTGTGGCGAGGCGATGCTTTCCATCAGGCGGCGTATCTTACTTTCATGTTGGGCGGGAGAACGCGGACGGCGGGCGATGCATTCATAGGAAGGATGGATTGTTCAATGGGGGATGCATTGATTTATCCTAAGAGTTGGGGGAGTCTCAAAGTCTCAGAGTCTCAAAGTCTCAACGGGTTCGGTTGTGAGAGCTGTGGCAAAACGGCGGAGCCCATTGAGACTTTGCGACTTTGAGACTTTGAGACTCCAGTCGTCGTATGGCCTGGCTGAACTATCACCATCTCCACTATTTCTGGGTCGTGGCGCACGAGGGGAGCATCGCCTCGGCGACGCGGAAGCTGCATCTGACGCAGCCGACGATCAGCGCGCAACTGCGGCAGCTCGAGGAGTCGCTCGGCGAGAAGCTGTTCGAGAAGTCGGGTCGCGGGCTCGCGTTGACGGAGGCGGGGCGGATCGCATTGCGCTATGCCGATGAGATCTTCGCGCTCGGCCGCGAGTTGCGCGATACGCTGCGCGATCGTCCGACGGGGAAGCCGGTGCGCGTGACCATCGGCGTGGCGGATGTGGTCCCGAAGCTCATCGCCTATCGCGTACTGCGCGCGGCGTTCGACACGGGTGCGGAGATCGAGATGGTTTGCCGCGAGGCTTCCTCGGAAGAGTTGCTGCGCCTTCTCGGCCAGCATGACGTCGACCTGGTGCTGACCGATGCGCCGAGCGCCTCCGCTCCGTTGCGTGCGTACAATCATTTGTTGGGCGAGAGCGGAACGTCATTTTTCGCAGCGCCGTCGCTGGCTGCCGCGGCACGCAAACATTTCCCGCGGTCGCTCGATGGTGCGCCGCTCTTGCTGCCGGGCGACGGAACGCAGTTGCGGCGCGCGCTGGAACTGTGGCTGGATGCGACGGGGATTCATCCGAAGCGGGTGGGTGCATTCGACGATCTGGCGCTCATGACGGACTTCGGCCGCGCCGGCGTGGGCATCTTCCCGGCGCCGTCGGTGATCGAGAAAGAGATCGAAACGCAGTACAACGTACGAGTGGTGGGGCGGCTGCCGGATGTGAAAGAGCGCTTTTACGCCGTGGCCGCGGAGCGCAAAATCAAGAACCCGATCGTCAGCGCCATCACCAGCGCGGCGCGTCGCGAAGTATTCGAAGGAGGCTCACGTGATTGAAACGGACCCGATGCAGGAAAGCGACCTCGAGCAACGCCCGCAATGGCGGCTGGCCGGCGTGATTTTCTTCGCACTCATGGCGGCTCTGCTGGTATTCGCGGCGTTCAAGATTCTCTGGCCCTTCATGACGGCGATTCTGCTGGGCATGATCCTGGTGATCCTCACCTTCAATCTTTTCCGCCGCTTGCGGAGCAAGATGAGCGGCAGCTCCAACCGCGCTGCATCGGTGATGCTGATCGGCATCACGATCGTCATCGTCATTCCCGCCGTGGTGCTGAGCATCCTGCTCGTGCAACAGGCGAACGTGGTGGTGGAGAACCTGCGCTCGGGCGAGGCGGAGCAGATGATCCAGCGCATTGATGTGGCGAGGTATCTGTCGTTCGTGAAGCGCATCGCGCCGGGCTTCGATCCGGCTACGCTGAGCCCGCAACGAATCCTGCTGCCGGCAATTCAGCAAATACCGGGATGGGTGGCGCGTCATGGCGGCACATTCATCGGAGGGCTGGCCGGGCTCCTGCTCGGCTTCGCAATGGTGCTGCTGTCGATGTTCTTCTTCTACGTGGAAGGCGAGTCGATGCTGCAACAGCTCTCGATCCTCTCTCCGCTGCCGAAGCGATACGACAACGAATTCCGGCAGCGATTCAAAGACGTCATCGACGCCACGTTTCGCGGGCAACTGTTCACTGCGATCGCACAAGGGCTGGTGACTGGGATCGGCCTGGCCATCGCGGGCGTGCCGGGAGCGGGCTTCTGGGGCGCAGTGGCCGCGCTGCTCTCGCTGATTCCGATGGTCGGTGCCGCGGCGGTCTGGGTCCCGGCTTCGATCTACCTCGTCATCTCCGCGTCGATGGGAGGCCGTCCCTGGTGGCAGCCGATCTTCCTCATCATATGGGGCCTCCTGCCGGTCTCGCTCATCGACAACATCGTGCGGCCCTGGGCGATGAAAGGGAAAGCGCAGCTTCCGGCGATCCCGCTGCTGTTCGCGGTCCTGGGCGGCCTGCAGGCCTTCGGGTTCGTCGGGCTCGTGATCGGACCGCTGGTCTTTTCGCTGCTGATGTCGATCATCGACATCTACAAGAAGTCGTTCTCGACGATGGAGACCAGCGTCATCGTGGAGTCTTCGCAGTAGAACGAGCCTCGAAGCGACCGTACGTGCCCAAGGCTATGCCAATGAGCGCTGCCGGCCGTGCCGGCTGGCAGCAGTCTTGTAAAGATGACCGCGATGGGCGCGGTTTCTCGGGTGCTGATAGCGGACGGCGACGCTGGTCTGCGGCAACAACTCTTCACCGCGTTGCTGGACCTCGACGTCTATTCGGACCTCGTCAGCAACACCGATGATGCTCTCTCGAAACTGGCGGATCAGGAATACGGCGTCGTGGTGGCCGATGTCGCGCTTCCATTCGGCGATGTGGAGCGGGTCATCGCGCACATCGGGAGAATGCCCACCGCGCTGCGGCCGGTCGTCCTGGTGCTGGCCGCGAACCCGGAGTCGGCGCGCTCTCTCGACGTCGAGATCGTGCAGATCGTGCTCCGCAGGCCGGTGAACCTTCCGCAGCTCGTCGACGTCGTGCGGAGCTGCATTCGCAGTCATGTGCGCGCACGCGACGGTGCCAGTTCACCGGACTCGCTCGGCGGTCAGATCACGTCGTGACTCACTGAGCCAGCACGCGCGCCACGGTCTCCATGAGGTCCTTCGGCTCGAACGGTTTGTAGACGATCCCGAAGATGTCGTGCTTCACGCCGCCGAGGATGGAGGCGGGGGAGGCGGTGAGAAGCACGACGCGTTTGAGCAGGTCCGGATTGAGCTCCTTCAACTGCTTGATGACGGTGAAGCCGCCGTCGGTGGGCGTCATGACGTCGAGCAGGAGCGCGTCGTATTTCTGGTTCTTGATCTTCTCGAGCGCCAGCGTGCCGGAGCTGACGATGTCGACGCGATGACCTTCGCGCTGCAGCAGAGTAGCTACGAGCTTCTGCATGGAAGTGTCGTCGTCGAGGAGAAGCACGCGCGCCTTGCGCCTGAGGCGGATCATGTAGGAGGGGATTGCAAGAATTGGTGCGGAGTAAGGGATTCGAACCCCTGACCCCCTCGGTGTAAGCGAGATGCTCTACCGCTGAGCTAACTCCGCACGCCGATGCAACACTAGCACGTGTTGCGCCCATGCGCGCTCAGACGATCATCACCGGCACCGAGGCGTGGCGCACGACGTCGATTTTGCGCTGACTGGGGTCGGAGGTGGCGTTGATGAAGATGGCGTCGGCGTCAACTTTGGTGGCGTAGCGCAGCAACTCATCCTCGGGGTTTTTTCCGTGGATGATGGCGATCGTGGCACCCGGGATCCTGCCGGCGATCTCGCGCAGCATGGCATCGGCGCGCCTTTTCTCGTCGTCGGAGGCACAGACCGTGACGAGATGGATCTCGCGCGCTTCGCGTACCGCGAGATCGAGCGCGCGATGCGAAGTCTGCTGCAGGTGGACGGGAACGATGACGCGGTTCATCGCGGTGCGCTTCACGATACCGTAGCGAATGGCCAGTACGGGGCAGGGCGGATCCTTGAGCAAGGCCAACGTGGTGGATCCAACCAGCCAGTGCGAAACATGGTGCCGTCCATGCGTGGCCATGACGATGAGATCGACGTTCTCCGAGATGGCCGTGCGGCAGATCTCGTTGCCTGGATCGGGCGCCTGCCGCACGATGAGGCGCGTCGATAGCGAAGCATTGGCGCGGCGTACGCGATCGCGCAATCGCTCGAGCTCGAGCTTCTCCGCATACTCATAGAGCGACGAATCGGCAGGGAAGCGAAGCTCGTCCGGATGCGACGCCCAGGTCATGCGTACATGCAGGATGACGAGCTCGGTTTCGCCTGTCCCTGCGATGCGCACAGCATCGTCGAACACCCACTCGGAAGCGGTGGAGAAGTCGGTGGGGATGAGGATGCGGTGGAACATCTGGTTCGAGTCGCAGACTCGTAATCGGCTCCTATCGTGTCACGGGCGCGTCCGGAGCGCCATCCGCAACCGTGACTACGGGCGCAGGCGGAGCAGCCGGTCGCGGTGTGACGATGTAGCGGATCACGGTCTTCGGCTCGGTTTCCGTCTCGGCGATCTGAAGCGTCACCTGCCGGCCGTTCAGGTCGAGCGCTTCTCCGGGGATGAAGGGGTCCTGCATGGCCTGGTTCAACTGCACCTCGAGCGTGCGCCAGTTTTTCTGCGATGAGGGCAGAGGAGACGGTGCGGGATAGGCGCGGAATTGCGAGAGGTAAGTCGTGTAGTAGTGATAGACCTGCGGGAAGGAGTCATCGCTGGCCAGCGTGTAGACGGCCGCGCCCGGGCCGTAGCGATTGCGGATCGTGACCTGGTCGCTGCGCGTCAGATCTTCCCGGAATTCCGCTCCCTGATAGATCGGGATGGCGCGATGGATGTCCGCCAATGCATCCTGCGCGTGTACCTGCGGCTGGGAGGCCGGCGATTCACTGCTGACGGGCGTCTTCCCGTCGGCGGCGTTGGTTTCCGATCCGCCGGTGCAGGCGCTGGCGGTCAGAAGCACGAGGACTGCGGCGCCAGCGAACCTCGCCGAAAATCCGGTGCGCTTTCGAGTGGTCATCACCCGGCCATAGAGCAATGGGAATGCCACGCGATTAGTTATTCTGCGCAGAAACGGCCACCGAGCGCTCACGCTTGGCGCTGCTTCTCAGGCACTCGAGCGCGGTTGCGCCGCCGTACTTGGAGACGAGCTTTTCGTCATACAGATCGGACACGCTGGCCACGCTTCCCAGCGAAGCGATGAGCTGTTCGGGACGGAGGCGCCGCCCCAGAAAAGAGTGCGAGTAGAAAATGTCGTGGTCGACCATGCTGAATGCGCCGAGGCGCACTTCAGAGTTGAGCAGCAACAGCTCCTGCATCAGCTCGAACGTCGGCTCGACGCCCTGGACGCAAAACGCCAGGATGGAGATGACGGCATCGTCCTCTTCATACGCATCGATCGAGATCTCCAGCACGGTCGAGCCATACTTGAGGTAGAAGTCGCAGTGGGCAGCGTCATCGAAGTGCTCGTCGACAAGCTCATCGAGATAAGCCTTCACCTGACGATAGACTTCTTCCTGACACTCGGTGTGAAACTCTTTCGCGCGTACGGTGGACATCAAGCGGGATTATACGGCCAGAATGAACGACGACCTGTTCTTATCGGACCAACGCAGACGGTTGGTGTTGAAGCGTGGCAAGGAGCGAATGGCCGGGCATCGCCATCCCTGGATTTTTGCGGGTGCGATTCAGTCCGAGAAAGGTCCGGAAGACGCCGCCATCGCGGACCTCGTCGACGGCGACGGCAACCGCGTTGCGTCCGGTTTCTACTCGCGTCATTCGCAGATTCGCCTACGCGCGCTGACGTTCACGGATGAGCTTCTCGACGCGAACGTCATTGCATCGCGAATCGCGGCGGCGGTCGCGCGACGACGTTCGATCTTCGACGACGACACCAATGCCGCGCGTGTGCTGCACGCCGAGGGTGACGAGCTGAGCGGCGTCGTGGTGGATCGTTATGACGATGTGCTGGTCGTCGAGATCGCCAATCGCGGCGCGGAATTGTTGCAGCCGCTGATCGTCGACACCCTGCAGAAAGAGCTGGCGCCGCGCCTCATCTACTTCAAAAACGATCTGCCGGCGCGCGCGCTGGAACGTTTGCCGACGGAGGACTCACAGATCGGAGAGGGCTCCGCGACCACCACGATCCTCGAATCCGGCCTGCGATTCCGTGTCGATCCTGCGGAGGGGCAGAAGACCGGATTCTTTCTCGATCAACGCGAGAACCGCCGCCTGGCGCGGACGCTGGCGAGCGGCAAACGCGTGCTGAATCTCTTCTCATACAGCGGCGCATTCGGCGTCTACGCGGCGGCCGGAGGCGCATCGTCGATCACGAATGTCGACGTCTCCGCAAAGGCCATCGAGATCGCACGCGAGAATCAGGCACTGAACGACGTCGAAGGGGAGCTCGTCGTCGCCGACGCGTTCCAGTACGTGCGATCGCATCGCGATCAATACGGACTCATCGTCTGCGATCCGCCTGCGTTCGCGAAAAGCCGTGGCGAGGTCGAACGTGCCGCGCGCGGCTACAAAGACGTCAACCTCCATGCGCTGCGCATGGTCGAGCCGGGCGGTTTCATGATGACCTTCTCCTGCTCGGGCCACATGTCCATCGACCTCTTCCAGAAAGTCATCTTCGCCGCCGCGCTCGATGCAGGACGACGCGTGTCATTCGTGCGAAGACTCACCGCCGGGCCGGATCATCCGGTGTCGATGTATTGCCCGGAAGGGGAGTATTTGAAAGGGTTTCTTCTGGAAGTGCATTGAGACGCGGGAGAGTCGCAAAGTCTCAAAGTCGCAAAGTCTCAAAGATGGCCTCGTCGCACGCGTCATTTTTTTGAGACTTTGAGACTTTGCGACTTTGAGACTCCCCCGTCTTAAAATGCCACCGTCCATGACCACCGCCCCGATCGCCACCGCCCGTCCTGCCCGCGAGATTACAGTCTCGTATCTTGGGGAGCTTCTCTTCAATGCCGGGTTCATCGATGAGCGGCAACGGGCGGAGGTGGAGAATGCGGACCGGCAGTTCAAGTTGCAGGCGCGTGGGTCGAAGCTGCGGGTCGACGAGGACGCCAGTCCTTTCAAAGTCATCGCGGCGCTGAATCTCACCGACGCCAGCGGCAATGCCACGCGGATGGATGACTTTCTTCTGGCGCGCCTCATCGCCGAGGATGCGCATCTGCCGTTCTTCAAAATCGACCCTCTCAAGCTCGACGTGCAGATGATCGAGTCGCGCATCTCGCGGCCGTTCGCGCGGAAGAACAGGATGGTTCCGGTGGTCATCCGCGACGGGAAGCTCGTCGTGGCCATGGTCAATCCGTTCGATCGCATCGCCATCGACTCGTACGGTCCGATGGCCAAGCAGGAGATCGAGATCGTCGTTTCCGCCGAGAGCGACGTGATGGGCGTGATCAACGAGCAGTACGGCTTCCGCGCTTCCGTGACGAAGGCGGAGCGTGATCTGTCCAAGGGCGCCATCGACCTCGGGAATCTCGAGCAGTACATCAAGCTCAAATCCGGCTCGGAGATCGAGTCCAGCGACGCGCACATCGTCAACGCCGTCGACTTCCTTCTGCAGCACGCGTACGAGTCGCGCGCTTCGGACATTCACATCGAGCCGAAGCGCGAGCACGCCATGATCCGCTTCCGCATCGACGGCGTGCTGCACGAGATCCAGCGCGTTCCCAAGCTCGTCAATCTGGCCATCACCTCACGTCTCAAGACCATGTGCCGCATGGACATCGCCGAACGGCGGCGTCCGCAGGATGGCCGCATCAAGACCGATCACGCCGGCCAGGAGATCGAGCTGCGCGTTTCCACGCTTCCCACCGCATTCGGCGAGAAGGTGGTCATGCGCATCTTCGATCCCGAGGTCATGATCCGCGAGCTGGCCGGTCTCGGCTTCTACGACGATGAGCTGAAGACCTTCGCCGAATGGATCAAGCGCCCGCACGGCATCATCCTCGTCACCGGTCCCACCGGATCGGGCAAGACCGTCACGCTCTATTCGGCGCTCAAGAGCCTGCACTCGCCGGAGATCAACATCACCACCATCGAAGACCCGATCGAGATGGTGCATGACGAGTTCAATCAGACCTCGGTGCAGAACAAGATCGGCATCACCTTCGCCTCGGCGTTGCGCACGATCCTGCGGCAGGATCCCGACATCATCATGGTCGGCGAGATTCGCGATCAGGAGACGGCGCAGAACGCCGTGCAGGCCGCGCTGACGGGACATCTGGTCTTCTCATCGCTGCACACGAATGACTCCGCGACGTCGATCACGCGCCTCATCGATCTCGACATCCAGCCGTTTCTGATCTCGTCGACGCTCATCGGCGCGATGGCGCAGCGATTGGTGCGACGCATCTGCGATGACTGCAAGCGCAACCGTCCGCTCAGTATCGAAGAGGCGGCCATGCTCAATCTGCAGGCGCCGTCGGGTAAGCGCATCATCGTCAAGGAAGGGGAAGGTTGCATCCGCTGCCGTAACACCGGCTACTTCGGACGCACGGGCATTTTCGAGATCCTCTCGGTCGACAACTCCATCCGCGATCTCATCGATCGCGGCGAGGACTTCCTGAAGATCAAAGACATGGCCATCAAGCGCGGAATGCGTACACTGCGGCAGAGCGCTCTCCGGAAACTGGCCGAGGGCGTCACCAGCTTCGAGGAAGTCATCCGCGTCACCGGTATCTAACTACACTAGCCCATTCCCATGATCGCGATTCGCGCAGTCGCACTCGCAGCAGTCCTGATCGTCGCGCTGATCGCGCCGGCTGAGCCGCAGCCGATCCTCTGGCATTCGCAACCCGCGACCGCTCTCACCGTGGCGCGCGCGCAGCAGAAGATGCTTCTCGTCTACTACCGTGGCGCGTGCGGCCCGTGCAACAACCGCATGGACGCGATGTTCGTGAGTGGGGCGAGCGACTCCGTCTTCACGCACGCGTTCGACACCTACCTGCCATTGCGCCTGACCGCTGGCCCTGGCTCGCCGCATCATTCGATGCTCGACGAGCTGGCGGCCAGGAAAGAAGTGCCGCTGGTCGCGATCTATGACGCCAGCGGCGCGCAACTGGTGGTGGTCAATCGGAAACTGCCCTGGAGCGGGATCGTCGAGGAATTGCTGCGCGTGCGCGCGGAGCGTGCGCGGATCGTCCGCTCGGTGCAGTTGCGTCAGGCCGGTCAGGCTCCCGAGGCCGATCTGGTGTTGGGCACCGCGTTGTTCAACGCACGCCAGCCACTGCCGGCGACCGATCGACTGCAACGCGCGGTCGCCGGTTTCCGCGCCGCGGGCGCCGAGGAGCAAGCGCAACTGGCGGAGATCATGGAGGGAGGCGCGTGGTATCTGGCGCAGCAGAAGGCTCGTGGCCGGAAGATCGTGGCCGATGTTCTTCGCAATGCCGTTTCGGACGCGATTGCCGCGGAAGCGCACCTGGCCATCGCCCGGCAGTATGAAGCTGCGGCGCTGACGACCAGACGAGTGCCCGAGCCAGCGCCGCAGGCGAACCCTCGGGCGCGGACGCCGGCCGGCGTGGCCGCGCCCATACCATCCGGTGGGTTCGCCCGCACGGCGGCGTTGACCAACAGACGCGAAATGCTCGCGGCCATCGAGTCGTACCGCAAGGCGTACGAGCTCGCACCGGAAGGATCGATGGCTCACGAGTTGGCCAGGTACTCGCTCGAGCGTCTCGACGATCAGCCGTTGCCGCTGCGGAAGACGTCTTCGCAATCGCTGCTGCGGATCGTGACGCCTGCGCGGATGACGGTCCTCGGCGATGCCGACTTTCTCATCGAAGGCCCCGGGAACATCGCTCGCGTCGACTACCTGCTCGACGACGTGAAGGTCGCTTCGTCTGCGAAGCATCCCTTCCGCGTGTCGATCGACGTGGGCCGCACACCGCGTGCGCGCACCGTCAAGGCCGTCGCGTTCGATGCTGCCGGAAACGCGAAAGGGGAGGCGCTGGCCACGATCAACGATCGCATGGATGCGTTCTTCGTTTCGATCGTAGCGCCCGCATCCGCGACGATCAGCGGCGCGAGCGATATCGAGCTCGATGTTCGCATTCCGCCCGGCCGATCGGTCGCGCGCGTCGACGTGTCGTGGAACGGCAACGAGATCGCCTCGCTGACTACGGCGCCGTTCCGCGCGCGCATGAACGTAGCGCCGCGAGAGTTTGGCTATCTGCGCGCCGTGGCCACACTCGACGACGGCAGCAGCGCCGAAGTGACGAGGATCTACAACTCGGGCGGAGTGAGTGAGACGGTGGAGGTCGGCGCGGTCACCGTCATCGCCAGCGTCGCGAACGGGAAGGGCGAACGAATCGGCGGTCTCGTGTCGAAGGACTTCGCCATCGCCGACGAAGGACAGGCGGTGATCGCAGAACTGCGGTCGGCCGATGAAGATCCGGTCACGATCGGCATCGCCATCGACAGCTCCTCGAGCATGAGCGGCATGCAGGTCTACGTCATCCGCGCGGCCACGGAGTTCCTCGGGCGCGCACTGCGACCGCAGGATCAGGCTTTCGTGGTGGCCTTCGATACCGGTCCGCGGCTCGTGCATCCGCGGTCGAGCGATACGGTGAGTCTGCGCGAATCGGTGTACGCACTGGCGCCGCGGGGCGGCACGTCGATCTTCGACGGCGTCACGTTTGCGCTGCAGCAATTCCAGGGCATCCCCGGCAAGAAAGCGCTGCTGGTGTTCTCGGACGGACGCGAAGGCACGAGCAGCGCCAGCGCGAAAGAGTGCGAGCGGATGGCGCGCACCGTCGGCGTGCCGGTCTACGTCATCGTGCCGCCCCGTGGGAGCAGCGGCCGCTCCAACGCGCTCGGCGGCATTGCCGAAGACACGGGCGGAACGATCTTCATCGCCGAGCCCGAGGGAAAGTTCCCTGCGTTGTTTGAGCGACTGGCGGAGGAGATGCGCGGGCAGTACGTGTTGTCGTTCACGCGGCCAGCGGGCGTCAAGGCAGGAACCTGGCGCTCGATCCGCGTCACCGTCGAGCGACGGGACGCGAACGTGCGGACGATTCAGGGATATCGCGCGAACTGAGCCGGCGCGGCTATCTTGTGGACGTGGACGTCGTGGACTTTGTGGACGTCGTGGACTTTGTGGACGCGGTGGACATGTCCACTAACGTCCACCACGTCCACTAAGTCCACCACGTCCACGTCCACAGCTCAGTCGCTGATCTACAGGCTGCGTTTCTTGCCGCGGATGTTGCGCCGGCTGCCTTTCGGCTTCGCCGGAGCGCCGTAGCGATCACCGCCGCCGCCGCCGGCTCCGCCGCCACCACCGTAGCCGCCGCCGCCACCGCCGTAACCACCACCACCGCCGCCGCCGTAACCGCCGCCACCACCACCGCCGTAGCCGCCGCCACCACCGCCGCCGTAGCCGCCGCGGCCACCGCCGCCGCCACCACCAGTGCGCGGACGATCCTCCGCGGCGTTCACGCGCAGTGCGCGTCCGCCGAGCTGATGGCCATTGAATTTCTCAATGGCCGTGGCCGCATCTTCGTCGTTCGCGTACTCGACGAATGCGAAGCCGCGCGGACGGCCGCTCTCGCGGTCCATCGGCAGGAACACGTCGCGGACTTCACCAACCTGCGCGAACAGGTCCTGCACTTCCGTGCGCGTCGTGTTGAAATCGAGATTCCCTACAAACACTTTCGAAGGCATCAATCCGTCACTTTCTACCCATTGAGTTCCCGACAGTCTGACAGGGCGACCGGATGATTCGCAAGCTCTGCGCCTTAATCGGGCGAAAAGGTTGACGGTTCAGTCCCGTCGGAACAGCGGTTTTGGCAGGCTGGAGAGAAGAAAAGGGTGAAGAGTGAAGGGTGAAAGAGTGAAGGGTGAAGAGTGAAGGGTGAAGAGTGAAGGGTGAAGGGTGAAGAGTGAAGGTGATCTCCCGCCTCTTTTCACTCTTCACCCTTCACTCTTCACTCTTTTTACAAGCACGAACTCCTGCGTGTCGTACTCCACGGATACCACGAGCGTGTCGCGGCGGAGGAGTTGTTGGCGGAGGAACGTGTGGATGACGACTTTCTTGCGCAGCTCCTTCAACTGCTCGGGCGTGGCCGGCGTGGCGTCGTCGAAGACGGAGTGACGACGGATCTCGTCTTCCAGTCTCGATGTCTGACTCCGCAGCCAATCGGTGTAGCTCATGGTGCTGTGCATATTCGGTCCCGGTGCGAAGAGGTGGCGTGAGGCGGGTCACGCGTTTGCGGTTTCGTGACCCGCGCAAAGTCTCAAAGTCGCAAAGTCGCAAAGGTGCGTGGCCGAGATCCTTTGAGACTTTGAGACTCTGAGACTTTGCGACTCCCTCGGGGCCGGCACAATCGTCATAATGTCCGAGTCCAATGTCGTTGACAGCAGGTACGCAGCTCGGTCCGTACGAGATCGTGGAACGGATCGGAGCGGGTGGTATGAGCGAGGTCTATCGCGCTCACGATGCCCGCATCCGCCGCGATGTGGCGGTGAAGGTGTTGCCGCCGCGGTTTGCGAAGTATGCGGACCGGCTGCACCGCTTCGAGCAGGAAGCGCGCACGGTCGGCGCGCTCAATCATCCGAATCTGCTGACGATCTTCGATGCCGGCACCGCCGACGGAAGGCCGTACATCGTCACGGAGCTTCTGGAAGGGCATACGCTGCGCAGTCTTCTCCGCGATGGCGGAGCGGCGGTGAAGCTGCCCATCCGCAAGGCCGTCGATTACTCCATTCAGATTGCCAACGGTCTGGCCGCCGCGCACGAGCGGGGTGTCGTCCATCGCGACATCAAGCCTGAGAATCTCTTCGTCACGAAGGACGGGCGCGTGAAGATTCTCGATTTCGGCGTGGCCAAGTTGCGCAGCGCCGACGAGTTCGCGCTCGCCGACGACGACACGATGGAGCAGGACACTTCGCCCGGCACGGTCATCGGCACGGTCGGTTACATGTCGCCCGAACAGGTGCGCGGGCAGCCCGTCGATCAGCGCAGCGATCTCTTTTCCCTCGGCACGGTGATGTACGAGATGGTGGCCGCGGAGCATCCGTTCCGAAGCGATTCGCCGGCCGACACGATGTCGTCCATCCTGCGCGAGGATCCGCCCGATCCGAGCGCCGCCAATCCGAACGTCACACCCGGACTGGAGCGCGTCATCCGTCACTGCCTGGAGAAGAATCCCGCGCAGCGTTTTCAATCGGCGCGCGATCTGGCGTTCCAACTCGAATCGCTCTCCGGCAGCTCCGGAACGATGCCGACCGTCGAGACGCCCATCCTCTCGTCTCGCCGCACCGCCGCGCTCGCAGGAACAGCGGCATTGTTGATCGCGGGCGTCATCGCGGGCTGGTTTCTCCGAGGAAGACTCGATACGACACGGCCACCGGCGACGACGTTCTCGCAACTCACGTACGACGAGTCGCTCGAGCTCGCGCCATCGATTTCTCCTGACGGAGAAAACTTCGCCTTCGCACGCGCGGGTGTGGGCGGGTTCGACATCTATCTGCAACGCGTCGGCGGACGCAACGCCATCAATCTGACCAAACGATGCGCGGCCGCGGACATCCAGCCGGCGTTCTCGCCCGACGGCTCGCAGATCGCCTATCGCTCGGAGTGCGAAGGCGGCGGCATCTTCGTCATGGGCGCCACCGGCGAGTCGTCGCGGCGCGTCGCCGATTCCTGTTTCAATCCATCGTGGTCGCCCGACGGCAAGCAACTCGTCTGCGGCACGGAGAACGTTGGATTCACTCCCACCTCGCGCGGCAGTCTGAGCAGCCTCTGGACCATCGACGTGCAGAGTGGGCAGCGGCAGCTTCTTCTCGATCGCGACGGCGTGCAGCCGAGCTGGTCGCCGCACGGAAATCGCATCGCCTACTGGGGAATCGTCGGCGAGTCCGCGCAGCGCGATCTCTGGACGATCGACCCATCAGCGAAAGATCCGAAGCTCTCGATCGAACGGGTCACGAACGACGAGGCGGTGGACTGGAATCCGATCTGGTCGCCCGATGGTCAATATCTTTACTTCGGCAGTGATCGCAACGGGACAATGAATCTCTGGCGCATTGGCATCGACGAAAAGAGCGGGAAAACGCGCGGTGTACCCGAGCCCGTGTCGACGCCGGCGCGATTCAGCGGAAACTACTCGATGGCGCGGAATGGGCGACTGCTGTTCGCTTCCATCGACCAAACTGAGGTTTTGCGCGCGGTGAGCTTCGACCCGGTGGCGGGAGCGACGGTGGGCGAGGCGCGGCCGATCGTGGCTGGATCATTTCTCGTCTTCAGCTCGCAGGTCTCTCCGGACGGCCGCTACGTCGCGGTCACGAATCGCACGGGACAGGAAGACCTCTTCGTCGCGGAGCTGGCTACGGGTGAAATCCGTCAGTTGACGAATGACGCGGCGCGCGATCGCGGCGCCACCTGGTCCGCCGATGGGACGAAGATCTACTTCTACTCGCAACGCGATACCGATCGTTACGAGATCTGGAGCATTCACGCCGACGGAAGCAATCTCGCGCGCGAGACCACCACGCAGGGGCGCAGCGTCTGGTATCCGGCAGCGGCCGCCGACGGCAAGCGAATCTCTTTCTACAACGACGAGAACAGTTACGTGCAGACGTCCGGCACAGGCAAGCCGGTCATCGAGGCATTGCCGCCCGCGCCCGACAACCTGCATCCCGCGATGACTGCATGGTCGCCGGACGGAACGATGCTGGCCGGCGAGCTGCGCAACGCGCCCGGCATCGCCGTCTACTCATTCGCCGATCAGTCCTATCGGCGACTCACGCAGAGCGGTGCACGCCCGATCTGGCTTCCGGGCAGCCACGAAATTTTGTACGGCGACAGAGGCCGGCTGCGTATTGTCAACGCCATCAATGGAGCCGTCCGCGACGTCGTCGCAGAGCTGTCCATCGACGCGATGAGCCTCTCCGCCGACGGTCGCACAATGGTCTTTTCCGAAAAGCGCACCGCGGCGGATGTATGGATGATGGAATTGCAGTAGACGGAGAGGCGCAAAGTCTCAAAGTCGCAAAGTCTCAAAGAGCGTGGCCGTCACCACCTTTGCGACTTTGAGACTTTGCGACTTTGAGACTCCATGAACGCAAACCGGGGGAAACGATGGCTGACTTCACCACCAACGTCTGGTACTCGAACGGAACGACCTACTCGTGGCCCGAGCAAGTGGCCGGAGTGCAACCGAATGTGGGCATCTGTTTTCCCGGCGGCGGGACGCGCGCGATGTGCGCGACGATGGGGCAGCTTCGCGGGCTGCTCTCGTTCGGCGGTCTGAATGACGTCGACTACATCTCGTGTGTCTCAGGAGGCTCGTGGGCGTCGACCGCATTCACGTATTACAAGGCTGGCGCAACGTCGGACGAGGAGTTTCTCGGCCCGATCACCGAGCCTGCGAATATTACGCTGGCCGGTCTTTCGAGCGTTCCCACTTCTTCCCTCGGCTGGGGAGCCACGCAGGACCTCGGCGACGCGCTCGATGCCGCACACAACGCCGGCGTTCCGAATGACCTGCTCTGGGCCACGGCGATCGGGCAGCTCTTCTTCGCGCGCTTCGGTCTCTATGACGCGAAGAATCCGAGCTACTTCAGTCTCGACGCCGCCACCGTGGCGAAGATTCAGGCTGCCAACCCATCGTTGGCCAATGCCGGCTTCCATGTCGTCCGTCAGCCATCGAGTTACAAAATGCCCTACCTGCTGATCAATGCAACGATCGACGGACCGACGGCCAACGCGCCGTACAACCCCGATCCCCTGGTGATGATCACCTACTCGCCGCTCTACTCCGGCATCCCGTTCCAGCAGACGCTTTCTTATCAGTTCGCGAAGTCGGGACCGATCAAAGTGTCGGTGCAGGCGATGATCGGCGGAGGATTCATCGAATCGTTCGCGTGGGGCTGCAATGCGCCGGCGGCGCCGGCCACGAACGGATCCGTGACGGTCGGCGTCCCGTCGTCCGTTTTCGGACTGGTCAACGCCAGCGGCACGAGCAGCTCCGCATTTGCGGCCATCTTCGAGAAAATCAAACTGCTCGACGGCTTGCTGCCGGAGCAGAACTACTGGCCGCCTGTTGCGAGCGGCACGCAGCCCGCGGCGCAGCTCTTCGACTTCGGCGACGGAGGCAATCTCGAAAACTACGGACTTCTCCCGCTGATCATGCGCGGCGTGAAGAAAGTGCTGCTCTTCATCAACACCGAGACGCCGATGAGTCTCAGTTACGATCCGGCCACGGGTACGGCCGGCGAAAACGATCTCGACTCGAACTTCCCGCCGCTCTTCGGCATCCCGGTGACGAGCGGCTCCGGAAGCGCGGCCACCGATACCAACCAGGTCTTCCCGAGCTCCGACTACGCGCCGCTCGTGCAGGCCATGCAGGCTTTGAAGCAGAAGGGCCAGCCGATGGTAGTGACGAAGACGCACAC
Source organism: Acidobacteriota bacterium (assembly GCA_030775085.1). Lineage (GTDB taxonomy): Bacteria > Acidobacteriota > Thermoanaerobaculia > Gp7-AA8 > Gp7-AA8 > QHVT01. The sequence goes on along the minus strand of JALYJW010000006.1, from coordinate 47,870 downwards.
CATCCAGGCCAATTCGTACTGGGGAATCCCCGCCGGCGGAACGATCGACGTTCTCTACGTTTATCTCGATCAGGTGGAAGCCTGGAAATCGCAGATCACCGATGACTGGGTCAAGCTCCAGCTCGACCTCGGCGACGCGGGCGAGTTCCCGCACTTCCCCAATTACAAAACCATCGACGAGACCCTCATCCCACCATGGTCGCTCACCGAGCTCAGTCCGAAAGAGGTGAACCTCCTCGCAGATCTGACCTGCTGGGTCGTCCGTAATAGTCAGAGCACGATCCAATCATTCCTCGCAGGCTGAGCATTGGAGATACTCCATTGAAAAGAACGATCATGTCTCTCGCCACGATCCTGTTGCTGCACGGCTGCGCGCAGAAGCCTGCGCAGCCCGTCACGGCATCAGCCGCGGCACCCGCGATGGTTTCCTACTTCGACAACATAGACCGCACCGACGTCCTCGCCGGCGGCGTGCGCATGATTCCTGTGCAGACGCCGAAGGGAACGTTCCGCGTCTGGACGAAGCGCATCGGCAACAACCCGCGCATCAAAGTGCTCCTGCTGCACGGCGGTCCTGGCGTGACGCACGAATATCTCGAAGCGTTCGACAGCTACTTTCCCGCGGCCGGCATCGAGTATTACTACTACGATCAGCTCGGGTCGTATTACAGCGATCAGCCGAACGAGCCGGAGCTGTGGGAACTGCCGCGCTTCGTCGAAGAGGTCGAGCAGGTGCGGCAGGCGCTCGGTCTGAATCGCGACAACTTCTATCTCTACGGCCAGTCCTGGGGCGGCATCCTGGCGATGGAGTACGCGCTGAAGTACGGGCAGAACGTGAAAGGGCTCGTCATCTCCAACATGATGTCGAGCATCCCCAAATACAACGAATACGCGACGAACACGATCATGCCGGCCATGGACCAGAAGGTGCTCGCCGAGATCAAAGAGATCGAGGCCAAGGGCGAGTACGCAAAGCCGCGCTACATGGAGCTCCTCATCCCGCACCACTACGTCCACCATCTTCTGCGCATGCCGCCCGATCAATGGCCGGACGGCGTCAACCGCGCCTTCAAGCACATGAACCCGGCCATCTACGTCCCCATGCAGGGACCGAGTGAGCTCGGTGCAAGCGGCAAGCTCCTGAACTGGGATCGCAGCGCCGACCTCGGCAAGATCACGGCAAAGACACTCGTCATCGGCGCACGCTACGACACCATGGACCCCGAGCACATGAAGTGGATGTCCACACAGATCCCGAAAGCGCGGTACCTGTACTGCTCGAACGGCAGCCACATGGCGATGTACGACGATCAGCAGATCTACATCAAAGGTCTGATCGACTTCATCAACGACGTCGACGGCGGGCGTTTCTGATTGGTACGCTCTTCGGCAGATCCAATTCTCTGAAATTTGAACGCGAGGAGTGTGCGAATGGCGAACATCACGACGCGGGTCTGGTTCTCCGACGGAACCACGTACCCATGGCCCGAGCAACAAGCCGGTGTTTCACCCAATGTGGGAGTCTGCTTTCCGGGAGGAGGGACGCGGGCGTTGTCTGCAGCAATGGGGCAATTGCGCGCGATGATCAATCAGAACATCATCCAGAGCGTCGACTACATCTCGTGCGTTTCCGGCGGGTCGTGGGCTGCCGCGGCGTTCGCGTACTACAACACCGGCGCGACGAGTGATCAGGATTTCCTCGGCCCGATTACCGATCCCGGCGACATATCCGAGGCCGGGCTCAACGTTCTCTCCAGCGACTGCGTCGGGTATGGCGCGACGCAGAGTCTCGACAAGGCGCTCTGGACCGCGTATCACACCGACAAAGTCGATGGCGATCTTCTCTGGATCACCGCAGTCGGAGCGGTCTTCTTCGATCGCTACGGCCTCAACGACTCGTCGTACTACAGCTTCGACGCCGCCACCGTGCAGGCCATCCAGACGGCCAATCCTTCACTCGCGAACGCCACCTTCCACACTGTGCGCCAGCCGAGCGGATACACGATGCCCTACCTGCTGATCAACGCTACGATCGATGGTCCGACAAATCCTGGCGACTATGTCACCGATCCGCTGGTGATGGTCACGTATACGCCGTTGTACAACGGCATCCCGCTCCAGCAGGTCGTAACGTACAGCCAGAAGAGCTCCGGTCCGATCACACCGTCGACGCCGGCCACCGTGGGCGGCGGTTTCATCGAGCCATTCGCGTGGGGAAGCTCCGCTCCCGCAACGACGGGCGCCTCGGGCGGCACCGTGAGCGCCGGTGAGGCTCCGGCAGTGTTTCGACTCATCGACGCCAGCGGTACGAGCAGCTCCGCGTTCGCGGAAACGGCGGCGAAGAACATGCTCCTGGATGTCGATCTGCCCGAGCAGCCTTATTGGCCTCCGATGTCGAGCGGCGCACAGATTCCTGCGCAGTCGTTCGATTTCGGCGACGGCGGCAATCTCGAGAACTACGGTCTGATCCCATTGCTGATGCGCGGAGTGAAGAAGGTCATTCTCTTCGTGAATACCGATTCGCCGCTCAGCCTGAGTTATGTGCCGTCGACGAATGGCGCATCATCGGCCGATCTCGATCCGAATCTGCCGGTGCTTTTCGGAGTCCCCGTGACCTCGGGCGGCAATGCCGCTGCCGACAACAATCAGGTCTTTCCGTCGAGCGACTTCGTTACGCTCATCTCGAAGCTGCAGGCGCTCAAGACGAACGGCCAGGCGATGATCGTGCCGATGACGCACGAAGTACTCGCCAACCAATGGTGGGGCGTGACGAGCGGCTCAGTCGAGATCCTTTGGGTCTATCTCGATCAGGTAACGGCGTGGTCCTCGCAGATCACCGATACCTGGGTAACGCAGCAATTGCAGGACGGCAGCTCCGGTGCCTTTCCAAACTTCCCGAACTACAAGACCGTCGACGAAGACGGCACCGCCACACTCACGCAGCTCACGGCACCGCAGGTGAATCTGCTCGCGGATTTGACGTGCTGGGTCGTGACGGAGAACGTGAGCGCGTTCACGAATTTTGTGAGCGGCGGTTAGGCAATTCAGGTTCGCGCTGATCACCCGCAACCGCGCACGTCCGCGTGAGCCGCCTCAAGGTTCAGCCTCCTCGCGGCTCAGCTCCGCCTCGATCTCCTCGATGCTGGGCAGGGTGGTATCAGGCTGGCCAGCCAGTCTGCGTAGTCCCGAGGGATGATGGATTCGCGATCGGACATGGCTGAGTCTGCGCTCTTGAGCAGGCAATTGGTCAGCAGGCTGCTGCCCAATTGAACCGGACACGCAGGTTAGCACTTTCGATCGCTAGTTTTGAGCCTCGGCTGGTCGCTAGTTTGATGCTCGGCTGATCGCTAGTTTTGGTACCGGCGGATCGCTGGTTCGTCGAAGTCTCGACTGAACCCTATCCCTCTGCCGCCGCCTTCTTGACCTTCTTTCGCAACACATCGCGTTGCGAGTGGTCGAGGATCTGTTTGCGGATACGGATCGATACCGGGGTCACTTCGACCAGCTCGTCGTCTTCGATCCACTCCAGGCATTGCTCGAGGGTGAGCAGGCGAGGTGGGGTGAGTTTGACGGCCATGTCGGAGCCGGAGGCGCGCATGTTGGTGAGGTGTTTGGCGCGGCAGACCTGCACGACCATGTCGACGTCGCGCGAGTTCTCGCCGACGATCTGGCCGCCGTAGACCTTGTTGCCGGGTCCGAGGAAGAGCGACGAACGTTCCTGCAGCGGCTCGATGGCGTAGGCCGTCGTGTCGCCGCCTTCTTTGGCGATGAGTGCACCGCGGTTGCGGCTCGCGAGCTCGCCGCGATATGGGCCGTACTCGAGGAACGTGTGGTACAGCAGTCCTGTACCGCGTGTTTCGGAGAGGAACTCGGTGCGGATGCCGAACAGTCCGCGCGTCGGGATCTTGAACTCGATGCGCACGCGGCCGGTGCCGGGATTGACCATGTCGGTCATCTCGCCGCGCCGCTCCTGCAGCTTCTCCATGATCGGGCCGGTGTGGCCCTCTTCGATGTCGACCACCAGCGCCTCGTACGGCTCCATGGTCTGGCCGTTGACGTTCTTGAGGATGACCTGCGGTCGCGACAGCGCGAACTCATAGCCTTCGCGGCGCATGTTCTCGGCCAGGATGGAGAGGTGCAGCTCGCCGCGTCCGGCCACTTCGAACTTATCGGCCATGCCGGTCTCGCGCACGCGCAGGGCAACGTCTTTGCGCAGCTCGCGGTCGAGGCGTTCCTTGATGTTGCGCGAGGTGACGTACTTGCCTTCCGTGCCGGCGAACGGCGAGTCGTTGACCATCCACTGCATCGAGACGGTCGGCTCGTCGATGGCGATCGGCTCGAGGCGCTCCGGTGCGTCGGCGGCGGTGAAGGTCTCGCCGATCTCGACGTCGGAGAAACCGGCTACGGCCACGATCTCTCCCGCTGATGCTTCTTCGATCTCGGCTCGCTTCAGGCCTTCAAAGGCCCACAGCTTCGTCACGCGGCCCTTCTTGTGCGTGCCGTCGCGGAGGATGAGGATGACATCGGTGTTCTGGCGAATCTTGCCGCGCTGCACGCGACCAACGCCGGTGCGCCCGAGGTACTCGTTGTAGTCGATGGCGCTGACGAGAAGCTGCAGCGGCGCGTCGGCGTAGCCGGGAGGCGGCGGGATGCGCTTGAGGATGGCGTCGAACAGCGGACGGCAGTCTTCGGTGGTGTCGGCCAGCTCGTGGCGCACGATTCCTTTGCGGCCGATGGCGTAGAGGATCGGGAAGTCGATCTGCTCATCGGAAGCGCCGAGCTCGATCATCAGGTCGAACACTTCGTTGACGACTTCGGTCGGGCGCGCGTCGGAGCGATCGATCTTGTTGATGACCACGATCGGCAGCAGTCCGAGCGCCAATGCCTTGCGCAGGACGAAGCGCGTCTGCGGCATCGGCCCTTCTGCAGCGTCGACGAGAAGAATGACGCCTTCCACCATCGACAGAACGCGCTCCACCTCGCCGCCGAAGTCGGCGTGGCCCGGGGTGTCGACGATATTGATCTTCACCTCGGCGGGATGGATGAACTCGGCCGGCAGGTCGTGGCCGCTCGCGGTGTGCGTGGGCTCGTGATGCACGGGATGCCCGAGCGCGTCGGGCTGATCGACGAAGTAACGGATGGAGGTGTTCTTCGCCAGGATCGTGATCCCGCGCTCCTTTTCGAGGTCGTTCGAGTCCATGACTCGTTCGTCCATCTGCTGATTGGCGCGGACGGCGCCGGCCTGCTTGAGGAGCGCGTCGACGAGCGTGGTCTTCCCATGGTCGACGTGGGCGATGATGGCAACGTTGCGGATGTCGTAGCGAAATTGCTGCATGCGGAGCCGGTAAACCCCTGTGGGGCGTATGAATTCCAGACGAGTCGGTGGTCGTTCAGAGGAGGAGTGGACTTGGTGGACGTAGTGGACGTCGTGGACTTGGTGGACGTCGTGGACTTTGGTGGCGGTCGGGTCCACTACGTCCACCAAGTCCACCAAGTCCACAAAGTCCACCAGTCCACCAAGTCCACCAAGTCCACGTCCACCCATACCCCACCGCCGACTCGCTCGTGCCGACTGCCGCCCTTCTGCCCCTATAATGCCTGAGGGTTCCCGGAACATCATGTCGAACGCTTTTGTCGAGTCCGAAGACAGACGCTCCTATGGCCGCGTCATGCCGGTGCAGCGAATTCGCGGCACGGTGGGGAAGGCTGTCGTGGTCGTGCTCGATGTTTCGATCGCCGGCGCCCGCGTCGCGCACCAGGATCCGCTGCCTCCCGTCGGCGGGATGAACGTGTTGACGTTCGATTGGGAGGGCCGGCACTTCAGCGCTCCCTGCGAAATCCGCCGCACAAAGGTGGAAAAGCAGGCCCGCACGGAGTTCGAGAAGTCGCTCTATCACTCGGGCCTGTTTCTGATCGTCGATGCCGCGAACGAGCAGATCCTGCGGGACATCGTGGCCTCCGCGGTGGCTCGTGCCCTCGACGAGCAGAAGGCCAATGCGAACGGCATCCCCGCCATCGCCGCGCAGTCGTTCCAGACCGGAAAAGGCGACGACTTCGTCCGCTATGAGCTGCGTGGCGGGAAATGGTCGCAGACGGCGACGCGCGAGTCGCGTCAACCCCACGGCGAAGGCTTCACGATCTCCGCCTCGGAGACTGCCACCAAGGCAGCCATGCTCTGCCGCGCCTACGAAAGCGGCGACGCCGACGGCCGCCGCCTCATCCGGACCTTCGCTGCCTTAAGCATCAGCAAAAACGAAGGCGTGCCGACGCGGCGCTACACGCCGTAGTGAAACGGCGGATCGCATTCTCGCAGGATAGAATCGACAAATTATGGACGACGAGTTGAAAGGCCTCATCGAGCTCCTGCGCAAGGAGAATGGCGAGACGCGTCAGGAGAATGCTGCGGCTCACGCCGAAACGCGCCAGGAGAACGCAGCGGCTCATGCCGAGACGCGGCAAGAGAACGCTGCGTCTCTTGCTGCGGCCATTGCCGAGGTGCGCCGGGAGAACGCCGCGGCTCACGCCGAGACGCGCCAGGCAAACGCTGCGTCTCTTGCTGCTGTCGCCGAGGTGCGCCAGGAGAACGCCGCGGCTCACGTCGAAACTCGCCAACACTTCGAGCAGAAAATGGCGGAGGATCGCCGCTTCTTCGAAGTCCTGGCCGAAGGGACCAAACACGAAATCGGCCTCATCGCGGAGAAGGTCACGCGATTGGACGAGAAGCTCGACCGCAGGACCAGTGAGATCGAAGAGCGGATGGAGCGCGGGTTCAGCGAAACCCAGGCGATGATCAAGTTCTCGCACGCGGAGCTCGACCGCCGGATGCGCACCCTCGAAGAAAATCACCGCACGATGGAGGAAACCTTGAGCGATCTCCAGGCGCGAGTCGAGCGCATCGAAGGGTCAACGCACTGAAGGTGGCAGGGATCCGTACTCACGCAAGGCGCGAGAAGGTTGGACTTTGATCCGTCGCGTGTGCGTGTTCTGCGGCTCGAACACCGGATCGGATCCGGCTTATGTCGAAGCGGCGCAATCGCTGGGACGTCTCTTCGCGCGTGAAGGCATCGCGCTCGTCTACGGCGGCGGCAGCGTCGGGTTGATGGGGCAGCTCGCTGATTCCGTTCTGGCCGCGGGCGGCGAGGCGATTGGCGTCATCCCGCACGCGCTGTGGGCGCGCGAAGTCGGACATCGCGGTCTGACCGATCTGCGCATCGTCGAGACCATGCACGAGCGCAAGGCCATGATGGCCGATCTCGCTGACGCGTTCATCGCGCTGCCCGGAGGCCTGGGCACGCTCGAAGAGATCTTCGAGATCTGGACGTGGGCGCAACTCGGCCTGCATCAGAAACCGCTCGGCTTCCTCGACGTGAACGGCTTCTACACGCCTCTCATGGACTTCATCGACCGCGCCGTCCGCGCCCGCTTCGTGCGAGACGAACATCGCGCCATCGCCATGATCGCCCGCGACCCGGAAGCGCTCCTCAAACGTTTCGAGAGCTGGCAGCCGCCGCGCGTGCAGAAGTGGATTACGAAAGGGGAGACGTGAGAGGCGAGTCGGCGGCCGGCAGTCGGCAGTCGGCAGAAGTCCACCGCCCGTCCACGGTGTGTGAGGGCTCCACTGCCGACCGCCGACTGCCGACCGCCGACTCGCTTCTCAGTACGTCAGCTTGTGGTAGTACTTGAACTTCACGCGCTGGTTCTGCCGCACGATCGGATAGAACCTGGCGGCTTTGAGCGCGGCGGCGTTTTGCATCGCGAGAGGCTCGGAGCCGGTCGTGTTTCCGAGCGTGCGGACGGCGACGACTTCACCGTCGGAGTTCACGTCGGCTTCGAAGTAGAGCTCGCCGTGTGCGCTCGGCGCAGTGACGGGCATCGGCATGATGCGGAACTTCGGTTGCGGATCGCTTTCCAATGCCTGAATCGTTTCCGCGTCCGTGAGCTCCGCGGCTCGCGCCCAGCCGGCGCCATCGCCCGCGCGGACTTCGACCCACTCACCCTTGTCGGCGAGCACCGAGACCCCTTCGGCGTTCTGATACGTGGCGATGACCGGCGCCGTGTCGCTGGGCTGTGCGCGCACCGCCAGCTCCGGCGATCCGACATAACGAATCGCCACCGCCTCGCGCATATCCATGGGCTTCGTGTCGGTGACGACAGTCTCCTGCTTGCAGGCGGGGAGGAGAAGGAGCAGCAGTGCCAGTCGTTTCATCGCTGTAGACAATAGTCGCAGAGTCTCCAAGTCTCAACGTGTCAGCACCTCAGCCAAACACATCTCTCTTGATGAACAACCCGTATGCCACGCCCAACGCCCCAACCGCCCACGCACCCAACAATCCGATGCAGAAGGCCATCGACATGCCGTCGTAGGGCGGGGCCTGGCCGGTGTAGTAGTCGGCCAGCGGCAACGCGCTGACGAAGAGATACTTGCCGGCGGTCCAGTCGGGGCTGATGCGGGTGAGGATCGTGCCGCCGATGAGCGACGCGATCATGGTGCCGATCGACGCGGCGCTCGATTTGAAAATCACCGACAGCATCAGCGAGATCGCGGCCACCGCCAGCAGCGCGTACCACTGCAGTCCGTAGGCGATGAGCGCGTCCTGCCAGAGCGGAAGCTGGCGCACCGCATCGATCTTGAACGTCTCGCCCGAGACCTGGAAGCCGTTGTAGGTGGGCATGTCCCATCCGCCGGCGGGGAGCACCGGCGCCGTGACGATGTACGCGAGACACGCTCCCACCAGCAGCGTCAGCGATGCGAAGAGCCAGAGCGTGATCAGTTTTGCGGTCAGGATCTTTCGTCGTCGCACCGGCCGCGTGAGGAGGAGTTTGTCCGTTCCTTCCGCGTTCTCCGCCGAAACGATGTCGCTGCCGAGGACCGCAACGAGCAGAGGCAGCAGCCAGCCGGCAGCGTTGGCGAAACTGCGCACGACCAGCGGCGCCGTCGGTTGTTCGGGATTGATGCCGCGGTCGAGATAGAACTGCAGACGCCGGATCTCCGCGCGCATCGAGCGCGCCCACGACGCATTGACCTGCCCGCGCCGCAGCCGGTTCTCCGCACGCGCGATCCGCTCCTGCAAATCCGCGCGCCAGTTCGCGTTCTTCATTTGACGAAGCTGCCGGTACTGCGAATACGAAACGAGCGTCAGGATCACGAACATGATCCCCACCACGATCGCGAACCGGCGGCGGCGGATGAGTTTGAGGGTTTCGTTCTGGACGAGGGGGACGATCATCATGTTCGTTTGAATTCTGGCTTCGAGTTTTGCGAAGGCTTTGATCTTAATGACGAAGTCGCAAAGTCTCAAAGTCTCAAAGTCGCAAAGAGTGTGGCCTCACGTCCTTTGAGACTTTGAGACTTTGCGACTCCCCGCGTCAGTCCACAGTCTCTCCGCCCGTAGCTTCGAGGAACATCTCTTCCAGCGACTGCACGCGGCGGCGTGCGTGAAAAACGTCGATACCGCCTTGCGTGAGTGCGGCGATGAGTGGTGGTGCCGCGGGCTCGTCGATCGCGGCGAAGATGAGATCGTCGCTGGTCGTCAGCTCGATGTCGTGTTCGCGCAGAATCGCGCTGGCGCGTGTGACGTCGCCGACTTTGATCTCCATCATGCGTTGGCTGGAGATGAGCTCGCGGACCGGGCCGCTGCGGAGGATCTTTCCCTTGTGGATGATGGCCACGCGATCGGCGATCAGCTCGATCTCGGCGAGGAGATGGCTCGATACGAACACCGCCAGGCCGCGGCCTGCCGCGAGGCCGCGGATCAACTCGCGAATCTCGCGGATACCGGCGGGATCGAGTCCGTTCGCCGGTTCGTCGAGGATCAACACGCGCGGACTGCCGAGCATGGCCTGAGCGATGCCGAGGCGTTGCCGCATGCCGAGGGAGTACGTTCCGACGCGCTGATCGAGACGGTGATCGAGATTCACGAGTGCGGCCACGCGAGCGATCTCGCTCTCAGGAACACTCAGCATCCGCGCGAAATGTTCCAGATTCTCGCGACCGGTCATGAAGCGATAGAGGTCGGGATTCTCCACGATGCAGCCGACGCAGCGCATGGCCTCTTCGAACTGCCGTCGGACGTCGTAGCCGCACACCGTGACCGAGCCCTGCGTCGGCTTGATGAGACCGACCAGCATGCGAATGGTCGTTGTCTTGCCGGCGCCGTTCGGCCCGAGGAAACCGAAGACCTCGCCCGGTTGCAGCGTGAATGAGACATCGCCGACGATCGTCCGATCGCCGATGACTTTGGTGAGATGAGTTGCTTCGAGCGCACTCGATGCCGATGCCGACATAGTCGCGCGACATGGTAACGTCCCGACGCGATGCGCAGGTTTCTATTCTGGTACCTCCCGGTCGGTGTCTCGCTGCTTGCGGCGTCCGTTTTCGCGTACGGGTTCGTCGCCTATCTGCGCGGCGACACCGGCGCGCCGGTCGATGCATCAGGTCTGCGCCAGCCCGCGCCCGTCGTTGCGTCGTCGACGACGATCGCGCCGATCATTCTCGGCGACTCGCTCGCGCGCGGTGCCGGCGATGAGAGTGGCCTCGGCATCTCCGGACGTCTCGACGATGAGCTCCGCCGTCGCAACGTCCGCGCGCGTCGCACCTACAACGTCGGCGTCAGTGGCGCGCGTACGCCCGATCTGCTGGCGCTGCTCGATCGTCCGAACGTGCGCCAGCTCCTGAGCGAATCGAATGTGATCATCGTCTCCATCGGAGGCAATGACCTGTGGGGCGGCAACGACTGGCGCAGCGCCGCACCGCCCGATCCGGACGCGGCGATGGATCTCGTTCTCGGGCGCATCGAAACGGCCATCGAGAAAATCCGCGCCGCGAACCCGCGCGCGCGCATCTTCTTCATCGGCCTTTACAACCCTTTCGTCAGCACGCCGATGGGGAAGCAGTTGACCGGCCTCGTGAACCAATGGAACGCGAGACTGCTCGATCACTTCCACAACGACGCCGACTTCACGCTCGTCGCCACGGCCGATCTCTTCTCGCATCGCGATCGCTTGTCGATCGACCGGTTTCATCCGGGCGGCGAGGGATACGGACTGATCGCGAGAAGAATCGCCGACGCGATGTAGAGCGGCCTGTGGCGCGAGAGCACTCCCCTCATCCGCCTTCGGCACCTTCTCCCCTCATGGGGGGAGAAGGCCACTTGAATCTCGCGCAGCTCCAGATTGGGTAGCCTTCTCCCCTCCGCAGAGGGGAGAAGGTGCCGAAGGCGGATGAGGGGTCGCCCTCGTGCCATGAGGCGTGGGCACTCCGGACACCGGTGTGGTCGGTACCTTGCAAGGTGCGTTTTTGCTTTGAGTTCAAATCAAATTGCGGATGAGCTGAAGGTGTTCCTGAGAGGGAGGCTGTCGTCGCCCGATCAGATCGAGATCGTGCTGATGCTGCTGAAAGATCCGCTGCGCTCGTGGACGGCCTCCGAGGTTTCGGAGGCATTGGGCATGGCGCCGGAATCGACCGCAATGCGGTTGTTCCTGCTGGCCTCGCAGGGATTGATCGTCTTCGAGCCGCAGTCCGTTCCGCGGTATCGATATGGCGTGGCGGACGAAACGACCGATCGGCTCTTGCGGGAGCTGGCGTCGAGCTATGCAACCAATCGCGACGATGTGCTGCGCGCGATCGAAGCCCGGGTCGAATCGGACCCGATCCAGTCGTTTGCCGACGCGTTCAAGCTGAAGAAGTGAGAGGAGACATGTTCGCGATCATCGTCTACGTCCTTTGCGCTGCCACGAGTGCGTTGTGCGCGGTACTTCTCCTGCGCGGATACGCAAAATCCCGCGCCCGCCTTCTCTTCTGGAGCGGTCTCTGCTTTGCTGGCCTGGCGCTCAACAACGTTTTGCTGGTCGTCGACGTGAGGGTGATTCCGGCTGTGGATCTTACGCTTTGGCGGACGATTCCCGCGCTGATCGGCATCTCTCTGCTCGTCTACGGCCTGGTGTGGGAGACTCGATGACGGCCGTCGTGTCGGGATTCCTGGTGGCGGGTTACCTGGTGGCGGCACTTTTTTTTCTGCGCTTCTGGACGCAGAGCCGCGACCGGCTCTTCGCTATGTTCGCGGCGGCGTTCGTCCTGTTGGCGATTCAGCGCCTTGCCTTGACGGTGAGCGGTGCACCGATCGAGCAGCAGACGCTGTTCTACGTTCTGCGCCTGCTCGCATTTGCCGTGTTCGCCTTCGCCATCATCGACAAAAACCGGCGGTGATCACCGGCCCGGCAGCCGGAATGCGTCTTATATGGAATTCAATCAGTCTTCTCGCTGCTCTGCCGGCTGTGTCAGCTCATCGGATCGTCACGATCCCACGATCGCCAGAAGCACGATCATGATTGCGAATGCGGTCGTGAGAATGACGCCGGCCCGCGCCGGCATGCGTGCAACACTGAAGTGCATGGGACGCCCGGCTGCCATCAGCGCCGTCAACATGGTGGCCAGACAGCCGATCGCGTTCCACCACAACCACGACACCTCCTTCGCGAAGACAGCCACGAGCACGTTCGCGGCCAACCCGGTTGCGAGCGCGACCAGCACATGCGTACTGCGGACATGGCGCGTCATCGCGCCGATCAGGAAGACGCCCAAGGCCGGACCGTAGAAGATCGAGCCCACCTGACCGATCAGCTCCAGGACGCCTTTACTGTTCGACGCGAACACGAGGCCGGAGACGATGGCGAAGAGGCCCCAGAAAATCGAAGTCCAGCGTCCCGTCCAGACCGACTGGCGAGCTGCATCCATCCCGAAGACGTCGTCGAGTGTGACTGCGGCCAGCGAGTTGAGCGCCGAGTCGATCGATGACATGGCCGCGGCGAAGATTCCAGCCAGCATGATTCCGCGGAACCCCGCCGGCAGGTACGCCATCAGAAACGTCGGGACGAGATCGTCGGGGGCGCGGCCGCTCATCAGTGCGGCGAATGTGGGATCGATCTGGAGGAGTCCGGCCAGCAACAGACCGAATGCGCAATACGTGAGCACGAGCGGAAAGCGCAGCACGCCGTTGAGCAGAAGAGCGCGCTCCGCCGAGGCATCGTCGCGAGCGGTGAGCAGCCTTTGCGCCTGGGTCTGGTCGCAGCCGTAATACGAGAGATAGAGGAACAGACCGCCCACCAGCATCGGTGCGAGCGCGAATGTGTTTCCATCGCCGACACCGAACGAGTCGACGATGAGTGTTTGCGTGCGCTCGGCCGGAATCGCATGAAGCACGGCGGCGCCGTTCTTCCAGAGAATGAACGCTCCTGCGAGGATCGTCCCGATCCAGAGGATCGCCAGTTGCACCACGTCGCTCCAGATGTCGGCGAGGATGCCGCCGAGGCTCGTGTAGGCAACGCAGAAGATGCCCACCGCGACCAGCGCCGTGGATGTCTGCATGCCGAACGCCGGCCCGACCACGAGCGCGGATGCGTAGAGGATCACGCCGAGCGCGAGCCCTCGCGACAGGAGGAACACTGCCGCCAGCGAACGGCGGACGCCGATTCCGAATCGCGCCTCGGCATATCCGTAGATCGATGCTCCGGGTGCGGAACGGATTGCGGGAAGGAGAAGCCAGATCAGAATGAGCATGGCCAGTGGGAGCGCCAGCTCGTATTGAAGCCACTTCAAACCGCCGCCGGGCCGCAACGCCACGAATGCCGGCGCGCCGACCAGACTCACGGCGCTGGCCTGATTGGCCATGATCGAGAGTGCGAGAGTCCATCCCCGCATGCTCCTGCCGCCGAGGAAATACTCACGCCCCGTGGACTGGCCGAGCGCGAGCCACGCCGAGATCCCGACGATCGTGGCGAGATAAACGCCCACGATGATGTAGTCGGAGGTTGCCAGCGAGAGAGTCATCAGACGTGATCGAGCTCCGATCCCGGTTCTCGCTTCGGCTTGTCTCCGAATTTCTTTCGGAGATAGTCGGCTGCGAGATCGCGTCCGCCCAATCCGAACGCCAGCGCCACGGCCAGCACGACGCCGCCCAGCAGAATCGAGAACGTTGCCGCGACCACCACCGGCGCCACGCCGATCTGCTCGAGTGCCATCGCTCCGGCGAGCAACAGCACCAGCACGCGTGCGATGGCGGAAACGATCGCCGCCGCGCGCCAGCCCGCGTTCACGGCCGCGATGAGAATGCCGCGTGCGATGAACTCGGCGAAGAGCGCGCCGGCGATGACGATGATGACGGCAGAGACGAACGCCGGGACGAAGAGGAGGCCGCGGTCGACGATCCGTTGCGTCCACGGCAGGTTCAGCGAGGCGGAGCCGGCGACGAAGACCAGGAAGAGCGTGGTCCAGGCCAGAAACCGGCCGACGTATTGCGACGGCGAGGCGTCGAGCGCAGAACGGTGCAGCGTTCCGGTGAGCCCGATGCGTGCCGCCAGCCGGTCGAACCGGAGGAGCGTGAGGAGCCGCGGCACGATCGCGCGCACCACCAGCGCCACCGCTGCCGCGACGATGATGATCCCAAAGAGCAGCAGCAGTTCCACCGAGATGATGGCCAGACGCTGGGTGAAGGCGGACAGCCAGCCATCGAAGTCTGCTGGACGATTCGGATTCATGGTTGCTCCTTCCAGAGGCGATGCAGTTCGCGAACGACGTCGGCAAAGATTCGCGCCAGCGCCAGAACATTGGCTTCGGCCTCGTCGTCGCTTCGGTCCTTGTTTCGCCGGATGAACGTTGCGGTCCGTCCGAGGTAGAGAGGGGTGAGGGAGCTCACCAGTTGGTCGCGGGCCAGCGAGCGCCGGTGAAACGCAATCGCGTAGTGAATGATGATCTGCGCCCAAAGCGTGTCGTCGATCTCCGAGGAATTCTTCGCAGCGGCTTGCAACTCGGACCATACCTTCGGCGGCAGACAGAGACCGTAAATGCGATCGAGCGTTTGAACGCCGAACCGGAACTGTTCCTCCATCCCGGCCACGTCGACGCGCACGGGATCGAGTGTCACGGACGCGGCCTCGCCGAATGTAGGGGCGGGATCGGCGAGCGCGTGCATCGTCCACACATCCGCATACGTTTCGAGAAGCGAGAAGGCGGTGCCGACGACCTGCACCAGCATCCCCGCAAGATGCTGTCCCGGATCTTTGGGGTCATGGATCTTCGCGCCGAGGTGCGCCTGTGCGACGCGAAATCCCTCGGCGAGCGCGGTGGTCGTCATCCAGAGATCGATTCCGAAGCGCGCAACGTCCGTGTCCCAGACGTCCTTGGATGCATACAGTCCTGCCAGGCGTCCGGAGACGCCGAAGTCGCCGCCGATCGGCTGACGGATGCCGCCGCCGAACACTGCGTCGGTGAGCGGATAGACGATGGAGTTGGTGATCGTTCCGTCGAACTTGTGGCGGCGGTAGAGCGGCGCCACGTAATCCGCCTGTTCCGACACGATCGGTCCGGCCAGGCGGGAGATCCATTCCGGCGCAACGCTTCGCAGATCGGCATCGAGGAGCACGACGGCGGAGGCGCCGAGTCCGGCCGTGGCCTCGAAGATGTCGCGAAATGCTGAGCCTTTTCCCGATGGACCGCGGTAACGGATCGAAGAGACCGCAATGAGCTCGCGCGCAGATGCATCGAGATCATCGCGAGCGCTCAATGCCGCTTCGATGGCCACCCGCGGCGTGGCGTCGGGCGAGCCGCCGTCGGAGTTGAGAATGAGCCCGCGCCGGCCGGGAAAGTGTTGAGCGATTCCGCGCACGGCGGTCCTGGCCACGTGTGCGATCGTGGCGCCGTTGTTGTAGCTCGGGATGCCGACGATCACATCGACCGGAGCCGTCGCGCCGAGGAGAGCGGTCAGATCGCTCATTGCGCGCTCCCCACTTCGAGCCACACGGCTTCGACGGCCGCGGCCCATCCGGCCGGACCCGGTGCCGGTGCCACGCGGGCTCGGGGAACGCGAAGAACGAGCTCGGGATCGGGTATGCCGTCTCGCCGCGGAATGATGATCGGGATATCGGCGAGCGCGAGGAACTCGGCATCCATCGGAGCATCTCCGAGCGCGGCCATCGTGAGGTCATGGCCAAGCTCTTCCCGAATGCGCGCCACCGCGTCGCCCTTCCCGGCAGTCCCGCCGAGGTGGAGGAAACGTCCGCCACGCCGCGCGCGGAGACCTATGGCCGTAGCCGCACCGATCACGTCCTCGGGGGCGCCGGCTTCGATGATGAATGGCTCCGAGAAACGGCGTCGTTGCGAAAGCTCGAGCGACTGGCCGGTCAGTCCCGAATACCATGCCGCCGAGGCGGCGTCCATCGCAGAATAGCAAACGATTCGCGCGCCGGCGCGGTGCTCGATCTCCTTGATCGCAACGCGCAGATCATCGCTGGACGGCCCGGTCGATTCGAGGATCCACCGATCGCCATCGCGTCTGGCGATCCCGCCGCCTGACTCCACGATGAGCGCATGGTGCAGCCCGAGCTCGGGAACGAGCGGCTCGACTTCGTCGAACGTTTTGCTCGTCACCGGGATCACCGGGACCTTCGCCGCGCGCAGCCGTTCGAGCATGGGGCGCGCCGGCTCGAAATCGAACGTCGCACTGTCGAGCAGCGTTCCGTCGAGGTCCGTGAAGACGGCCCACCGGATCATGACCGGAGCATTCCGCCATCGCCGCGCACGATGTCGATGAGCCGGTCGCCCACGTCCTCGACTGCCGCGCGGACACGGATCCAGTTGGGAAGATCGGGTTGCCCGATGGGATCGGAGCGGAAGCGCTCGATGGCGGTGCGAATGGCGCCAACGAACACGCCGAGCAATGCCTCCTCGCTATGCCGGTCATAGGAGAGGCCATCGATGGTTGCATCGGCAAAGTAGATGGCCACGAAATCCTCGGCCGTTCGCCGATACACCGTCAGCAGTGAGCGCAGCGCTCCCTCGTCGAAGGCAATTCCGGTTTGCGACAGCGTCTGGAGAAGATGCGTCACGATGTCGATGGCCATGCGATGCAGGCCACCCGTGGGATCGTCCGCGGATACGATCTGATGTTTGTGGTCGTAGGAGCTGAGGATCTCCGCCTGGCAGATGCGGCGGGTGGAACGGTTGCGATAGACCTCTGACAGGACGCCGACTTCGACACCCCAGTTCGAGGGGATGCGGATTACGTTGGCGAGGCTGGCATCGAGCGCGAATTCACCGGCCAGCGGATAGCGGAACGAGGCCAGATAACGAATGTAGGGATGATTCCCGATGACGATCTCCAACGCGCGCAGGAGGGGAAACACGAGCATCCGAGTCACGCGGCCGTGAAGACGGTCGGAGACGCGCGCGTAGTAACCCTTGCAGAAGTCGAAATCGATCTGGCGGCTGACGAGCGGATAGACCAGCCGGGCCACGAGCTCGCGGGTGTAGGTGAGGATGTCGGCGTCATGGAGGGCGATCGTGTGGCAGCGGTTCTCGGCGAGGAAGTATCCGAGTGCGAGCCAGAGGGCGCGGCCTTTTCCCGGCTCTCCGATCGGTAATCCAGCCGTCTTGAAATCCTCCAGCAGTTGCTGAATCCCCGGCCCTTCGACCCAGATGAGCACCGTTCGCTGCGGCAGCACGGAAAAGAACTGCTTCGCCTCTTCGAACTCTTCGGCAGAAGCGCGGCCCACAGGGATGACGATCGTATCGAGGTACGGCACCTCGGCGAGCTGCTCCACGATTCGCGGCAGAGCCGGCCCGTGCAGCTCGGAGAAGAGTGACGGGATGAGGAGCCCGACGGGCGTTTCCTCGCTCCACGTCAGGATCTCGCGATCGAGATCATCGAGTGGACGGTCGCAGAGCCGGTGGATGGTGGCAATGATCCCAGCCTGGTGAAAGTCGGACATCGGGCGGAGCTACCTCCTTGGCAAGTGGCGGCCCGACCACTGCATCACCTGCAGGGGATGAATCCCCCGCACCCGTATCCATCGTAACGACGAACCAGATCCATTGATATCAAAGAAGTCACTGCCGCGTCCATTCGACGAGCAGCAGATCACTTCTCCGCGTCAACGCACTCGGTCCCGATCGAGCGTGCCATGCAGGAGGCGTTCCAGTACATTGAATTCAATGCGTATTGACTCCCCGGGAAGATAAAGGAATCAGCGCCGCGGTGTGCCGCGCTTCGAGGCGGACTTCTTTTTCGCCTCGAGATCCTCTTCCTGAAAAAGCATCGGCAGGCGGCCGTCGTCGGGGGGCAACATTCCGGTCATCAGCTTGTCGAGCAATCCCATGAGCTGCGCGCGCTCCGAGGAGCGCATCGACTGGACGCTCTCCATGATCCGCTCCTGAGCGGCCGGCGGCGCTTTCCGGACGAGAGCGCGCCCTTTCGCGGTGAGGGAGAGCCGGACCTGTCGTTTGTCTTCCTCGCTCGGCGTGCGCTGCACGTAGCCTTCGCTGACGAGCTTCCCGACGGCCAGCGATGCGGAGCTCTGATCCGTGGCCGTTCGATCGGAGAGTTCTTTCAGCGAGAGATCGTCCTCGTGCCGGAGGACATGCAGGATGAACATCTGTGCGGCGCCGAATCCGAATCGGGACTGGGCCTGTTTCTCGAACGTGCGCAAGGCGCGGACGAGCTGGCGAACGCGATTGAGAATGGCCTTGGCGTCATCCATGGCCGCCCGGTCCATCCGTCTCACTCCCATCTTCAGTGATCCATTCTAGAACATTGTTTCACATGCATCCTTTCTCCATGAACGTGTGACCGCATGCTGTGGTGAAATGTGTGGATGAGCTCAGAGGCATCCGAGTCGGCCGCACATGACGGCGCGCCCTGGCGCAACTCACTGGCGCGCCACCTCCGCTTGCGAGGGGAGCAGAAGTTCGAGATCTACGTCAACGTGGCCACGTCGGCGACGATGCGCGATGCCACTTACTGGGCGGAGATCCTCTTCTCGGCGGGAATCGCCACGCTCGGCCTGACGCTGAACAGCCCGGCCGTGATCATCGGCGCGATGCTGATCTCGCCGCTCATGGGACCGATCATGTCGGCCGGTCTCGCGCTCGCCGCCGGCGACTTCATTCTGGCGATGCGCGCGCTCGTCAACATCGTCGTCAGCAGTCTGGCCGCCATTGCTTTCTCGACGATTCTCGTGGTGCTGCTGCCGTTCCGCGAGATGACCTCGGAGATCGCAGCGCGAACGCATCCCAACACGCTCGATCTCGTCGTTGCGCTTTTCTCGGGAGCCGTAGGAGCGCTGGCCGTCTGCAAGAGCCTCCGCGGCGTGGCCACGTCACTGCCCGGCGTGGCCATCGCCGTGGCCCTCATGCCGCCGCTGTGCGTCACGGGATATGGCGTTGGCGTGTTCCTCACGATCGATCGCGTGCAGGGAACGGCCATCCTGGCCGGAGGCGGTTTGCTGTTCGTGACCAATCTCGTGGCCATCACATTTTCATCGATGCTGGTCTTCCTGCTGCTCCACATCGATTCGGACGAGGTGAAGGACAAGATCCGCGAATGGCGCAGCAAAGATCCCGAATCGTCGCTGTTTCAGCGCCGCGTCGATCGTTTCGTTCCCGATCAGGTCGAGCGCATCGGCAGCCTTCCGGCCCGCCTGGCTCTCGTCGCGGCAATGGTGGCCATGGTCTTCATTCCACTGAAACGATCATTCGATGCGCTTTCCGCCGAGATTCGCCAGCGGCAGCGGCTCAACCACACCCAACGCGTGGCCACGGCAACCTGGGAAAAGTCTTTCGCCGCCACGCGAGCAGGCGGCGCGCGCTCCTATATCGACTTCCTGGATGTCTCAGACCGGGAAGGTGTGCTGGCCGTGACCGTCCGGGCTTTCATCAGCGAAAGCATCCTTCCGGAAGAGCGCGAATCCTACACGCGGGCCATCGCGAAAACGCTGGGCCGCCGGCCCGAAACGGTTCAAGTGGCAATCGTGGAGATTCCCACCTCGACCTATCAGGTAGCCAAGGCAAAGAAAGAGGTCACACCTGCGCCCGTTTCGGAGAGCGCCGGTTTGCGTTTTCACCGTGCCGCGCAGGAAGTGCTGGCGCAGATCGGCGCGAGCCGGATGCCGGCCGGTGCAACGCTGCTCGACCAGACTCTTGCCATCGGTTCGGGACCTCCGACGGCGACGATCATTTATCTTTCGCCCGCTCCCATCAGCGACGACGCGCGCTCGATGATCGCGTCGAGTGCGCGCGAGAAGCTCGACCTGCCGACTCTGGACACGCGCCTGGTTCACATCCCGTCAGAGACCGGAATCGCGTTTCAGCGAGGCTCGGCGACGATTGGTGAGGCGACGGCGCCATCGATCGAAACGCTTGCCCCCGCATTGAAGCCCAGACTCGCGCTTCGCGTCATCCTGCACACCGCTTCGAACGATGGCCTCGACGCCCGGCGCGCCGGTGCGGTTCGAGATGCGCTCATCGCTGCGGGAGCCGAAGAAGCGCGGATCGGTACTGCAATTTCGGAGAACGTTCCGAACGATCAGGTCATCGTGCGAATCGAAAAAGCGCCTGCGATTACACCGGCGCAGGCCAACGCTGGTCCGAAGTAGTGTTCATATGTTGAGCGACCACGAGAAAGAGCATTCCGTAGAGCACGAACTGGCCCGCCGTCGTCGCGAAGCGCTCCTCGACTCCGTCGAGAACCCTCATCCCGAAACCGTGGACTTGGCTGATAGCGGGCTGGGAGACTGGACCGCGGACCGGCCCGACGACGCAGGGCTCGTCAATCTTGCAGGTGGGACTGCAGTTCGCTGGGTTGAAGGGCAGGGCTGGCTCAAGGAATCCGCGTGACCTTCGAGGGGCGGACGCTCTCTGCGCCTCCCTCCAGCACCGCGCCTTCCGCGGCGAGCTGTGAGTAGCTATGGTGTGGCGTACCACTCGAACGGACGAGTGATCTGGCCGTGCTGGTCGGTCAGGTGCTCCGGCAACTGAGATGCGGCGAGGAGTCCTTCGCGAATCTTTTTGATGCGGCCGTCCGCGTAATCGCGGAGTTTCTTCGCCGGCTCTCGCAACGCGCCGCTCGCGTCAGCGACGTAAGGATGCAGGAGGATCAGCGGAAGGTTGAGCTCTCGAGTGACGATTCGGAATGGCTCCTCGAGATCGGAATCAGAGGTCGCGACCGCCGCCACCTCACAGGCGCCCTGAAACGCGTCGCGCAGCAGGTGTGTGGCCAGGTTGACGTCCGTGCCTTTCTCTTCCTGCTTCGCAACGCGGACGAGTTTCTTGATCCCGAGCTTCCATTCGTCATAGAGCGGCATGCGGGCAGCACTGGTGATGTAGTTTCCGAAGACCAGTTGCACCTTTGGAAGCGTCTCCAGCGCGCGGAAGTAGACCTGTTGCCGGACGTGCTTTCTGGGATCGATCCTGCTCGGCTTGATCCTGGCGGTGAAGTACTTGACCGCCAGAACGTCGTCATCCTGCAACAGGGTCTCGGCCAGAGCCTGAACATTGAGCCACTTGTGCTCCGGCTTCCGCAGCGCGCGGTAGTACAGGTTGAATCCGTCGATGTAGACGATGACTTTCGCCATGAAACACAGAAGCCGCTCTTTCGAGCGGCTTCGCACCCCTTAGCCGAAGCGCCGGGGGGGTAGATGTGGTCAATATAAGTACGTAAGCCGTCGACGTCAAGTATCACGGTCCTCTGGTGGTAGGAAGCGCCGAGTGTGGCGGATCGGAGCCACCGTAGATGTCGCACCCCGCAACTGCTGTGACAGCCATGTGAAAGGCTGGCTGAAGGGAATCCGCGTGATCCTTGATCGAGGGACGGTGCGCACGCCGCGCTCAACCCGCGCGTAACACGCTGAAGAAAGTATCCCCGGGCTTTGGCCGCCATTAGTCAGGCGGCGGATCGTTCAGTCAGGGTTTGGCGGTCTTGTCCGCCGTAACCTGTGTGTCCGGGCCACCTCCTACCGAGGCGTCTTCATCGGATTTCAGTGCTCGAAGCATGCGGTTGGCTGCGCGGGAAAGTTTCTTGCGCGCCTGAATGGCGTGATCGCCTTCGATCACTTCACGCTTGAGCACATCTTGCGAAATCGCTGTGCGAAGATCATCGGTCTCAACACGAAGGTCAGGCGACATCCTGCGCAGTTGCCGCCGCACAACTTCGAGCACCGGATCACTCAAGATAGCCGCGGCAAGCACAAATTTGTTTGTGGCTTGTTTCTGGTCGTGATACTCCTCGAGTGCCGACTTCACGATACTTTCGCGCGACAGCAGGAACAATTTGGCAATGTCGTCGTCACTCTTGCCAGAGAGCATGGGCAGGTTCAGGTCTACGACAAGCTCTTTATCGATCGGCTTTCCGAAGCTGACACGAAAGACTTTCCAGTTAACCCCGTTTGTCAACGCCACCCATTCGATGCCCTGATTGGCCGCGTAGTCGACTCCTTGCTTGGCATGTTGCTCTTTGAGCTCTACGCCCACAGCCTTCACCTCGATCAGAAACTGGAACTTCTGGTCAATGCGAACAGCCAAATCGCAATAAGTACCGCGGATGCAAAGCTCACGCGTTATCTCGTTATACTTGTCGTATCCGAATACATCCGCCAGCATGTCCGACACGATCATCGAAGTGTCGGACTCATTTACGTCTCGCGCTTTCGCACTGTCCAAGATAGGCTGATAGCGCTTCAGGCCCGCGGTCAGGCGCTCTATTACCCGCTTCGGAACAGCAGCCATCCGAGCCTCCTCTGTGATTTAAGGGCTCAGGATACACCTTCGGCGGCGGTGCGTTGTCTACGTCATGCCGATGCGAGGGATCTTCCACGGGTTCCTGCGCGGGCCGCCTAACTCCTGTGTCGCTTGGTCCGTGAAGCGAAAATGCACCATTGTGCGGTTCCAATGAGAAGGGGTTTGGAAGGAGGGCGTTACCGTGTGCCGCCCGGCGCGAAGTTGGCGGTGGTCGTCAGTCTGCTTTATACAGGGCGTGATCTGAATCCGCGCTTTGGGTGATGACTCGCGCTGACGACCTTCAATGCCTGAAATGCCGTTCTCCCGTAAACACCATCACCATCCCGCGTTCATTTGCCGCCGCAATCACGTCCGCGTCGCGGACGGAGCCTCCGGGTTGGATGACGGCGCGGATGCCGGCGTCGGCGAGGAGGTCGAGGCCGTCGCGGAAGGGGAAGAAGGCGTCGGAGGCGGCGAAGGTTCCGCCGATAGGGAGCATGGATTTCATGATCGCCACTCTTGCGGCGTCGACGCGGCTCATTTGGCCGGCGCCGATTCCTACGGATTGCGATTCGTTGGTGAGGACGATGGCGTTGGATTTGACGTGGGCGCAGATGATCCAGGCCAGTTCGAGGCCGTGCATTTCTTCCGCGGTGGGTTGGCGCTCGGTGACGACTTTCCAGTCGTCGCGTGAGCCGATGCGATCGAGCGATTGGACGAGGATGCCGCCGGCGGCGGAGCGGAGCTCGTTGTGTGGTGCTGCCGAGGCGTTCGTGGTGATGAGGCGGAGGTTCTTTTTCTTGCCGAGAATCTTGAGTGCTTCGGCGGAGAAGGATGGCGCGACGATCACTTCGAGGAACATCTCGGCGACGGTGCTTGCGCATTCGGCGTCGAAGTCGCGATTCGCGCCGATGATGCCGCCGAAGGCGCTGACGGGATCGGATTCGATGGCGGCGCGGAGCGCGTCGGCGAGTGTGTCGCGTCGCGCGACGCCGCAGGGGTTGGTGTGTTTGATGATGGCGATGGCGGGCTCGGCGAAGGCGGTGGCCAGGCGGATGGCGGAGTCGAGGTCGAGCAAGTTGTTGTAGGAAAGCTCTTTCCCCTGCAACTGCGCGAATGGCTGCACGCCGCGCTCGACGTAGAAGCCGGCACTCTGATGCGGGTTCTCGCCGTAACGGAGGTCCTGGAACTTTTCGAGCTTCAGGTCGAGCGCCGGTTTGCCGCCCAGTGCCGTATCCAGCCATGCGGCGATTGCGGAGTCGTACGCGGACGTTTTCTCGAAGACGCGCACCGCGCAGCGGAAGCGGAAGTCGTCGGAGATTTCGCCTCTCCCGAATTCGTCGAGGAACTCTCCGTACATCGATGGATCGCAGAGCACGACGACGTGCCGATGGTTTTTCGCGGAGGCGCGCAGCATCGACGGGCCGCCGATGTCGATCTGTTCCACGGCCTCGGCTAGGGTGACGCCTTCTTTCGCGATGGTCGTTTCGAAGGGATAGAGATTCACGACCACGAGATCGACGCGCGGGATGCCGAGGCGCTGCACGTCGGAGAGGTGATCGGCATTGGAGCGGTCGTGGAGGATGGCGCCGAAGACTTTCGGCGTGAGCGTCTTCACGCGTCCGCCGAGAATCTCCGGCGCGCCGGACCATTGCGAGATCGGTGTGACTTTCACGCCGGCGTCAGTGAGGTGTTTCGCGGTTCCGCCGGTGGAGAGGATCTCCACGCCCTTCGCTTCGAGCGCGCGGGCGAGGTCGGTGATGCCGGTCTTGTCGGAGACGGAGAGGATGGCCCGTTCAATTTGCATTCAGGAGCAGATTGCCGTCACGCATGACGGCTGCCGAGCGAACGTCGCCGCCGGCTTCCTTCCAGATGAAGTAGTAGAGGTTCACGACGTCGGTGACGGCGCGCGAGTAGCTGATGGACGCGACGCCGAACGCCGTGGAGCGATCATCGAAAGCGGCCGAGGTTCTGCGCGTGCCGTTGCGGAAATACTCGGAGGCGACGAGCGGATAGAACTTCGCCGAGCGCGCGAACGTGCGGTCGAGATAGGCGCTCAGACGAAACTGCGGATCGAGGCCGTAGAAGACAGTCGGAAATTTCGGGAGACGGCGCTCGAAGTAGTGTTCGAAATCGCCCTTTGAGGCGGTGAGGCGGGCATCGCTGTTCGCGACATGGAAGGGATTGTTCGCGTCGGCCACGAGATGTGCCAGTCCGCCCAGCCGCTCCACGATCGCGTTCATCGGCTCGCCTTTGCGGATGGCGTCGACGGTGCTGCGCGTCTCGCGCTCGATGCGCTCGCGCAGACGGCCCTGACGCGTCTGCACGAAATAGTGATGCGACTCCGTTCCCTCATCGGCCTGCGCGCGCGCCAGGCCCTGTTTGTAATCGGACTCGAAGCGCTCGATGAGCATGCGCAGGTCGGGAGGAGCGAGCGCCGCGCCTTTGGCGGCGATCCTCTCATCGGAGGCGCGCGTCCAGGCAGTAGCGGTCAGAGGAAACAACAGCAGCAGGACGAATCCGAAGCGCCTCATTGTTGGGATCCGATCGTAACGTATGAACCGCGACTTTGCAGCTCATCTCGACGAGCTCTTCGCCTGTCGCGCCTGTCCGAACGTGATGGGCACGCCGGTGACCGGCCCCGTTTCGGACGCACGTGTGATGCTCGTCGGGCAGGCGCCCGGTCCACGCGAGGAGTCCCTCGGGCGGCCGTTCGCGTACACGGCGGGCAAGCGACTCTTCGCCTGGTTCGAGCGTTTCGCTGGCATCGGCGAGGAAGAGTTTCGCAAGCGCGTGCAGATCAGCGCCGTGATCCGCTGCTTTCCCGGCCGCGATCCGAAGGCAGGTGGCGATCGCGTTCCCGATGCCGCAGAGATCGCCAACTGCGCGAAGCACCTCGATCGGGAAATCGCTCTGCTGCGTCCCGAGCTCGTGATCGCGGTCGGCACACTGGCCGCGAAACAACTCATCGGCATGTCCGAGCTGAAGACGATCGTCGGCCGCGTCCATCGCGTGACGCGGGCAGGGCACACGTTCGACGTCGTCGTGTTGCCGCATCCCTCGGGGCGATCGACGTGGACGAACAAGGCGGAGAATCAGGCGTTGTTGGAGAAATCGATGGGGTTGATCGGGGCACGGATGTGAACCCGAGGTGGCCAGAGTGTGAGCCAGTTTGCCAGGTTCGTTTCATGGCAAACGTGTATTCACCACAGAGTTCACAGAGAACACAGAGGGGCTGCGGAGAAAGGCGATTTTTGAATGTTCAAAAAGATTGCTTCCTCCGCATCCCCTCTGTGTCCTCTGTGCCCTCTGTGGTGAATACACGTTTGCGTTCTCGCTACGTGAAATCTTTCGCGCCGCGCGTCCGCTCATGGGCGCATGTAGTTCCTCGCGATGTAGTCCATCTCTTCGAACGTCGTGGCCAACGCCAGACGCGATTCGATGATGAGAAATACGCTCGCCGAGAAGAGCAGGCCGGCGCCGATGAAGCCGAGGACCAGAGGCACCCAGCCGACGTCGACGTGCAGCAGGGACACGACGCCGATGGAGACGCTGGTGGCGATGAAGAAGCTGATGCCGATGTAGAGACGGCCCATGGCTTTCTGGAGCAGGCGGGCGCGTCGCGTGTTGATCTCGAGCTGTGTGTAGAGGTGCTTGCGGCGTTTCTCCGTGCCTTCATCCGTTCCTTTGCCGAGCGCCTGCAGCTCTTCGGCGCGCTCGCGCACGCGGTCGACGCAGCGGATGGAGCGGCTCGATGTCGTGATGAGCAGCGAGCTGGAGGCAAGGATCAGCACGGCCGGCGTGATCATCGCGCCGAGAACGTCGAGGACCGACGCCAGCTCGCGCGTCGATGCGAAATCCGGCCACATATCAGCTCGCTGTTGATGGCGCTGTGGGCAACGCCGCCGCGAACGCATCGCGCGTGAAGTTTTCGTGACCGTTCTCGGTGATCAGGATGTCGTCTTCGATGCGGATACCGCCGAACTTGCGGAACGCGTCGACCTTCGTCCAGTCGACATATTTTGCGTTCGCGCTGTTCTGCAGATCGCCGAGGAGCGACTCGATGAAGTAGAGGCCGGGCTCGATGGTGAAGAACATGCCGGTCTCGACGATGCGCGTGAGCCGGAGGTGAGGATGACCGGGCGGCTTCGGAATGGTCTGGCCCGAGCGGTCCGCCATGAAGCCGCCGACATCGTGAACCTGCAGCCCGAGAAGGTGTCCGAGGCCGTGAGGGAAGAATGTCGAGCTCACTCCGCTCTCGACGGTCGCTTCCGCACTCAGATCGCGCACGAAACCGAAGCGCAGGAGGATCTCCGCCGTCTTGCGATGCGCGAGCAGGTGCAGGTCGATGTAATTCACGTTCGGTTTGCACTCGGCGACGAGCGAGAGCTGCATCGTGTTCATCGCCTCGATGAGGTCCTGGAACTCGTCGCTGATGCGCGAATACGTGCGCGTGATGTCCGAGGCGTAGCCGTTGATTTGCGCGCCCGCGTCGATGAGGAACGAGTGGAGATTGGTGTGATCGTACTCGGTGCGATCGTGATGGTAATAGTGCAGCGTGGAGCCGTGCTCGTTGCAGGCGATGATGTTGCCGTACGGCACTTCCTCCTCGATGGCTTTCGTGGCGCGGAGATAGCGGAAGTGAATCTCGAACTCCGATTGCCCTTCACGAAAGGCGCGCTCCGCCTCGATGTGTCCGCGTGCGCCACGCTCGTTCGCGCGGCGAAGGCACTCGATCTCGTACTCGGTCTTCCTGACGCGGTCCCAATGGAGGCTGTTCATCACCGCCTCGGGATTGGGCGTCAAGTCTCCCCATGAGGCAAAACGCTCATCCCATTCGCCGATGAATGCAACGCGCCCCTTCGGCATGTGCTCTTTCGCATCGTCGGGATTGGCAATCATCACCAGATCGAATTTCTCGACCCACTGCTCGGTGGGCTTGCCAGCTACCTTGTGCCAGTAATCGACGGGCTGGTAGTAGATGAGCTTCGGCTTGACGCCGGGCGTGTAGACGATGAAGCAGTTGGGATTGTCCGTCACCGGCACCCAGGCCTTGAAGTGCGGGTTGACCTTGAACGGATACGGCATGTCATCGAGAAACTGATAGTGAAGCGCGCCGGAGAAGATCACGGCGTGATCGAACTGCGACGCCGCGAGCGCCGCGTCATGGCGCAGTTTGTTGATGGTGACGTGGGCGGTATAGATCGTGGCGAGTGCGTCGTCCATTGCGCGGCGAGGATAGCGCAAACCGAGTAGGCAGTCCGCAGTAGGCAGTTGGCAGGGGAGCGAAAAAAAAGAAGCGCGCCGACCGCCTTGCGAATATCGGCGCGCTTCAGCATCGTCAGCGCTGAAATTCCCGAATTGCGAGATGGATGCCAGAGAGTCGCCAGCCGCCGAGGGGTTGTGCTACAAACGAGCGGCGCATGGCTCGCTATCTTCAGCGCATCAAGCTCCTCGGCAAGGAGCGATGGATCGGATGGGAGATCGATGGCGTCGGCACCGAGGTTCCGGGACTGACGCTGGCCGACCACCTGTCGGATGAAGAGATCCGCGCGCGCGGCGTAAAAGAGTTCCACGCCATGCCGTTCGAGAGTTTCCTCGGACTCGGCGCCGCCACGACGAACGCCGCGTCCGCCGCGCTGCACGATCAGGACATCGAATACCGCCTCGACGCTTTGCTCGTCGGCATGGAGCGCATCCGCTCACGCGGTCTGACCACTGTTCCGCGCGCCGTGCTCCTCGGGTTCTTCGGCGATGACGCGCACCTTCTGCATCCGCGCGTGCAGGCACGCTTCCGCGAATGGCAAAACGCCGGACAGGTGGAGGTGCTGGGCGGGGAGGAGTGCTATCTCCGGATCACAGGGAGGTTGGCGTAGCGTGATGCGTCACGCTGCGAGCTTGAAGTAGACCACCAGCTCGTGAACCACTTCCTGCGCCACGCCATCTTTGATGAGCGGGCGGAAGCGCCAGTGACGGATCGCTTTCACGACGACCGATTCGAAAACCGGGCGCTGCGGAGGATCGAGTACTTCGACACTCTTCACGCGGCCGTCTCTGCCGATGGTGTAACGCACGGTCACGGCGTCTTCCCATCCGCGCATGCGCGCTTCTTCGGGATAGAAGGGATAGACCATCGACATCGGGGTCATCGACCGTGGCAACTGCTGATGGCGTTTGACGAGCACTGTGTTTGGCGGGAGCTGTTCTCCGACTCCGCCTTCCACGCCGCCTGGAACGCCGAGCTCGCTGTCGCCGAGTCCTTCGCCGACCGGTCCGGTCCAACCGGCCACGGCCGCGCCGCCGGATGTTCCTTCGCCGACGGAGTGCTGGACGGCTTCCATGACCGGCACATCGGGAATCTCGTCGGGGATGACTGTGGGTGCGACGATCTCCTCAGGCTTGATCGAGCGTTGTTCGGCGACCGGCTTCTCGGGGGTGGCTGGTCTTGCGGGAGATGCCGGCGGCGCGGGAGGCGGCGTCGGCACCATTTCCAGGGTGTACATCATGTGCTGCCGAGGCGAATCAGTGGGGAAGCTCACTTCCCATGTCGAGCCGACGAGCAACAGCGCGCCAACGGCGGCGTGGGCGAGGAGCGACGCCGGCAGGCTCTCGTAGAAAAGCTTGCGGCTGCGCGGTGCGGCGATTTCTGGCGCGACGGTTTCAAACATGGGATTAGGGCACGGCCGGGCAACGGACGTCTGCGGATCGCCAACGAGAGTAGCACGGCCTCGGCCAGGGTGAGTGTTACGACTGGCCGGCGGATACTATTGACGGCATGTCGATCGAGCTCGTCATCTTCGAAGGATTCGATGAGGTGCGCGTCATCGGACCGCTGACGGTATGACCTCAGTTTATCCCTCGCTACGCCCGGGATAAACTGAGGCGTCGAGGCATGACGGCATGAATCCGAAGCAGCTCCTGAAGAAAGTCTTTCCGCCGATGCTGGCCACGCTGTCCGACGGTCCGCCGCGCGATGAGAAGAACTGGTGGTACGAGCTCAAGTACGACGGCTTCCGCGCGATCGCGGCCATCGCCGGCGGTGAAGTGGCCATGCTCAGCCGCAATGAGCTCGACCTCGCGCCGCGCTTCCCACGCATCTACGCGGCGCTGCAGAAGATGAAGGCAAAAGAACTGGTCATCGACGGCGAGGTCGTCGTCCTCGACGAGAAAGGCGCGCCGCGGTTTCAGCTCCTGCAGCAGGGCGGCAAGGAGCGGATGATCCTCTTCGACATCCTCTGGCTCGACGGCGAGGATCTGCGCCGCCGTCCCTACGAGGAGCGTCGCAAGATCCTGAAGAAGCTCAAACCGCCGGCCGGGATCTACATCGCGGAAACGCTCGACATGACCGGAGAGGAATCGCTCGCGCACGCGGCCGCGGGCGGATGGGAAGGGATCATCGCCAAGAAGCGCGGCTCGCTCTACGAAAACCGCCGCTCGAAGGATTGGCTGAAAGTGAAGGCCATCCGGCAGCAGGAACTGGTCATCGTGGGATGGCAGCCGAGCTCCGCTTCGGATCGCGACATCGGATCGCTGCACCTGGCCGTGTTCGATGACAAAGGCGAACTGCGCTACGCCGGCAAGGTCGGCACCGGCTTTTCCGCGAAACTGCGCGGCACGCTGCGCGCGCAACTGGCGAAAGACGAGATCCCGAAGCCGATGGTCAAGGACGTGCCGCGCGTGAAGGACGCGCACTGGGTGACGCCGCGGCTCGTCGCGCAGATTGCATTCACGGAATGGACTTCCGATCATCGTCTGCGCCATCCCTCGTTCCTCGGCCTGCGCGAAGACAAGAGCGCGACGGCGCAGGACGTGGTCCGCGAAACGCCGCAGGAGGTTGCGCCCGCCAGTCGCGTCAAGTTCACGAATCTCGATCGCGTTCT
Organism: Acidobacteriota bacterium; assembly: GCA_030775085.1. Taxonomy (GTDB): domain Bacteria; phylum Acidobacteriota; class Thermoanaerobaculia; order Gp7-AA8; family Gp7-AA8; genus QHVT01. The sequence goes on along the minus strand of JALYJW010000006.1, from coordinate 17,450 downwards.
CTATCCGCGTGACCGCTTTACCAAGGCCGATATCGTGGCCTACTACGAAGCGGTGGCGGAGCCGATGCTGCACGCGCTCGACGACCGGCCGCTCACGCTCGAGCACTGGAACCATGGCATCGACAAGCCGTCGTGGTTTCATCAGAACCTCGGCAAGGAGGCGCCGGGCTGGCTGAGCGCGATCGATACGCCGACGCGCACCACGAAGAGCGGCACCGTCCGGCACATGCTCGCCGACAGCGTCGACTCGCTGCGCTGGCTGGCGCAAATGTCGGTGCTCACGACGCACATGTGGTCCTCGCGCGCTCACGAGCTCGAACAACCGGACTGGATTCTCTTCGACCTCGACCCCGCCAAAGGCAAGGGAATCGAACAAGCCATCGAAGCCGCCATCGTCATGCGCCGTCTGCTCGAGACGCTGGAGTTGCCGAGCGTCCCCAAGACCTCGGGGAAGCGCGGCATCCACGTCTTCGTGCCGCTCGCGCCGGGCTCCACGCACGAACAGGTCGCGGACTTCGCCTGCTCCATCTCGGAAGCCGTCGCGGCGAAAGTGCCGTTCCTCACCGTCGAGCGCAGCCTTTCCAAGCGCCGAGGACGGCTCTATCTCGACTGCATGCAGAACGGATACGGCAAAACCGTCGTCGCGCCCTACTCGCCCCGCGCCATCGACGGCGCCCCAGTCTCCGCCCCGCTGCAATGGAGCGAGATCACGAAAAAACTCGACCCGAAAAAATTCAACATCCGCACAATGCCCGACCGCCTCGCCAAAATCGGCGACCTCTTCGCCGCGGTGTTCGAGAACCAGGCGAAACTGCCGAAGTTGAAGTAGAAAGGGCCGCCCGCGGCTGGTTGCCGAAGACTCATTTCGGAGTCAAGTGCTACCCTTTCCCTGATGCTTGCACCAACGCCGCGCGAACAGCTCGTCGATCCGCAAGGGAGACCCTACTTCCTCTGGGACGTCGACATGACACTCGATGACTTCGAGCGCGCGCTTCGCGACGATTCTTCTCCGTCGCGCGCGTACCTGATCGGGAAGCTGATGCGGCAAGCGAAACCAGACGACGCGCTGCAGTTCGTCTCACCTCAGGAGATGGCCGATCTCTGGCCGTCGATCGAGCGCTACCTCGGCAAGACGCGTCCATTCTGGACGTGGCTGCTCGAACAGTGGGAGCGGCGTGGCTTCATCAAGAGGTAGGCTCGACGATCTGCAGGTGCGAGTCCTCGACGCTCTTGCGGGAGTGGACCCGCCATTCGTGCTCACCGGTGGCGGCGCGCTGGCTGGTGTTCATCTCGGCCATCGAACCACGCGGGACCTCGATCTGTTCTGGCGCAACCGCGACGGGCTGGGAATCTTGCCGCACATCGCAGAACAGCGATTGACCGATCGCGGTCTATCCGTAAGGACCATGCAGACGACACCCGCGTTCGTCCAGATGCGAATCACCGACGGGAAATCCGTTGTCATCGTGGACCTCGTTGCCGAACCGAGTGACGCGATCGAACGAGCGGAAAGTCACACGATCGGCGAGGAAGAAATCCTCGTTGATTCGAAGCGGGCCATTCTCGCGGAGAAACTCTGCGCGCTTTTGGAGCGCGCTGAAGTGCGTGATCTCATCGATGTCGAAGCTCTGCTGGAATGTGGCGAGAGTTTCGAGCTCGCAATCGCCGATGCGCCGAGACGAGATTCCGGCTTTTCGCCATTGACGCTGGCCTGGGTACTGCGCGATTTGCACGTCGTGGAGCTCGCTGCGTCGGCCGGTCTGACTGGCGAGGTCGCCGGCCGTCTCGATGAGTTTCGAAAGTCTCTCATCGAAACGTTGATCGTGCCGAGGTAGGCGGTATGGAGTGCGGCGGCCGCAGCCCAGAACTAGGCGAAACTGCTGAAGTTGAAGTAGGGCGGCGGCCTTCTCCGTGGCGCTCTTCAGATTAAATTCCTTCCTGTTGTTCTTTGTGGCTGCAATAAAGCATCGGGTATCACTGCACTCTACGGAAGCAGGATTGGCCGCTACGTCGGCCAGTGACAGATAGGGCGGCCTTCTCATCGAGGGGTAGGGAAATCTCCCTTTCTGTCACTCCTTACATAGCTCGCGGATTCTGAGCATCAACAATGCAAGAAGAGGTGACTAGAGCCGACCGCGTCGAACTGATCGATCTCAGCCGCGCAGCGGACGACTTCGCAGCCGATGTGCGCGACGGCCTGACCTCCACGCCGAAGGCACTGAATCCCCGTTACTTCTACGACGACCTCGGCTCGATCCTGTTCGAGGCCATCTGTCGTTTGCCGGAGTACTACGTGAGCAGGATCGAGGACGGCATTCTCGCGAGTAGCGCGGGCGACATCGTCGCAGCCATGGAAGCGCCGATCCGCCTCGTGGAGCTCGGAAGCGGCGCGGCCACGAAGACCCGTCACCTCATCGCCGCCGCGCTGCAACGGCAGGCCGGGCTCTCCTATATCCCGATCGACATCGACCGCTCCATGCTACGCGGTACGAGCGACGCACTTGCCGCCGAGCACGAGGCGCTCCGGCTCACGGCGATCGCTGGGTCCTTCGATGAGGGGGTCCTGGCCGCAATGAGACTTCCGGCACACCTTCCCGGCGAGCGCACCCTCGTTCTGTTTCTCGGCTCGACGATCGGAAACCTCGAGCCCGAGGCACGACATCACCTCCTGCTCCAGATTCGCAGCGGGATGCGTGATGGGGACGCAATGCTCATCGGCGCGGATCAGGACAAGAGCGAAGCCATTCTCATCCCGGCCTATGACGACGTGCTCGGTGTGACCGCGGCATTCAACCGCAACGTTCTGGGGAGAATCAATCGGGAGTTGGGAGGCACCTTCGACGTGGCGTCGTTCCATCACCGGGCTTGGTATGACCGCGAGCGCAAACGAATAGAAATGCATCTGGTCAGCGACATCGCGCAGCGGATCACGGTGCGCGAGTCCGGGATTGAAGTGGACTTCACCGAAGGGGAGTCGATTCACACGGAAAGCTCTTACAAATTCACCCGCGACGCCGTTGCGACGATGGCCGCGGACACAGGCTTTCGCCTGACGCGGCAGTGGACCGACACCGGCGGTTGGTTCGCCGATTATCTGCTCACAGCGACTTGACGGCCGAAACGAGGACGGAAGGAAGAATGACCACTGTAGTCGAGCCAAGACTTTATCGAGGGCTACGCGATCTCCTGCCCGAGCAGATGCTCGCGCGGCAGAAGATGATCGACACGATCCGAGGGGTTTACGAATTGTACGGTTTCGTTCCGCTGAATACTCCCGCGGTCGAATACCTCGACGTGCTCTCAGGTAGTGCCGGCGTGGAAGCACAGCAGTCGATCTTCCGCGTCTCGACACCGGAGAACGAGCCGCTGGGTCTTCGTTTCGACCTCACGGTTCCGCTGGCGCGAGTGGTGGCGCAATACGCCGATCTGCCGCGTCCCTTTCGGCGCTACCAGGTTTCACCGGTATGGAGATTCGACAAGCCGGACAAAGGCCGTTACCGCGAGTTCACGCAATTCGACCTCGACTCGGTGGGAGTTGAATCGGAAGTCGCCGACACGGAGATCATTGCCGGGATGTGCGACACGCTCTCGGCGCTCGAAGTGGGACGCTATCTCGTTCGTTTCTCGAGCCGGGCCATGCTCAATCTGCTGCTCGATTTTGCGTCCATCGAGCACGTGCGCGGCGTCGACGTGTTCCGCGTGCTCGACAAGCTCGAGAAAGTCGGCATCGACAAAGTGCGGCTCGAATTGATGGACGGCTATCGTGACGAATCCGGCGATCCGATTCGAGGCGTCGGTCTCAACGCGGAGCAGGTCGCGCGGATCGAGGCATTTCTCGCGATCAAGAGCGAAGACCGCACCGAGGTAGTGGCCCAGCTGCGCGAGCTCTTCGCACCGCTGGGCCACGCGAAAGAGCACATCGACGTGGTCGATCGCATATCGAGGCATCTCGCCGCTCTTGGATATGGCAATGACCGGGTCTCGCTCGATCTTTCGATCGCCCGCGGCCTCGCCTACTACACCGGACCTGTTTTCGAAGCGATCGTGCTCGATGCTCCGCAGTTCGGCTCCGTCTTCGGCGGTGGCCGTTATGACGACCTGGTCATGCGCTTTTTGGGCGAGCGCCTCCCCGCCACCGGCGCGTCGATCGGCGTCGATCGCCTGCTCGCTGCCCTCGTGCATCTCGGAACAGTGGGAGGACGTAAGGCTACGGCCAGTGTGCTGGTTGCGAACATCGACGACACCCTCATCTCGGAGTACCTGGAAATGACCTGGGAGTTACGGCGCGCCGGCATCGCCACGGAGCTGTTCCTCGGCACCGCAAAGGGGCCGGGCAAGCAGTTGAAGTATGCCGATCAATACGAGATCCCGCTCACCATCCTCTATGGAAAGAACGAGAAGAACCACGGCACGGTAACGATCAAGAACATGACCGTAGGCCGTGCGAAAGCGGGAGAGCTCGGAGACCGCAGCGCGTGGCTCGCAGCCCGGCCCGGACAAATCGAGGTCCCGCGGGCCGATCTCATCGCGACGGCGAGGCGCCTGTTGCATGAAATCGAGGCTGGCCATGAGTGACGGCGAAACGATCGTGCTGAGCGGCAGCGGGATGAGCATCGTCGATCTGGTCCGCATCGCGCGGGATCCTTCGATTCGCGTCGGACGCACGGCGGACGCCGACGCGCGCATCACCAGGGCCGAAAGAGTCGTTGAGGCCGTGGCGAGTTCGTACATCGATGCCTGGGAGCGAAAAAAACTCGACCCGTCGGTCCAGTTGCCGCGCGAATACGGGGTCACCACCGGCTTCGGCGAATTCAAAGACAAATCCATACCACCCGCCGAGCTGGAGGAACTGCAGCGCAATCTTCTGCTCAGTCATTCCGTAGGTGTTGGAGAAAACACCAATCGCGACGATCTGTCGAACTATTACCCGCCCGAAGTCGTACGCGGGGCGCTGGTCACGCGGTTCAATGCGTTTCTCAAGGGCCATTCCGGCGTCCGCGGGAAGCTCGTGGACATTCTTCAGGCGATGCTCAACACCGGTATCGTGCCTCTGGTTCCCTTGCGCGGCTCGGTCGGCGCCAGCGGCGATCTCTGCCCGCTGTCTCATCTGTTCGTCACGCTGCTCGACCCGGCGTTGGCTCGAGGCCACGAGCTCGGCTACTTCTATCGCGTCCGCGACGAGGCGAGCATGCGAAACACGCGCCCGGAGATCCGCCCGGCCTCCGAAATGCTCGGCGTCCTGCAGGAAGAAATCCAGGGTCTGACTCGCAAAGCCATGCAGCCGACGTACAAGGAGGGACTGGGGCTTGCAAACGGCGCGAATTTCTCCTCGGCGATGCTCGCTCTCGGCGTGCATGACGCGATGCGTCTAGCCGAGGCTTCGGACATCGCATTGTCGATGACACTCGAGGCGATCGGCGGCAGCGCACGCGCATTCGACGCAAAGGTGCATGCCGCGCGCGAGCATCCCGGTCAGATCACCAGTGCGGGACGCGTGCGCGAGCTTCTCGCGACAAGTGGCTTGATCGAGAGCGCCGGAGCAGTACAGGACGTTTATTCGATTCGCTGTGCACCGCAGGTCCACGGCGCAAGTCGCGATGCAATCGATTACGTGGCCGAAGTCGCCCGTCGCGAGATCAACTCCGCCACGGATAATCCGCTGTTCTTCCCGGATGGCGACGAGCCCTGGGATCTTCGCTATCGGGAGAACTGGCCAAAAGCGACTTACGACGGCAGTCAGCGTCAGGCGTACTCCGCCGGCAACTTCCATGGGCAGCCGATCGCTCTCGCGGCAGACTTTCTCACCATTGCGCTGGCCGAACTGGCCAGTATCTCTGAGCGCCGCACACAACTGCTCCTCGATGGTCATCACAATCGGAATCTACCGGAGAACCTGACCACCCGCGCTGGTGTGAACTCCGGTTTCATGATTGCGCAGTACACGGCGGCGAGTCTGGTGTCGGAAAACAAAGTGCTGTCCCATCCGGCCTCCGTCGATTCGATCCCGACCTCGGCGAACACCGAGGACCATGTTTCCATGTCGACGCACGCCGCACGGAAGATGCGCACCGTTCTGGGCAACGCGCAATCGGTCCTGGCCATCGAGCTTCTGACTGCTTCGCAGGCACTGGAATGGCGGATTGCGTTCAACATCCCCGCGACGAACCTTGGGGAAACGGAACAACTCGAATACCGCCCCGCCAACTTCGAGTCTGCAAACACGCAGGCAAAGGACTTCGAAGAGCGCGTCAGTAAAAAGGCGGAGACGATCGCCACGTCGATTGCGGAGAGGCTGCGGCCGGCCTATCGCGCGGTGCGCAAGGTCGCGGCGCCGGTCCTGTTCGATCGCCCACTCGACGACGATATCCGTTCGGTACGCGAACTAGTCGCGTCAGGCGTGCTGCTCAAGGGCAGGAACTGACGGTGCACATCCCTCCCGAAGTCGCAAGAAAGCTTCTCTGTCCGATCTGCGGCGACACGCTTGAGGGAAATCCCGCTGTCTGTACAGGTACCGGTCGTCATCCGCTGGAGATCGAGGACGAGACGTTCATCTTCGCGCGGCCGGAGATCGGGAAATATCAACCTGGATACGCGTCTCGTTATGCGGCGCTGTGGGCATTCGGTCACGCAACGCGCCAAAGCGGCCTCGATGAACCGCTTTACCGCACGGTGTCGTCGTTTTTGGCGGAGGCGCTCGTGTCGCGTCCGAGTGAACGTCCGTTCATCGTCGACGCCGGCTGCGGCGTCGGCCGCGTCACCGGCGATTGCGCACGTCTTGCGCCCACCGCCAACATCCTCGCGCTCGACGCTTCCCCTCCGATGCTCGCGTTCGCGCGCCGCGTGGTGCAGGGAAAAGAAGCAATCGAGGTCGACTTGCCCGAGTACGGATTTCCGCGACTGACGATTCCTGCCTACGGACTGGACGGTCCCATGTTCGCGCGTGCCGACGTGGAGAGACTGCCGATTGCCGACGGGTCCGTGGACATCATCCTGAGCGTCAACATCATCGACCGCCTGCCCCGCGGGCCCGAGCTCATGTTCCGCGAGTGTCAGCGCGTCCTGAAGAGCGGCGGCACGCTGATCTTCACAGACCCGTTGAACTGGACCGAACCGTGGCTGTGGGAACGGTATCCCGCCGCCGCATCCGTTTTGGCGCTGATGAAGGAAACCGGCTTCACGATCCAAACCTGGTTCGACGACCTGATGTACCGCGAGATTCTCGATGGACGAGGCTCGTTCGACGAATTCCGTACGGTTGCCTGCCGAGCGAGGAAAGGGTAATGACCATGGAGATGTGGCCTGAAGGTGTCGACCAGGGAGACGAGAAGTGGCCCCCGCTGTCCGGTGAAAACACTTACGCAGATTTCATTTTCCTGTCGATCGATGTCATCGGTCATTCGAAGCTTTTCAAGCCAGAGGAGGGCCATACACTTCCTCCTCGCGAAGTCCTCCGCCGTCACAGGTTGCTTGTCGAGTTTCGAGACTTTGTGCGAGGTTTTTTTGGCGAACTAGCAGCTGATCTTGAGTGGAGCTGGGCTGGCGATGGTGGGATCTACGCTATCCCGAAAGACTATCCTGACATACGACCATTCAACAAGATGCTAGCCGTCGCCGTGCAGATCGCCACTGGCATGGATCACTTCAATGACACACATGCCAACAACTATTCCGCGTCCCCTATTCAGGTGCGGATAGTGCTTGATTGCGGAAAGGCGTATTACCATTATGATAAAGGGTTGCGCCGCGGAGCGGCGCTGAATTTCGTAGCGAAACTGCGAGTACCGAGCGAACGGACATCTATCACAGTAACACAGATATTTCTGGACGAGATCGAGTGGGCAGATGCTGTGGATTTGGGGGATCAACCAGAACGACAAAAGAGGCGCTATTTCAGAAGGCTCGACGTATCCGAGCAAACAAACGACATAGTTTATGCATATGCGCCGCTGCTGGCCAATGCTCTGAACAGAGAGATCGTCGCGATGGAGGATCCGATGCAGGCGGCGCATCTTTCGTATCGCCTGGGTGTCTTACACTTTGGCACGGGTCAGCAGGAGTATGCCATTAGGGCTTTTGGGGAGGCCTGTCGATTGATCGACTCAGTCGCAGTAGATGATAGGCATCGCTACTATTTTCGCACGATGCTCGAGTTCTATTCGCTATGGAAGCGATTAGCAGTCGATGCACCGAAAAGCATTCTTGAACGCGGCGATAATGATGATCGGCGGAGCATGCTTCGAGACCTTCAAAGGGAGGGCCTTTTCGACACATACGACAACGCAAACGCGTGGAACCTGCTGGTGGAGATGGAGTTCTGTCTCGAGCAGCTTGACATACTGGCTCGACGCCCAGTTAGCGATCCAATCGGCCTGACCAGTCTCCAAATATGTCTGATGCTAGAGCGAGTCGGATATCCGCGACGGTGGCATGGTGCCGCCATCTCTGAACGAATCCGGCGTATCGAGGCGGAACTGGACGAAAGTAAGATATGGGAGATGAAGGAGCGTGGTCGTACCATCGACATGGCGTGCGGCATCTGCTCGGGTGTGGCCGCATCCTGCCTGGCGCTGGATTCCAACGATGACACGGAGGAAGGACGCGAGCATCATCGCAGGGCAACGGCGCTCGTCGAATGGTTGGCATCGAAGGCTGATCAAAATTATTCTTATCGGGGAGCACATGTCGGCAGCCGTGTTGGCAGTAACGAGCATGCGATGCACTACGCGTCCGCCGTACTGCAAGCGTTCCTCGATCAAGACTTAAGGCACAATGAACGTGTGATCTCCGACGTTCTGGATCAGTTTTTTAATGGCGTGATGGTGCGCGAAACGCGTTTACCAAGGAGATGGGTCACGTATCGAAACATCTCCATCCCGGATTATTGCAGCCACGTACTTCCAGTGTTTGCTCGGACGATCATGGCGCGGGGTTCGCTGGGAGACTCCGCGACGGATCCAACGCGCACGGCCATCCTTCGCGACGCGCTGGAAGGAATGGCACGGTTACTGGTCGCAGAGGCGAGGCTCGGCGGGCTTTCCAAAGCACCGGGCCGTCTTTACGCCGCACGGGACAATCTCGGTAGTTTCGGCTTGGCGCTGCTCGTTGGTGTTCCGATTCGAGCCGTGCCGATTTTCGCTGGTTTGCGAAGGGGCATGTCTGCGGTGGCTTGCGACGAGCTACCGAGCCAGCAGCGTAGGCGTACCATCGACTCAAATCTTGACCGTATTCGAAAGTGGCTCGACGGCTGGCTTCTGCAATGGGAATGCGCGCTGTACCTTCGCGAAATCGGCGGGACGATCGAGCCTGCACAACTCCGCGACTTCTTCGTTACGAATCCCACCAAGATTGAGCGGTCACCATGACAAGGCACTCTCTCCGGCCGCGAGATTGCGGTGTTGACCGGCTTCATTGTCCAATCTCCTCCGACGACCTGATGATTGCGAGAGCCCGATCGAAGAGGCTCGTTCGATGAATTCCGTACGGTTGCCGCCGCGACCATCAAGGATTGAAGGCTATGCCGAATGATCGTTCGATCGAACACATCCTGAACACGCCTTGGTTGCCACCACCCGATCCGCACACCAATACCAGGTGGGTGTTTCTGCATGTGGACGTGATCAACCACTCACGCTTGTTCACGGACGACATGGGCGACTCCGCATTGTTGGAGAGTCACAATGTGCTGAATCACCTTCGCGAGGGTGTCGTCAAAGAGTCGATCCCCGGCTTTCATGAAGACATGGAGTGGGACTGGGCTGGCGACGGTGGGATTTACGCCTTCCGTGCGGACGTGTCGACTGTGCCGACCACGGAGAAAGCCGTACTTGTCGCTGAGATCATCCGAAACGCGCTACGCGCCGCCAACGAGTGTCAGGGTAAACCGGCTTTACGCCTAGAGATCCGCATCGTTCTGACGCGCGGATGGGCCTATTACTATCCGGAGAAGGAGTTGCGCTGCGGGTCGGCGTTGAACCGGGCCGTAAAATTGCGCGTGGGCGGTGATCGAACGTCGATTGCCATCACGGAATCGGTTCTTGCGGAGTTGCAGCCAGCGTTGCATCGTCAGTTTCGTCCGGCAGATTCGATCGAGAGCATCGGCGAGCATGTCTACGTCTATGTTCCGGCATTGAAAACCGCGCTCGAAGAGGCGCTCAATGATGAAGCGCAGCCGGATGGCGATCCGATGCAGGCGGCTCATTTTGCCTATCGTCTTGGTGCCCTGCACCTGGGAACCGGCGACCGAAAGGACGCCGTGGACAATCTGCGGCGCGCCGAATCGCTGATCAAACGGGAGACCTCTCCTCACCGGTACTATCACCGCGCTCTTAGCGCCTTTTATCGCTTGTGGCGAGAGCTCGCAGAAGCGACCACGGACGAAATGCTAACCGTTGGCGACAAGAATGATCGCCGCGAGTTCCTGCGCACCTTGCAGAAGACCCGATCGCTCCAGCAGAAGATAGGAGTTCGGTGGCAATTCCTTCACGAGATGGAGTTCTGCATCGAGCAACTCGACATTCTTGCACGCCATCCTGTCGCCGATCCGAGTGGGCTGACTAGCATGCAGATGTGCCTTCTCCTGGAGCGTTTCGGGTATCCGCGGCGCTGGTACGGCAGTCCAATCGCCAAGCGGATCGCGCGAATCCGAGAGGAATTGAAGACCAGTCAAAGGAGCCGTAACGCGGGTACGATGGATGGGGGATGTTCCCTCTGCACGGCTGTGGCAGTATCCTGCCTCGTCCTCGACGACGAAGAGGATACGACGGCGGAGCAGATGGTTCAGTGGCTCGTTGGAAAGAAACCGCGATTCTGCTATCGAAGCGAGCACGTCAAGAGTCGCGTGGAGTCCGGCCACCATTCCCTGCACTACGCGGCCTCGGTGCTTCAGGCGTTGGTCGACGCCGATAAGACTCACGAGACGATCCCGGACATCGTCGATGTCTTTTTCACTTTCACTTATGACATGCCCGGTCAACCACTGCCCAGGAACCTTCCAGAGGATTGGCTGCGGTACCTGCACATTCCTTATTTCGACCTGGCCTGCTACATCTTTTCCGCGTTTGCGCGAACCATCATTGCCTGCGGTGATCCCAACAACGTCGGGCTGAACGACCGACGTTGCGACACGCTTCGGGCTGCACTGGCCGTGTTCGCCGATCGTCTCATCGACGAGGCACGGCAGGCTGGTATCAAGAACCAACCGGAGCGAATCTACGCGGCGCGCGAAAACCTCGGCAGCTTTGCGCTCGGGTTGCTCCTCGAGTTTCCAAGGAACGCCATCCCCATGTTCAAAGGCGTCCGTGACCTCATCGCAACGGTTGCGTCGGTCGACAAGCTCGATCCGGTCACCGACCGGAAAACCACCGTTGATTCGAATTTCGACCGCATGTGGCGAATGCTGGACGGATGGTTGCTGCAATGGGAGTGCGCGCTAGTCGCGAGAGAGCGCGGACAGGAGCCTCCGAGTGTCATGGCGGAGCTGTTCCCTCCGCTCGACGTTCCATGATCCGTTTTGCTGTCCCTCCGTGCCTTCATGGCGTCCGCGGCGTCATCGTCTCCTGTACCCGCTTCGGCAAGGTTGCCAAAGGCATTGCAGGCGGCGTTCGCGTTCTGGCGCCCCTCCGGGGCGCGTCATCGGTGTCGCGAGTTTCCGGTGGCCGCGCTCGTTCCTCGCTTGCCACCGGCTACCCTCAGTGCTGCCCCTTCGGGGCAACCGCGCGAACCTCTTCTTCTCTTAAAGCCTTGTTAAGATCGCCTCATGACGACGACACGTAAGCGCGCGGTTCTCACGGGGGCTTCCAGCGGGATTGGGCTCGAGTTGGCGCGGGAGCTTTCGCGGCGGGGGTATGACCTGGCGTTACTGGCGCGGCGGGCGGAGTTGCTCGATACGATTGCTCGCGAGCTGTCTTCGAACGGCGCGCGTGCGGTTGCGTTGACGTGCGATGTGCTCGATGCGGCCGCCGTTCGCGATGCGGTGCGTCGCGGGGAGCAGGAGCTGGGCGGGGCGTTCGATCTGGCGATTGCGAATGCCGGTGTGAGTATCCCCAATCACGCTTCGCGGTTCAGTCTCGCCGATGCCGAGCAGGTGATCCGCGTGAATGTGCTCGGCGTGATGTATCTCTACGACGCGGTCGTGGCCGGGATGATTGAGCGGAAGCAGGGCCGCTTCGTCGGCGTGGCGTCCGTGGCGGGGCTGCGCGGTCTGCCGACGTCCGGTCCGTATTCGGCGAGCAAGGCGGCGGTGCAGTCGTTTCTCGAGGCGGCGCGCATCGAGCTCGCGCCGTACCACGTCGGCGTGACGATCGTGAATCCCGGTTTCGTGGTCACGGAGATGACGGCCAAGAACAAGTTCACTATGCCGTTCCTGATGAAAGCCGACAAGGCCGCGCGCATCATCGCGGATGGCCTCGAGCGCGGGAAGCGCGTGATCGAGTTCCCGCGCCGCATGTCTCTGCTCATGCGCACCATGCGGCTCTTGCCGGACGCGTTGTACGAGCGGGTCATGATTCCGTACGCGCGGCGCAGATCGCTGGAGTAGGCAGTGCACATAGGCCGGCCGCGGTAGACTCCGCGAACATGAATACCGCGATGGTTCGTCTGTGGGCGTTGCAGAACGTCTTCTTTCTCTGGCTGGCGTCGCCGAAGATCGTGGAGCTGACCGATGAGCGCTGCGTCGTGCGCGTTCCGCTCAACTGGCGCACCCGGCGCCGGGACATCCATGCGATGTACCTCGGCACGCTTTGTATGGGCGCGGACGTGGCGGCCGGGCTGATCGCATTCAAGCTCGTGCGCGAGAAGAATCTTCGCGTGAACTTCCTCTTCAAGGACATGAAGGCGGAGTTTCTCAAGCGCGCCGAAGGACCGGTCTACTTCACGAACAACGAAGGACGAATGATTCAGGATCTCCTGCAACGCGCTCTGGAAACGGGCGAGCGGCAGGAAGCCACGGTTCCGGTGATCGCCACGGTTCCGTCGAAGCTCGGCGACGAGCCGGTCGCAAAGTTCACGCTGACGCTGTCGCTGAAGAAGAAGTCTTAGACGCCATGAACCTGCCTCGGGCAATCGGCGAGGGCGTTGTTGAAGCCATGGCTGAAGCAATCGTTGAAGCTCGTGCGCGAGTGCGCGTCGGCTATCCGTGGTGGCTCCGGCCGTGGCTGATGCGCGATGTCATCGCCATCACACTCGGGCGTCGCATCTACGTCAGTCCGCGCGCCGCGACCGCGTCGATCGAGCGCCTGCTGCGTCACGAGCTGGCCCACGTCCGCCAGATCAATCGCCTCGGTTTGCTCGTCTTCTACTGGCGCTACGTCATCGAGTTCGTGCGGCACTTCCGGCATGTCCGCTCGATCGGGCGCGCCTACGCGATGATCTCGTTCGAGCAGGAAGCCGTCGCGGCGGAGCGCGAAGTCCAACAGGGCCTATAATCCGTCGAGTCCCCTGATGATCCACTTCCACTCGCTGGAAACCCCGCAACTGGAGCGCTTTCTCGAGCGGCATAAGGCGGGGCTTTCGCTCAAGAACGAGGTCGATCTCGATCTCGTGCTGCGCCAGATCCTCCAGAAGGCGTTCGAGTTCGTGCCTTCGGAGTCGGGATCGATCCTGCTCGACGATCCGTTTCGCAAGCTCGCCACGCGCAAGGACAACGAGCTGGTGTTCATCGCCACGTTCGGCGATTCCAGCCGCAACCTGGTCGGTACGCGCCTTCCCGCGCAGCATGGGATCGTCGGACGCGTCTACCAGACCGGCACTCCCTATCTTTCCGCCGACGTGGAGAAGGATCAGTACTTCTACGCCGACATCGATGCGCAGATCGGCCACAAGACGCATTCTGTCGTGGCCGTGCCGGTCTACATCGGCAAGCACGTCTGCGGTGTGCTCGAGCTGATCAACCGGCTGGAAGGGAAGAGCTTCACCCGGCGCGACATGACGCTGCTGGAGATTTTCGCCGGCTACACGTCCTTCACGCTGCAGAACGCGCTCGATGCCAAGCGCGCGCACGAACTGGCCAAGAAAGACGATCTGACGGGGCTCTACAACGACCGCTGGTTCCACGTCCGCCTCAACGAAACGATGAACGACGCCCGCTCCAGCGGCAAGGAAGCGGTGCTGCTGTTCATGGACCTCGACCACTTCAAGGTCGTCAATGATTGCCATGGCCATCTGGCGGGCAGTCAGGTGTTGCGCGAAGTCGGTTTTCTCCTGAAGCGCATCGTGCAGCGGGGCGACTCCACGGTGGCCCGCTACGGCGGCGACGAGTTCGTGATGATTCTTCCGGAGACATCGCTGGAAGAAGGGCTGCGCATCTGCGAAGAGATCCGCGACGCGGTGGAGACCACGACGTTCCTGGAGCGGGAGTGGGGATTCAGCATGCCGCCGCTTCGACTGCGCGGAATCCTCTCCGCCTCGATCGGAGTGGCCCGCTACATCCCCGACACGACCAGCACGACCTCGCTCGACATGGAGCGCAGCGAGCTCCTGCGCCGCGCCGACATGGCCATGTATCGCGCCAAATCGCTCGGCAAAAATCAGGTGGTGGTGTGGGACTCCGCGATGCAGATGGAAGCGGCCCCGGTGCAGGGGAGCAGTGACGGAATTTAGCGTTGGACTGGCGTGCCAAACTTGCTATCTTCTCCCATCTTCAAACGCCCTTCTGGAGGTAACACACCTTGGCCAAGATCACCGCAGAGTACATTTGGATCGACGGACAGAGACCGACCGCAAAACTGCGCTCGAAAACGAAAATTCTCGACGCGCCCGTGAAGAAAGTCGACGAGGTCCCGGAGTGGGGATTCGACGGCTCGAGCACCAGCCAGGCCAGCGGTCATTTCAGCGACCTGCTGCTTCGTCCGGTCAAGATTTTTCCCGATCCGCTGCACCGCGAGAATGACATCCTCGTTCTTTGCGAAGTGCTGAATCCCGACGGCTCCGTGCATTGGAGCAACACGCGCGCGCAACTGCGGGAGATCGCGGAAAAGTACGAAGCGCACGAGTCCTGGTTCGGCATCGAGCAGGAATACACGATGTTCGACGGCAACCGACCGCTGGGCTGGCCCGATCACGGTTTCCCCGCGCCGCAGGGCGGCTACTACTGCGGCGTCGGCAGCGATGAAGTGTTCGGCCGCGAGCTCGTCGAAGCACACGCCGACGCCTGCCAGCGCGCCGGAATCAGCATCTACGGAACCAACGCCGAGGTCATGCCCGGGCAGTGGGAGTTCCAGATTGGAGCGCTGGGACCGATCGAAGTGGCCGACGAGCTATGGATCGCGCGCTGGCTGCTGTATCGCATCGGCGAAGACCTCGGCATCAGCGCCACGCTTTACCCGAAACCGGTGAAGGGCGACTGGAACGGCGCCGGCGCGCACACGAACTTCTCCACGAAAGAAATGCGCGCCGACGGCGGCATCAAAATCATCGAAGACGCCATGCGCAAGCTCGAGAAGCGCCACGAGGAGCACATCAAAGTCTACGGCGCGCACAACGAAGAGCGCCTGACCGGACTGCACGAGACCGCGCCCATCCACCAGTTCCGCTGGGGCATCAGCGATCGCGGCGCCTCCATCCGCATCCCGATGGCTACTTCCAACACCGGCAAAGGCTATTTCGAAGATCGCCGCCCGGCGGCCAACATGGACCCGTATCAGGTCTGCGCGGTGTTGATGGAGACCGTGCTCGGGGATTACTGATTGGGTCGGCGAGTGGACTTGGTGGACGTTGTGGACGTTGTGGACTTCGTGGACCTGTCCACTGATGTCCACTACGTCCACTGAAGTCCACCACGTCCACTCCGCCACTGCGGACTGCCTCTACTGTTCCTGCCAGCTCATCTGCGGTATCCCCAGCCAGAAGCCGGCCGGGTACATCGTGTAACCCTGCAGGCCTTTGTCCATCACTGCCACGTTGATCTGGTGATAGAGCGAGACGTACGGGAGGTCTTCCTGGACGATGCGTTGGATCTCGCCGTAGATCTGCTTGCGCTTGGCGCGGTCGAAGGTCGAGCGTCCTTCGAGGATCAGCCGGTCGACTCGCGGGTTGCCGTAGTAACCGCGATTCTGTCCCTCGGGCGGGATGTTCGCCGAGTGGAAGATGATGTAGTAGAAGTCGGGATCGCCGATTCCGTTGCGGCTCAGCGAGTACATCTGGAAGTTGCCCTTCGAGATGTCCTCGAAGAACTTGCCGAACTCGTTGGTCTGGATGTCGACGCCGATGCCGATCTGCTGCAGCATCTGTTGCGTCATCTGCGCGCGGAGGTTGGCTTCGACGTCCGTCGATGTCTTGAATGAAAGCCGGAAGCGCGGCTGCGGGCCGTCGCCGTCCGGATCCTTGAAGCCCGCTTCGTCGAGGAGCGTTTTCGCGCGCGCCGGATCGAACGCGTAGGTGGGGAGGTTGTTGGCGCGTGCCCAGTGTCCCTCGGCGAACATGCTGTCGGACGCTACGCCGTGGCCGCGCAGCAACTCGGTCACGATCTTCTGCCGGTCGATGCCGTGCGCGATGGCGCGCCGCACGTTCACTTTCGACAGGATCGGGTCTCTCATGTTGAACGCGAGGTACTGCCATACCGATCCCGGCTTTTTGATGACCTGCTGCTTCGCGCTCTTCTCGAACTCGCTGACGTTCTCGAAAGGGATCTGATTGACTTCGAAGTTGACGGTGCCGCGACGCATCTCGAGCACCATCGTGGTCATGTCGGGGATGATGCGCACGGTGAGGCGCTTGATCTTCGGCGCGCCGCCGTGGAACTGTTCGAATGCTTCCAGCTCGACACTTTCATCGGTCTTGAACGCGACGACTTTGTAGGCACCGGCCCCGATCGGTTTGGTCTTGGCGACGTTCGTATCCGTCCCCTGCGGAACGATGCCCAGATTCAGGTTGTCGAAGAGGCCCCCGTTCGGCTCTTTCAATCGAAAGATCACCGTTTGCGCGTCAGGAGCCTCGATGGAGGCCACGGCCGAATAGCCCGATTTCTTCGAAGTCATGAGCCCTTCGCCCATGGTCGAGTCATACGTCCATTTGACGTCCTGCGCCGTGACCGGCTTGCCGTTCTGGAACATCGCTTTGGGATTGAGCTTGAAGATGATGGTCTTGTCGTCCGGCGTCTCCCAGCTCGCAGCCACGTCCGGCGCATAGTCGAGCTCGGGCGTGACTTTGATGAGGCCGCTGCAGCAGAGATCCATGATTCGCCCCGAAGCGTTGTCGTTGCCGACGCGCGGATCGAGGTTGGTGGGGCTGCTCTTCAGCCCGATGACGAGACGGTTGGCGCTGCCCCCGCTGCCGCCGTTTTTCTTCTCTCCGCCGCCACATCCGGAAAGGAACACCGAGGTCGCGATCGCAACGGCGATCAGCTCGCGCTGTTTCATTCGTCTACTCCTCCGCTCGACGTTCTACAAGACGGGTGCCCGGGGACGATTGAGTCGGCAGTCGGCGGTCGGCGGTCGGCAGTCAGATGAACCTTGCCC